>CALKNZ010000037.1 GCA_938091995.1 uncultured Luminiphilus sp. | reverse complement strand
CAGCGAGCCACATGGAAGCCCTACCCGCAGAACGTAAGTGACGCGGTAGTTACCCTGGCCTCTAGGGGCCAGGACTTTTTTGACCCGGAGAAAGGACACTGATCTTTTCTTAGACCACAGAGACCGAGTTAACATGCGCTTCCCCCAGTGCCAACTCGCTCACCCTAGTGTGAAATCTCTGAGGCACCCTTCGGGGCGGGTCACTTTACTTCTTTATATTTAGGAATTCGTTATGCACGAAGCACTCGGTCAAGTCTCTTTTGACTCCGAGGACCTAATTTTGGTCGATTCATCGGACCAAGTGGTCGGCAACGCACCCAAAAAAGCGGTACACCTTCCCGGCGGTCAGTTACATCGGGCATTTTCGATCTTCATCTATGCCGATAACCATTTAGTGCTGCTGCACAAGCGCAGCCTCGATAAACCTCTGTGGCCAGATTTCTGGACCAATAGCTGCTGTAGCCACCCGAGAACCGGCGAATCGTACGAGGACGCTGTACAGAGACGCTTAGGAGAAGAGTTGGGAATTCAAACACCTCTATCTCGTATTTATCAGTTCGAGTACCAGGCTAATTTTGAAACCGTCGGCACTGAACACGAACTCTGCGCCGTCTATATTGGACATCTGGACCGCCCCATCGATATCACCCCTCATCCTAATGAAATCTCACATTGGGGCTGGTTTGATTTAGAACAGGTCGACCAGTGGGTTGCTAACAAACCCGAAGAATTCACACCTTGGTTTTTGATGGAATGGCGGGCCTTAAGAAATGACCATGCAGACAAAGTAACCCGTCTTATATCGAATTCAGCCTAAACTCTATGAGCCTTGTGGCTGATCGACCATACGGCCTCAGAGGGGCCTAAGAAATGCTAAAGAGAAACAAGGTGCACATTAACGTCGCTAGAACCGCACCGATAGGGTGTCACTAAGCTGAGTTTGCGATACGCAGATCACCCGAGTCAGGGTCCCACAACTGCAACAACCTAAATCTCCCTGAATTGGTCACCCGAACCCAGTCCGATTCCGCTTTGACAAGCCCTTCCTTCTGCAGTTTGTCTAGCAGTCCCTGCTGCTCCGCAGACTCAAACTCAGCAAGAGGCGCTTGTAGTGCCTCACTCAAACGGTGTACCAACCGACGCTGCTTAGATTCAACCGCCGTGAATCGTACGCCAGCACAAGCTGGGTGCTCGCTATTCTCAAGGGAATTTTGCCATACATCTAGCCGAGATTCATTTCTGGAGAGCAGATTGGGTAGTTCTGAAACCGCACCAAGGCCTATTCCCAAGACCAATCGGGTGGGTTTATCGGAGTAACCTAAGCGATTTCGCACTAAACGCCCTTCTGTTTGAGCAACGCTCAACGGATCACCCGATTTAACAAAGCTGTTAATGCCCAACCATTCATAACCAGCATTTTCTAGGTGATCCACAATTGCTATAAACATCGCCATTTTTTCTGCGACAGAAGGCATAGTATGGGCGTCAATGCCCCGCTGGTGTTCAAACCGTTGTTCATCACGAACAAAAGGTCGGCACATAAATCGTGTCGGGTTCATCTCGGTAAGTAAGCGCAAGGAATTCTTTACCGCGCCAACAGTTTGTCCCGGCAAGCCATAAACAAAATCGAATATCACAGAATCAAAGCTGACCTGATTTGCGTTGCTAAGCATGTCGTGCAACAACTCTGGCGAGTAGCTGCGGCCCAGCCCCTGTTGCGCACTGGAATCGATTTCCCTGAGCTCAATACGCAGATTGCGAAAACCCAATCCTTTGATCAGCTCAAGTTGCGTCCAAGAACTCCGATCCGGTGTGACTTCAAATACGGTTTCACAGTCATCGCCGATAGAAAAATGTTGGTCGATTAAAGCTGTTAACCTCGCCAACTGGGCGGCGCTGAGCATACTGGGAGTGCCGCCACCAACATGCAGTTGCGCCAGTTGACGACCCCGACCAATACGATCAGATATTAGGGACAGTTCCACTGCGAGGTTGTTTAGGTAGCGATCGATCACCCTTGGATCTACTGCGACTTCCGCCACCCGGTCACAGCTAATGCAGCGAGTAGCACAAAACGGCAGGTATATTTGTAAGCCCAAGCCCTTATCGAAGTCCCCACGCATGGCCGCACTGTCGAGAGCGTCGGTAAAGGTCGTGCCGTCAATAGGCACCTCTCGACCACCAAAAACTTGCGCGGCAGAGGGCCGCGATGAGGCTAGCTGGGGTACTAAGCTGGCTGGGGTTATCTTTTGGTTCATAAACCACCTCCCACTGCACGAGTGCAGCGCCGGCGAGCCTCGAAACTACCGTATCCTCTCAGCAAACGCAGAGGGTTTAGCAGCGCCCCTTGGGCTAGGCTCTGCGGCACGGTTTTTATTTTTAACCGGCCGTAGGAACCACAGTAGTCCTCGGGCTTGTTGTCGTCAAGTTTGTTTATGAAAGTTTTTACGTTAACCCCCATCATTGATTCAAGTCGCTAAGATTGAGATCCAGATTTAGTAGCAACCGGTCCCTGATCGGGTGCAGCCCAAACCCAAAGTGCAGCGTCTCGAAGGGGTGCCATTAAGAATAAATGCTCAAGAGTGCCCAGAGCAGCAATCGCACCTGCAAGAGTTAGCGAGATCATCAGTCCCAACTCGTTCGTATGCATCGCTGAGTTTATGAGGAAAAAACTGACAAGCAGGCCTGAAACAACGGAAAATGGGAACAGAGGATTTAACAATCGCCTGGGAATGTACGAATGGACATAGGCGAGTCGCTCCGGCAACCAGCTCTGGTTGTAGTTACGTACGCCCAGTACTAGGTTCAATTTACTGCTCCAACGCATCAGCCACAGCACGGTAAATGTCCAGAGAGCGGCTTGATTGGGCTGCTGCCAGCTTATCCACGTCAAAACTAAGACCATGACCAAAAGGGTGAGCTCATGCCAAAGGCACGTGCTCAGGCCAAGTCGCATTCTCGAGGCTGTTGTCGCGCCGTCAGGACAAGGCTCCTTTCTCGGACCCGTAACGAAACCCATGAGATATCCCATTTCGAGCCAGCCCCAGATCAACAGCGCCAGACAGAACGCCAGCACGACGTTCTGTGGCGTTGATTCAGATACCGTAAATTCGACACCATAAAAGGCGAGGAACATCGTTGCGGTAGCACAGGCAAAAATTATGCGGTGTTGTTTCTCGGGACGATGCACCAGCCACAAGATAACTCCGGTGGAAAACCACCACCCGGTCAACGCCACGAGTAACGCCAAAGCAAACTCGTTCATTGACTGTCAGCCACCAAGGACAACGTAGGCTCGGTGGTGAGTAAAGCCGCAAACTCCGCCATATTGGTAGGGCCAAAAGCCACAAGATCGATGACTTGACTCGTCAGAGGATCAATCAGCTGAAGACGTCCATCTTCGTAAAGGTTGAGATTAAAGCCGGTCTGAGCAAATAAACCCTGTTGATGCCGTGTGCGCACCAGGCTTCTGACCACACCACGAATGAAGCTGCCCTCACCTGCATACAGCGTTCGAACTACTGCACCGGTAGCCGCGTCAGATATTGCCACCTCGCCATCGGGGCCATCATTGAACAGCAAAGTCCTGCCCTGAATTAAGGCGCCCATGGGAGGTTCGGCCACGACAATGTTATCGGTTGTTCGCGCCAATAAAACTGCTGCAACAACAAAGAGAAGCCCAAGAGCAATCAGCGCCATCAGCCGATCACTAACCCGACGAATGTGTCTTACCTCTCCTGACATTTCAGCCTGCGACAACGGATTGACCTCTTGCAAAATGCTCAGGGCCTGTGGAGTCAACCTCCCCTGGTTTTGCCAGATCCTCCGCTAGAGGGGTCAGTCCTTCAGCACGCACAGTTTTAGCCAGCAAACGCGCCACATTTTGTGCATCTGGTATGCCGCGAAATAGTGGCTGAATCTTGCGAAAGCCGAGTAAACGAACGTGAGGCCAGAGCAACATGTAGTAAAGTTTGGTATCTGATGTCGGCGTAAACAACATATCACCCGTGCCATCACTACACAGACGCAGCCCTGCACTCTCTAGTTTTTCCAGAGGGATATTGACCATCATCGGCGTCGCTACCCCTGAACGAAGTACCAGCCTCTTATTGGTCAAGGTATAAACCGTACTTCTTGCATAGAGCCATGCCGCGCCCGCCAATAACCCCAGCGAAACCGTCGCTAAGGTTAACTGCCAAGATACTCCAGCCCAAACATGGCTACTGCTCGCACCATCCATGAGTTTGTAGACAACATGAATGCCAATTAAAGCCGCAAAATATAGAGCCAAAGTTCGAACTTGAAAGACACGATTTGCGAGTGCAGTCCAGCGGGGCGCTCCCTGCCAAACGATCACTTCACCCTCTGGCAGGTTTTCAGGAAGTCCATTAACAGGCTCGTATTCGTACTCTCTCACAGCCAAGGCTCCTTTCTCTCAGGGGTCGCATAGAGTGTCCCGCCACCGTAGAAAGCAGTAATCTTGTCTTCTTCCTGTAAGGTAACCTGATCTGGATTAGCTAACCTCGGGACCTGAATAAACTGATCACTTCGAATCGATTTAACCTGCACCGTGCCATCTTTAGCGACTCGCGCCATGGTCATAGGCAGTAACCGTGTACCGTCGCCGACATCAACCTCGGCGTAACGGAAAAGCGGCTCCGCTCGATCAACCCAAAGGTCAACAACCGTCCCGCCCTGTTTTCCATCGCAAGCCATCACCGCACAACCTCTGGGATCAGCATCGCGGCTATTCACCTTGTGGTCACCATCGACCCTCAAGGGAACGATTCTGGGCTCACCATCAATGGTCAGGTCTGGCTTTTCTGGTCGTGTCGCCCAGGCCGCAGGACCGACACCGTCAACCATAGGGTCACCCGTGGGTTCTATGGGAAAGCCCATCGTTGGACCCGTTGATTTCGCCCTGAGCTCATAGCCCGCAGGCGCAGGCCCTGGTAAGGTTCGACTTCCCTGACCATTGGCCAGATCATAAGTTTTCGGCATCGGCATTCCACCAACGCCTTCAACCAGCGTGTCTCCCTTCCCGTCAAGCTCTAGGGGCCAGCCCTCGCGCTTGCCCTCACGATGCAAATGACGCACCAGTAGGAAAAAGAAAATCCAAAAGGCGTACAGCGACACCTGTGCGACATCAATGTAACCGGTTATGGCTCCAGTACCCATTGTATTGCTCCTCTGTTGTTACTTATTAGCCCGGAAAATCTGCGAGGCGCAGATCCGGTGGTTGCTGTGACTGCTCATCCGGCTGACGCACTAGGGGCCCTAGTGCAATCAGAGCGGCAAACAGAACGAAAACTTCTATGTGATAAACAACGGCGTAAGCCGTGGTGGGCATATTCAGTGCGCTTCCCATGAGACCTAGGCTTACCCAGCCCTCGACCACATCGCGAATTGCGCCACCGGCAAAAATGGCGACCCCTGTTGCTGTCACCTGCACTGCGCCCCAGACACCTAGCGTCAGGCCCGTAAGCTGATCGGTTCGATCCAGGGTCATAATGGCGGTCAAAGTTCCCACTGCAAACAAGCCATTCCCGACACCGATGGCAAAGGTCCCTATTCGGAATAAAGTTTCTGAAACCAGAGGTGCAGCAAACACAACGGCAGAAAAAGCAAAGACTCCGATCATCGCGCCCACCGCCGAAAGGCGGATTGGATCGGCGCCCCCCGCCAATAAGCGGGCGGCAGCAAAAAACGCTACCAGCATACCAATACCCAAGATAGCTGTGAGCTGGGTCGTTTCACTCACTGACATGCTGAGAATTTGCGCGCCGTAGGGCTCTAGCAGAATATCCTGCATAGTGAAGCCAACGGTGCCTAGCGCCACGGCGATTAACAGTCTTCGAGCCTTGGGTTGCGCATCAAACTGGCGCCAAACATCTCGAAAACGCGGACGAATTCGATCATGGCGGGTCAGGTGCGGTTGTCTCGCTTCTTGCTTCCACAGGGCGACAAAGTTAAGTAGCACGGTTACGATCGCCACCCCCTGCAACACCTGAATCAGACGAAGATAAGTGAAATCAGTGAGTAGGTGCGCAAATCCAAGACTCGCAACAACCGTTCCAACCAGTAACATGACATAGAGAAGTGCGACAACACGAGGCCTCGATTCTTCGCTGGCAAGATCGGTAGCCAAGGCTAATCCTGCGGTTTGTGTTGTGTGCATGCCAGTACCCACGAGGATAAAAGCGAGCATGGCGGCGGCGGGGCCCAACAACTCAGGGCCGTTGTGGGGCTCGGTCATGACAATAAGTGCAAAAGGCATGATCGCAAAGCCACCAAACTGGAGTAACGTACCCATCCACAAATAGGGAACTCGGCGCCACCCCAAGTACGATCGGTGAAAATCAGAGCGAAATCCAACCAAAGCGCGGGCCGGCGCGAGCAATAAGGGAATAGCAACCATCAGTGCAACTATCCAGGCCGGCTGCCCTAGCTCAACCACCATGATTCGATTGAGTGTTCCGGTTAGCATGACCGCCGCCATTCCGACAGAGACCTGAAACAAGGCCAACCGCAGCAGGCGGCTTAACGCCAAATTTTCGCTAACTGCATCAGCAAAAGGCAACCAACGAGTGCCTAAACCCTGAATGAATTCACCGAAATTTTGGCGGGAAATAATCATTTTCGGGTCAATTCCATGGCATGAGAAATATAAAATCCTCTAGACACCCGAAAATCTCGGGCCATTTGCCATTCCGTGAACTCCGGCTGCGAGGCTACTGCACGTTGAAGCTGCGATAAGGCCATCGGTGCTATAGCGGGTGATCTATTGCCTCGAGGGAACCACTGCCCGACACTATGCATCGCAGCTAGCAGCGGGGTTTTCGGTGCAAAAGTAAACACAATACTCGTTGTGACTGTCTCAGCCATCGCGGCAAGTGTTCGCAATCCATCTTCAGACTCGTAATGAATCAAGGAATCCATCGCCACAATATGATCAAAGGTGCCGAGATCAAGGTGGCCCATATCCCCCACCCTAAAATCTATTGTGCCGCGCATCTCCGCGCTACCCACGCGCTCTTGAGCAAGAGTGATTAACGTGGGCGACAGGTCTACAGCAACAACGTCTGCACCCCTGCGGCTTGCCTCAACCGAAAATGCACCGGTACCGCATCCCGCGTCTAAGACTCGCTTCCCGGAGAGATCCTCAGGCAGCCAAGCCAATAGCTGCGCACGCATGGTATCCCGCCCCTCGCGAACCGTCTGCCGAATGCGCCCAACGGGAGCTTCCGAAGTTAACTTCGCCCAGGTGTCGGCGGCAGTACGATCAAAATAATGCTCGATTTCCTGCCGGCGCTGTTCATAACTCACCACGTCTAGTCCACCATCCTAATCAATCAAAGCCAAGAAAATCGAACAACTCGCGATCTTTCATAGGAGTTACCGGAAGTGCCTCGGTACCATTCCACAAGCGCTCAGCCAAGTTCATATACTCACGCTGCACCAGATCCAGACCCTCTGCATCGCCCATCTCAAAGATGGTCGACTTTTTTAATCGGCTACGTCTGATGACATCAAGATCTGGAAAGTGTGCCAGGCGCTTCATGCCAGTCGCTTCATTGAAACGATCAATTTCATCGGTAGCTGAGCTTCGATTAGCAATAACGCCACCAAGCCTCACGCCATAATTCTTGGCTTTTGCATTGATCGCAGTGGCAATCCGATTCATCGCAAAAATAGAGTCAAAGTCATTGGCTGTTACAACAACCGCACGTTCTGCATGCTGCAAAGGTGATGCAAACCCGCCGCAAACGACGTCACCAAGGACATCGAAGATAACCACATCGGCATCGTCTAAAAGATGGTGCTGCTTCAGCAGCTTGACGGTTTGTCCAACGACATAACCGCCACAGCCCGTGCCTGCAGGTGGTCCACCCGCCTCGACACACTGAACACCGTTATAGCCCTCGAACACATAATCTTCGGGACGCAGTTCCTCAGAATGAAATTCTACCGACTCAAGCACATCAATAACCGTTGGCATAAGCGCTTTGGTGAGGGTAAACGTTGAGTCGTGCTTTGGGTCACAACCAATCTGGATTACACGCTTACCTAGTTTTGAGAAAGCCGCACTCAAATTGGAGGAGGTCGTACTCTTTCCAATGCCTCCTTTTCCATAGACAGCAAACACCTTGGCCTTGTCTATTTGAATCTGGGGGTCTAGGTGGACCTGAACACTGCCATCTCCATCAGGGGATTTACCTCCTGCGTCAATAGCTTTTATAGGGATATGATTATTGCGTACATTCATGCGACCGCCTCTGGTGATAGTCCTTCCATCCAATCTTCTAAATCCTCACCCGCTTCGCGCAGAGCGCTTAATGAAGCTTCGTCAGGGTCCCAATACTGGCGCTCGTGCGCCTCTAGTAATCTATTTGCAACGCGTGATGCAGCCTTCGGATTTAACAGCGCCAATCGTTGACGCATATCCGCATCAAGGATGAAAGTCTCCGACAGCTGCTGATAAACCCAGGGGGCTACTTGACCGGTAGTTGCCGACCAGCCCATGGTGTTGGTGACATGGGTTTCTATGGCTCGCACCCCCTCATAACCGTGATCGAGCATAGACTCGTACCACTTGGGATTTAAAACTCGAGTACGGGTTTCCAGAGCGACCTGTTCGGCCAATGTTCGAATTTTTTCATTGCCGGTGGTGTGATCGGCAATGTACACCGGAACAGAGTCACTCCCCGTGCGGCGAATAGCCCTGCTAATACCGCCAAGCGTGTCGAAGTAATGATCGACAGTAGTGACTCCGATCTCTACGGAATCCAAGTTTTGGTAGGCCAAATCTACTTGAGACAGCATTTTTGTCAGCAGCTCAGTATTTTGTGATACCTCACCATTTCGGCCGTAAGCGTGTCCTTTGCGGGCGGTAAAGGTTTCGGCAAGCTCGTCCTCGTTTTCCCAAGCTCCGCTGTCAATCAGCATATTAACGTTGGACCCGTAGGTTCCCTCGGCATTACTGAAAACTCGTAACGCTGCAGTCTCAAGATCACAACCGTGTTCTGCTTGGTACGCCAAGGCGTGAGCGCGTATCGCATTTTTCGCGACGGGCTCATCAGCTTTAGCCGCAAGATATGCTGCCTCAGCTAATAAACGGGTCTGCAATGGTAGGAGATCGCGAAAAATACCGGAAAGCGTCATCACGACGTCGATACGTGGACGACCTAAAGTCTCGAGGTCAATCAGTTGCGCACCACAAACCCGGCCGTAGCTATCTAGTCGAGGCTCAGCACCCATTAGTGCAAGGGCCTGCGCAATGGCAATCCCTTCTGATTTCAAGTTGTCAGTGCCCCACAACACTAGCGCGATAGACGTGGGTAATTCGTCGCTATCGTGTTGATGTCGCGCCAGCAGTTGGCGCGCCTGACGATCACCCTCTTTAACCGCGTACTGACTTGGCAAGCGAAATGGGTCAAAGCCATGCAAGTTGCGTCCTGTGGGTAGCATATCTGGCGATCGCAACAGATCGCCGCCGCCCACGGGAGGAATGAATCGCCCGTCTAATGCTTTTAGCAGCGCGGGGAGCTCATGGTCTTGCGCCAGCGAAGTCTTGGCCGCGACCAGCAATTCAAGATAGGCATGACGCTCGGCTTCGGGTTGCATCGATAGCTCGGGGAATTGGATAAGCTCGGCTATTTGCGCATCATCTAGAACACGTTCTAACAGTTTTTCAGAGGGGTTAAATTGGCCTTGTGCTGTCGAAATCGACTGCAATAGTGCTAGGCGATCTTCTCGAGACATGACCTCCCCAACAACATGTAACCCGTAGGGAATCAGCGACTCCTCAATCTCATTGAGTTGCGTTCGCAATTCCTCAATCCCAGCTTCGACGTCTTGATCCCAGCTCACCGTATCGAGGTCGCAGATCTTTGCTTGTTCTTGAATAAGGCTTACGAGTTCACCCAGGGAATCGGCGTCTTGATCGTGGTCACGTCGACGCCAACGATCAATGGAATCACCGAGGCTTTTCAGCTCTTGATAAAGATCGGCGTTTGCCACGGGCGGAGTCAGATAACTGACTAACGTTGCGGCGGATCGTCGCTTGGCAATCAAACCCTCTGAGGGGTTATTAGAGGCATACAGGTAAAAATTGGGCAGCGATCCAATCAAACGATCTGGCCAGCACTTAGACGACAAGCCCACCTGTTTGCCGGGCATGAATTCGAGCGCACCATGAGTACCAAAATGTAAGACGGCATCGGCCTGCCAAGTCTCGCGCAAGTATCGGTAAAAAGCCGAGAACGCATGGGTTGGCGCATGCCCGCCTTCAAAAAGCAGTCGCATGGGATCTCCCTCGTACCCCATAGGCGGCTGCACGGTTACCAATACATTGCCAAATTCTGCGCCTAACACAAACAGTGATCGACCGTCTGTTAATTGCTTTCCCGGTGCTGGTCCCCACTGAGATTCAATTTCATCGAGCCAGGGTTCATTGCGCACATGATCGTCGACACTAATCGTTGCGCAGACATTGGCATCGGTGCCTCGCTGCGTTGAATTACCCGTTAAAATGGTGTCACGCAGGGCGTCGACAGAATCCGGAAGAACCACGTGATAACCGTCTGTTTTCAGCGCCCTTAGTGTGTTGTATAGCGACTCAAATACCGCCAGATGTGCGGCCGTTCCAGTACCCCCCGAGTTTGGCGGGAAGTTAAATAGCACCACAGCAATCTTGCGTTCACGCTGCGCTTGTCGTCGTAATTTAACCAGGCATTTAACACGGTCAGCCAACATACTGATGCGCTCACTATGGGGCTGCATCGCATTGGGTTTCTCTGCCGCCTGATCGCTGCGGCCACCGAACACCAAAGGACCCGTCGCGCCGTCCAGCTCCGGTATAGAGACCATCATGGTCGCCTCGATGGGCATGAGGCCCAAAGCCGAGTCCGCCCATGTTTCAAGGCTCTGAAATTCCAGCGCCTGCACAGCGAGATAGGGCACATCCAGAGACTTTAGAAGTTCCTGTGCTGCATCTGTATCGTTATAGGCAGGACCGCCTACTAACGAGAAACCGGTTAATGACACCACTGCGTCAACAATAGGGGTATCGTCTTCCATAAAGAAACGATGCACTGCCGGACGCGCATCCAAGCCTGCGGCAAAAGCGGGAATGACGCGCAAGCCTCTCACCTCTAAAGCTTTGATTACTGCGTCGTAATGACTGCTATTACCCGCCAAAGCGTAGGAGCGCATAAGCAGTAAACCCACAGTTCCCTTGGCGCTCTTACTGCCTTGAGGTTTACGCGGTAAGGCCGTAACGTCAGCACTGATCCCTGCTTTGATTTGCGGGTGATAAATACCCACTTCAGGATAATCAATGGGCGCTTCGGGTTCGGGCAGTTTTCGTAATGCTTCCCTTGGGCCACTGGCATATCGCCGCACAACCAGCTGAATCATTCGCGACAAATTTTCCTCTGATCCTGCCAGCCAGTACTGCAAAATCAGGAAGTAAATGCGCAGATCTTGAGCGGTCCCAGGAATGAATCGCAAGATTCTGGGCAGTCGGCGCAATACTGACAGCTGTTGAGCTCCCACATTCCGTGGTTTGCCACCAGTCTCACTCTTACCGCGCAGTCGTTTCAACAACGACATAGCGCCGCCCTGCTCCCCGTCCATAGAAAAACGACCCATGCGGGTGAGCTTCATCACTTCACCAGCGGACATACAGCAAATCATGGCATCACAGTGATCACGACGAGCCGTCAGCGCATCAATAACCCCCGCGATATGGGGCTCCATAAACATCATGGTGGCAATAATAATATCGCCCTGAGCTATATCACTCTTGCAGGTTTCAAGCTTCTCAGGTCGCGCTTCCCAGTCAGCGGCAGCGTGGATGGCCAACTCCAGTCCGGGCATAATTCCGCGCAATTTTATAAACGCCGACTCAAGCGCCGCACTGACGTGATTATCCAGCGTGAGTAGCACCACGCGAATCGAGACGTCCATGGCCGCATCAGCGGCTGTAGTGCGCTTTTGCTTCATACAGAGTCTCAATATCAATCGCGGTCAGTCCGCGCTCTTCGGCGTAGCGTTCCGTATTACGCTTGGCCTTACCTCGAACAAAGAATGGAATTTTCTTTAACTCTTTCTCGGCACCGTCCTCCCAATGCACACCCGCCAAGGCGACGACGTTACTGTCTTCAACAGCCATAAGCGTGCCTTCGCCGTGGCTTAAATGTGAAGGCGCTGCATGGTCGTTAAATTCGAAGTCGTCCCGGAACATGTGCAGCAAGTGCTCCTCCAGGCCCATAATTAGGGGATGCACCCAGGTATCAAATAAAACATTGGCGCCCTCAACACCCATTTGAGGTGAGAATCGCGCCGGATAATCCTGTACGTGGGCGGGTGTTGAAATAACCGCGCAACCGATACCCAGGCGTTTGGCAATATGACGTTCCATTTGAGTACCCAGAACCAGCTCGGGCCTCAGTTCGCTGACGGCCTGCTCAACAACCATGTGATCGTCGGTAATAAGCGCTTCAACACCCAATTCTTTAGCCATGCCACGAACTTCTCGCGCCATTTCACGAGAGTACGTACCCAAACCAACGACTTCAAAACCCATCTCTTGCTGGGCAACCCGGGCGCAGGCCATCGCATGAGTACCGTCACCGAAGACAAAAACCCGCTTCCCTGTTAAGTAAGTTGAATCGACTGAACGGCTGTACCAAGGCAAGCGACAGTCGGCTACGGCTTCAGCGCTGATATCGACCTGCAGCACCCCCGCCAGCTCAGCTAAAAAATCTTGGGTCGCCCCAAAGCCTAGGGGCACGGTGCGAATAATCGGCTGTCCAAAGTTACGCTCAAGCCAAGTGCAGGTCGTCAATGCGACCTCCGGGTACAAGCAGACGTTGGCATCGGCTTCGGGTATGCGACTAATATCGTTAATATCTGCATCCAAAGGTGCAATCACGTTCACGCCGATACCCACCGACTGCAACAAACGTGAAATCTCTTGAACATCGTCTCGACAGCGAAAACCCAGCTTACTCGGCCCCAGTAAATTAACGCTGCGGCGCCGGCTGCTGACATCTTGATCAGTCGCTTTATCAACAGAATTACGCTGTGAAGACAACACAGCACGTACCAAGTGATAAAACGTCTCGCTGGCACCCCAATTCTCTTTACGCGAATAAGCTGCCATTTCAAGGGGCACCACGGGAACCGGCAAACCTGCAGTCTCCGCAAGCGTACCCGGCTGATCCTGAAGCAATTCTGCGGTACAGGAGTCGGCCACCAGAATCAGACTGGGCTTGTGATGGTCGTACGCGGCTTGCAAGGTGTTCAAAAACTTTTCAGCGGTACTGGCGCCAAGGTCTCGCGCCTGAAAAGTGGTATAGGTGACGGGTGGCCGCTTGCCGTCACGCTCAATCATAGTAAACAGAAGATCGGCGTAGGTATCGCCCTGAGGCGCATGCAACACTAAATGAACCCCGCGCATCGAGGCAGCGATTCGTATGGCCCCAACGTGGGGAGGCCCTTCATAGGTCCACAGTGTTAGCTCCACGATCCCACCTCCAACGCCCTTTCTCGACGCAACGGTCGTGCAAATAACTCAGCCAAGTCTCCCGCCTGCTCAAACCCCTGAATCGGGGTAAAAAGAAGTTCGATGGACCATTTTGTTCGCAGACCCTCGGCTTCTAGTGGGTTAGCAATACCCAGTCCACAAACCGTCAAGTCGGGTCGCGCTGCGCGCACGCGATCAAGCGCTGGATCGAGGTCTTGCCCCTCGACCCAATCGACACCCTCAGGTAACAACGGGACTTCTTCTGCCATAACTCGCGCGTCAAAATAGGGCGTACCCACTTCTTTCGGTGTCATTCCACATTCACGCGATAAAAATCGAGCTAGTGGAATTTCGAGCTGGGAGTCGGGCAGCATGGTAAACGTTTTATCGGCTAACTCGCTGCGATACTTACTCAATGCAGCCTCCGCTCGCTGACGAGGTGGCTGCAACACCGTTCGCTGCTTTTCTTGATCAATGCCGTAAGCATTCGCGGCCGCGCGAAACCACGCCTCGCTGCCCTCGGCTCCGAGCGGAAATGGCGCAGGCAGCAATGTCGCACCTCGTGACTCTAGTGCCCGCAGCGTCTCCCCTAAAAAGGGCTGTGCCAGCAACAGCCGAGTATTGTTACCGATAGCCGGTAAATCGGTCGACTGACTGCCGGGGAAAAAGTCGACGTGCTCAATACCCAGCTGGGAAAAAAGGCGACGGAACTGATCTTCAACGATATCGGGAACCGTCCCGACAATAAGCAGACGTTCCTCAGAAGCTGTGTGTGCAGGTAAGTCGGCGGCCAGACTGGCTAGGCAGTTGTCTTCCCCCTGAGTGAATGTCGTCTCAATACCTGAACCTGAAAATGAAACGAATCGAACCTGACCTTCATATTCACGGCCCAAGCGACCCGCTGCGTTGTCTAGATCCAGTTTAATCACCTCTGAAGGGCATGAACCCACCAGAAATATACTCTTCAACTCGGGTCGACGAGCAAGCACCTGAGCGACAACCCTATCGAGCTCGTCGTGACAATCAGCCATCCCCGCCAGATCACGATCTCCTAGCACAGCGGTACCAAATCGTGGCTCGGCAAAGATCATAACCCCCGCTGCCGATTGAATTAAATGCGCACAGGTCCTAGAGCCAACCACTAAAAAGAAAGCATCTTGAATTTTTCGGTGCAGCCATATAATCGAGGTCAGACCGCAAAAGACAGCACGCTGCCCCCGCTCCTGAAGTGGCTGAAACCGCTCCGGTGTGACTTCGGAAACTGCAATCACCTCAGCAGTCATCTAGATACCTCTGCAGCAAACTCATGCGCGGACTCGGGATTGTTATGTAAAGACCCCACTCTGGCAGCTCTCAGTTTCAATAAAAACTGAGCGGCGTTAATGACATAAGCCGTGTAAGCCGCAATAGCGAGCCACATCTGCTCACGAGGCGACTGCAAGTCGAATAGCCAAGACGTGACATAAGCAACATGCAAAAAGATCACTAACATACTGACGACGTCTTCCCAAAAAAAAGCGGGGGCAAACAGGTAGCGCCCGAACACCGTTTTTTCCCAGATTGCACCGGTCACCATGATGGTGAATAAAAATAGCGTTTTTATGAGCACCGAGATAACGGCAACTGAGTAGCCCGTACCATTCGCGAGAAAATTAATGACGAAGACAAGGCTTAGCGCAAAAGCAAGGAATTGCAGCGGCGCCAATACACCTTGAACCGTCGTCCAGATAGACGAATCTCTTCTTAAACGCTGCTCCGGGGTGTACAAATCGGAGCCCCTTTCTAGGGGTTTTCTCGGCTCACCCACGATGACCTCCAGCGCGATGTGCGCTCCACGGGTACTTTCGATCAAGATTATCCCTCCCTCTCCACGGGTGTCAACTTGTTATTACATCTCTTAGAGACTAAAAAAAGTGACGTTTTATGGCCGAATAGGGTTAAATGTCCGAAATATGTCCATTTTGGGTGAGTTTTCTTGCCCTCTGGTGTAAACCTCGCTTCAATTCCGAGTGTTTCAACCGCAAAATGGCGTACAGAGCACTCAATAAACACTCATAAAGGACTAGGTGTTGCTAAAAAAACTCGACCCAGCCGCTGTCGCCTCGGTGCTCGAAGCCGTAGCAGACGTGCAACTGCAGTTAGACGCTGAAGGATTTTGCCTTGACGTGGCGGTAACCAATGCCGAACTGACCGACCTGATGCGGATACCCTGGCGCGGACAGCGCTGGCATGAGCTGTGTATTGAAGAGCATGTGGAACGCGCAAAAAAAGCCCTGACCGCCGCTTCACGAACACCCAACACCCCAAATCGTGTTGATGTGAATATTCGGGCCACAGAAACCAGTGAGGAGTTGCCCATGAGCTTCAGGCTCATTCAACCCGTTGACGGTGAGGGCGTGATTGCCATTGGTCGGGACCTGAGAGTCGTGAGTGACCTGCGACAGCAGGTGCTTAATGCTCAACATGCAATGGAACAAGACTATTGGGCGCTGCGCCAAATGGAAAACCGCTATCGCCGTTTGCTAGAGTTGACCAGCGACGGAATTTTAGTTGTTGATGAGGGTACCGGGCGCGTTTTAGAAGCTAATTCTCAAGCCAACGCCATGTTGGGCACAGAGGGCCAAAGTATTATTGGGCGCCCTCTTCCCCTCAACTCCATAGAGATTCAATCTCTACTGGCTTCCGCCCGGGAAACCGGGACCAACAGCCTACGGCGAATAGTGCTACCCAATGTTCCTCACGGCAGTGATGTCTTGGTTAGCTTCCAGCGACAAGGACCCGAGTCCCGCTACCTGATCAGACTCTCCAGCACAGGAGAAGACAGTAATCTGCAAGATATGCATCTTGCTGACACCTTTCAACTCGCCCCTGATGCCATTGTCCAAGTTGACACCGATGGTCGCATTGAACACGTAAACTCAGTCTTTCTTGAGTGGGTTAGTGTCGCGGCACCCGATCAAGTGATTGGTAGAACTCTCGATAACTGGATTGGGCGGTCAACCGTCGACCTCTCCGTCATGCTCAGCAATCTCAAGCAGGGGCGCACCATAAAGCTCTACGCGTCAGTCCTCAAGAATAGTGTGGGCACGACATCAGAGATCGAAATCTCTGCCGCAACCGTCCAACGAGGGGATAACCCAAAGATTGTCTTCTTTATTCGGGATATCAGCCGACGTCTCACAACAGACCATCCACTCACCGAGCGACTACCACGCTCAATAGAGCAAATAACCGAACGTGTAGGTCGCCACCCCCTGAAAGAGCTCGTTCGTGAATCGACCGACGTTATTGAAGCTTTGTGTATAGAGGCAGCACTCAAGCTGACCCGAGACAATCGCGCCTCGGCCGCCGAAATTTTAGGCCTGAGCCGGCAGAGCCTATACACTAAATTGCGACGCTACGGCATTGGCGAGACCGAGACTGAATCCCGGGAATGACCAACTTTATTTACTGATAATGTGTAAATAAAGTTTGACGGCGGCTGAGAGGCCTGTTTAACCTCTCAACTATGCAAAGAGCCTCCTCTTTTGATGTTCCCGCAACCCGCCCTCAGGCGGGCGCGCTGCTTGAATTACTGAAGCCCATTACCTGGTTTCCACCCATGTGGGCGTTTCTTTGTGGCGCGGTGTCGAGTGGCGTCGGCCTGGTTGAGAATCCCGTGCTGCTTGTTGCCGGCATGTTACTTGCCGGCCCAATGGTCTGTGGCGCCAGTCAGGTGGTCAACGACTGGTTTGATCGCGATGTAGACGCCATCAATGAACCACATCGGGCCATACCATCGGGCAGAGTCCCGGGGAACTGGGGATTGATTTTCGCCGTTGTCTGGACCGGCTTGGCCGCAGCCTGGGGCGCAGCCTTAGGCTTTTGGGTCGGCATTGCCACGCTGGTGGGCCTGATACTAGCTTGGGCCTATAGTGCCCCGCCGGTTCGGTTAAAGCGCAATGGCTGGTGGGGCGCGGCCGCCGTAGGTTTAAGCTATGAGGGCTTAGCGTGGCTCACTGGCGCAGCGGTGTTCCTTGGCGGGATGCTGCCCTCTTGGCAGATCCTCACAATTGCTGGCCTCTACAGTATTGGCGCCCACGGCATTATGACACTGAACGACTTCAAATCTGTTACGGGTGACCGGGCCTTGGGACTTCGCTCCCTGCCAGCGGAATACGGACTACACAGGGCGGCAGTCGTTGCCTGCTGGTTTATGGCAATACCGCAATTTTTTGTCGTTATGCTATTAATTCATACGGGTGCTAATTGGCAAGCAGCAACGGTCTCACTATTGATTGTCGGGCAACTTTTCGCCATGGCGAAGCTGGTTAAAAATCCAGAGAAATTGGCACCTTGGTACAACGGTACAGGCGTCATGGCGTACGTCAGCGGCATGATGATCAGCGCGACCGCCCTACCGAGCACAATCCTATGACAACCCCAATAAACCTGAGTTGGCTGGGCATCGCCCGACTTGGACTCATCCAAACTTCCTTGGGTGCGATTATCGTACTTACCACATCTACACTTAACCGCGTCATGGTTGTGGAGATGGCTCTACCCGCGATGCTGCCCGGATTTCTAGTGGCGGTACACCATTTTGTCCAGCTTGCGCGCCCAAGAATTGGCTATGGATCGGATATTGGCGGACGTCGCACACCCTGGATACTGGGTGGCATGGCACTCCTTGCTCTAAGCGGCGTAGTAGCCGCCTTTGGCACAGTGCTAATGGCCAGCAGTGTCATCACCGGTTCAATTGTGTCCTTCTTGGGCTTTTTTGGCATAGGCTTGGGATCAGGTGCTACCGGTACTTCTTTGTTAGTTTTATTGGCCAAGGTCGTAGCACCTGAGCGAAAACCCGCGGCAGCAACGCTTGTGTGGTTTATGATGATCGCTGGTTTTGCGGTGACCGCGGGAGTGGCCGGGCATTTTCTAGATCCCTTTTCCCCCAGCCGACTATTAATCGTGACGGCTACCGTATCGATACTCGCCATGTGCGTCACTGTACTGGCCATACGCAATGTTGAGCCCAGTACATACGCCTCGCAACCCATCGTGGAACCTGAAAAACCTCCGTTTAGTGTCGCCCTGAAAAAGATATGGCAGGAGCCTCAAGCTCGCCAATTTACGATGTTTGTATTTTTCTCAATGCTTGCGTACTCCTTTCAAGACCTCATACTTGAGCCCTATGCAGGGCTGGTCTTTGGCTTATCCCCAGGCGCATCCACCCAGCTTGCTGGCACACAACATGCTGGGGTGCTGGTCGGTATGATCGCGGTTGCCGCTAGCGGCTCGCTGTTTAGCAAACACGGCGTGCAGCTGCTTCGAGCCTGGACGGTTGGCGGCTGTATTGCATCAGGGTTGGTACTACTCGCACTGGCTAGTGGAGGCCTGAACCCAGAAGCTTGGAACCTCTCTGCCAATGTATTTCTTCTTGGTTTCGCCAACGGCGCATTCGCCGTGGCGGCTATAGCAACCATGATGACCCTTGCGAGCGCCGGCCAATCGGGTCGAGAGGGCTTACGCATGGGACTTTGGGGCGCTGCTCAAGCTATCGCATTTGCTTTAGGTGGCTTTTTGGGCACCGTCGCCGTTGATGTGTGCCGAATTTGGGTCGAAGTACCCGCGCATGCTTATGGCCTGGTATTCAGTTTTGAAGCAGCCATGTTTCTCGTGGCTGCCTGGCTGGGGCTGGGCATTGGTAAAAGTGAACAACAAGATGTAGAAAAATCGACCCCAAACTTTGGGGAAATTGCCATGCAGGAAGTGATGGCAGGTCGCAATTAACGGGGGAATCCAATTGTGTCCAATACAGACTATGACGTAGTGGTAATCGGTGGCGGCCCTTCGGGGGCAAGCGCTGCTGAACATTTAGCTCAACAGAATTATCGAGTGCTGCTGCTCGAACGCGCTTTTCGGATTAAGCCTTGTGGCGGCGCTATTCCGCCCTGTTTAGTCGATGAGTTCGAAATACCCGAAGAGCTTTTAGTCGCTCGCATACGGTCAGCTCGAATGATATCGCCCACGGAAAAAAAGGTGGATATGCCGGTGGGTGAAACTTTTGTCGGCATGGTGGATCGCGATGTCTTTGACCCCTGGCTGCGAGAACGCGCCGTATCAGCGGGGGCTGAATTGCGCATCGGTGCGTTCAAGGCTTTGCACTACGATAACGAAGGTGTTCTGCACATTGACTTTCAAAGCAAAGAAGCGGGACTAGAGAACGTTAGCGTTACCACCCGCAGCGTTATCGGTGCTGATGGCGCACGTTCTAATGTCGCCAAACAAGCGATCCCTTGCAGCAAAAATGCTCGGTGGGTACTTGCTTATCACGAAATTGTGGAAGCACCTGCGGCCAACGATGAACTCTATGACAGTGACCGTTGCGATGTTTGGTATCAGGGAGATCTATCACCCGACTTCTATGCCTGGGTTTTCCCCCATGGCAGACATGCAAGTATTGGTGTCGGCAGTGAAACTGACGGCTTTTCAGCGCGTAATTCAGTAGCCGCACTGCGCGCTAAGACAGGATTAGACGCCTGCCAAACCGTTCGTCGAGAAGGCGCGCCAATACCCATGAAACCATTAAAGCGATGGGATGACGGAAAAGGCGTTTTGTTATCTGGTGATGCTGCCGGTGTTGTTGCCCCCGCATCGGGCGAGGGAATCTACTACGCCATGCTATGCGGTAAACTTGCCGCCAAGACCATGGATGAGTTTTTACAGGTGGGCGATGCCCGAATCCTTGGCAAGGCACGCCGTCAGTTTATGAAATTGCACGGTAAAACATTCTGGGCACTGGGACTGCTGCAGCGCATCTGGTACCGATCAGACAAGCGCCGCGAGAAATTTGTCAGCATGTGCCAAGACAAAGATGTGCAAGAGCTCACTTGGCAGGCTTACACGCAAAAACAGCTGGTGAAGCGCCGCAAAACCGCTCATTTAAGAGTGGCACTGAAGGATATCGGTAATCTGATAGGCCTTACCCGAGCCTCATAAGTCAGTGGAGGCGCTACTGCTATCTGGAAGGCTTATCGACGCCATCCTTTGTCTCATTGTTATTGAGGGCATCGTCATCACCGTTGCCCATCGTCACAACGGGACCGGGCCAAGACCGGGCAAGCTAATCCCCAACCTCATCTCTGGAGCAGCTCTAATGCTGGGCATTCGCCTCGCCTTAACCCAGGCTGAATGGTACTGGCTAGCGCTATGCCTATGCGTATCGCTGCTGGCCCATCTGATGGATCTGGTGTTGCGATATCGCCCACAAGGACTCGCACGAGGTCGAGGTTAGATCGCTCCCTTTACTTTTACGCACACTTGAATCCGCTCTAAGCATCCCTTCTGAAGGCGTTTAGGATCAAGGGCACCAAGCCCTTAAGTGCGACCAGCCAAGCTAGGCCCCGGGAATGAGTTCTACAAAACGCTGAGCCAACCCGAGGGCAGCCAGCGCGACTGTCCTCAGGGTGCAGTTTTTACCAGGCAGGTGCCATACAGACCTGATCAGGTAGGGTGTTGGGCTTGGTGGGCAAACAGTAAAGACGAGCAAAAGTTAGGCCTGTTTGAGCCAAAACACCCAATCGAAGGCACTTGTTTACGAAGCCTCCCTTCGCCTGCAAGCGCTCAGCTTTTTCGCTCAAAGACAACAGCCGCTCCATACCACGTCGAAATCGAGGGTCATCAGTATTTAGCGTCATCGGAAAGACTTGCTTGGAAATTTCGCTTGTAATATCAAATACCTGATAGTCGAACTTGGTGGGATCCATACCAAACGCCTGATACAACTTTGGGCGAGAATGATCGCGCACGTACATTGTCGAATAAACGGCCAGTAGGAAAAAGCGTATCCACAGTTTGTTATGACCTCGCAGTAGCTTCGGATCAGAGCGCATTAACAAGGCGAAGGCCTCTCCGTGGGCGTACTCATCATTACACCAACGTTCAAACCAGTTAAAAATGGGATGAAACTGATTTTGTGGGTTGCGCTGCAAATGACGATAAATCGTTATGTAACGCGCATACCCAATTTTTTCTGAGAGGTATGTCGCGTAGTAAATGAACTTAGGGCGAAAGTAATGGTATTCCTTGGTTTGCTTCAAAACACTAAGGTCTACGGCGACACCCAGCTGCTTGAGTGCTCGGTTTATAAAGCCAGCATGCCGCGACTCGTCCCTGGCCATATAGCGCATTAATTTGGAGACATCTGGGTTGTCTACATTCTTCTCAATCTCTTGATACAAGACACAGCCGGAATATTCAGATGTAATTGAGCTGACTAAGAAATCGAGAAAGTCTCGCTTAAGATCCATGTCCACATCGAGAGACTCTGGATCAAACTCGATGCTCTGCTTGAAATGCGCGCGATTTTTATCCTCTTCGAAGTTCGCCATCATCATGCCCCACTCGTCACGAACCGAGGAAACATCTAAGGTATTCATAGCCTTATAGTCAGTTCGATAGAATTTCGGTGCTAGCAATCTGTTTTCTAGTGCTTGCTGCGTCGAATCGTTTAGTGCCGTTGTTGTTGCCATGTGTGCTCCTTTGGCCCCCGAGGCCACGATGGCGTGAGTTAATCACCTTCCTACATTATATGTCATTATTTTATTACAAAAAGACTTGTCTAGATTATTTTACTTGCGTAGTGTCTTCAAGGGGGAAATTGCTGCCTTTAAACAGGTGGGGGGAAGACAGTTGACCCGCGGCTAATCCCAGGCTGCGGTCAAATCCAACATTTGTGGAGGCTTCACCCATGTGCAGCGACAGTGTAGTAATAACCCGTGCCGAGAATGAAGTCTCGGGTACGTCCGATGACGAGCTCATTCACCTTGCTTATGTCAGCACACAGACTCGCGAGATGAAGGCAGCGGACCTCATTGGCCTCTTGAGAGAAGCGAGGGAACTCAATGAGCGCCGTAATATCTCAGGATTGCTTCTGCATAAAAACCAATCATTCTTTCAGGTCATCGAAGGCAGTCGCTTACGAGTGCAGGAAACCTTCAACAATATAATGCACGATCAGCGGCATGAAGGTGTCGAGGTACTTTTTGACGAGCCCCTTGAAGCAAGGGAATTCAGCGACTGGCAAATGGGATTTTTAGACCTCGATGGCATTGATGTATCAATGCTCAGAGGCTACTCACACTTTTTTGACAGCGACGAAGAGCCAAGAGCCTTTTTAAAGGCACTGAGTCGCGGCGAGCGGCTCGCCCTACTCTTCCGCGACCTCGGCTGACACAACTCTTCGCCGACTCAGCCGGGGGCGCCAAATGCCGAGCACCACATTGGCCACTGCAACGCTTCCTAATAGCAGGATCGAATAACCGATTGTTTCAAAACTCGACGCTAACGCCGGGGCGTCTACTTCGCCATTTAAAAACTGCCGCGTAAGATTGGCCTCGCGTTGTATAGGACCCTGCACGGCGAGCAATGTACCCTCGAACATCAAGACCCCCGTAGCCAATTTAAGCCAAGCCCAACCCGCGCTATGAAACGCAGTAACCGCGCCGATAGATAATAAGCCAGAGATCAGAGTCAATGCCAGGGACGGCAACAAAATCCAACGAGCTAATCGGTCGACCAGTTCAGTTAACGCCGCATACCGCTGAATGTCTTGTGTCGGCTCCGGCAGGACGGTGAAAACTATAGTCAAGGTTAAGAAAGTTCCCAGCAGCCCTATGCCGCCCAGGGTGTGACAAAACTTAAGGGCTTTACGCACGCCTCATGTCCTTTTTTTATCAGAATCAAATCCCACTTTAAGCACCCGTAATATAACGGGTTAATCGGCTCCGCAACGATGCCGGTAACAGTCCATTAATGGTGTACCACGCCAGAGTACTACGGCCTAAAATTCGATGGGGCCTTCGTTCGATCACAGCTGAGAACGCCGCATCGGCAACTTGTTCAGCTTGCATACTAATCGACATTTTTTCAGTATGGCGACTATCAAGCTGATGGCCCATTGCAGTATTAATAGGAGGCGGCTTGAGAGACGTGACATGAATATCATGATCTCGCCATTCAATCGCCAGCGCTTGGGTCAGGCCATCGACATAAAATTTACTGGCGCTGTAAACACCTAGCCACGGAATGCCGTGAATACTACTGGCAGAGCAAAGGTTTAACAGCACAGCATCCGGCGTATCCCGCAAATAAGGAAAAGCCAGGTGCGACACGGTAGTGAGACCACCAATGTTTACGGCAATCATGGCATTGATATTGGCCGCAGACATTTCTGAAAAATCACCTGCCGATAAAACACCCGCATTGTTGACGACGACGTGCAGCTGGCCACGACTCGCCTCGGTAAATGCGGTCAGTGCTGAAGCCACAGAACTTGAATCTGTAACGTCACAAAAACCCGCAACAGCATTGTGAAAGAGTGGATTTTTTAAGTGTTCTTTACAAACATCTTCGTTAATATCATAAAGCCCAACCAGCCAACCTGTCGCCGCAAATTTTTGGGCGATGGCCAGGCCGATTCCTCGACCCGCGCCCGTAATAAAAATAGCTTTCATAGCTTGCCGACCTTGTTTTGTTATTCTCATGTGAAACGATGGAGCTTTTACGGCATATGAGCAAGCCTTGATGGACGTTTATCCTACCTCAGACCTAAAATCATGCGCGTAGCAGCTATCGAAGGTGGCGGCACGAAATTTCTTGCAGCCGTTGGCAACTCAAATACGATAACCGGGCGTTACACGCGCATTGCCACAACGACGCCTAAAGAAACTTTTTCCCTGCTCCTCGATTATTTACGCACCCAGTATAAGAATGAGCCCTTTAGCGCTATAGGTATCGGGTCCTTCGGTCCCCTAGGCGTAGACCCACACAGTGGCAATTATGGCGTTATTGGCCCCACAACTAAGCCGCACTGGTCTCAGGTGAGCTATCCTGAGGCATTGGGTGAGTTTCAGGTGCCTCTGGCGATTACCACCGACGTAAACGCAGCCGCGCTTGCAGAGGCAACCTCGGGGGCAGGTCGTGGCTGTAAGCGCGTAATCTATGTCACAGTGGGCACAGGTATTGGCGGAGGATTTGTCGTCAACGGTCAGTTAAGTCACGGCCAGTTTCACCCTGAGATGGGCCACATGCGTGTAACAATACACCCGGACGATCCGATGCCCGATGGCTTTTGTCACTTTCATGGGAACTGCCTGGAAGGACTGGCTTGCGGCCCGGCTATTGAGAAGCGCTGGCGCGGTCATTTAGGCACACTCGATGAAAATCATTTAGGAGTGAAGCTGCAGGCATATTATCTGGCACAAATGTGTGTGAATCTGCTTCTGACAATGACACCCGATGCCATCATACTGGGCGGTGGGGTCATGCAAACTCCGTCGTTATTACCCAAGATTCGACGGGAGCTACAAAAGCTGATGAACCATTATCTACCGCAGCATTCTTCTGATGCAGCAGTAAATGCACTCATTAAAGCTCCCACATATGCCCCCTCAGCGGGACTCATCGGTGCTGCCCTACTTGCGGAAGGTCTGCGCTGAAAACATTACGCCAAGGAATCGAATCCATGCCGAGCACCACGAACATTGAAAATGAATTGCACAGTATTGCCGATCAAATGGCCGGGATCCGTATCAGCGATTGTTTCGAGAGCGAACCCAGCCGCGCATCCGACTTCCGCTGTACCGCTAACGGGTTAGTGCTGGATTACAGCAAGCATAGAATCAATGCGCTAAGCCGGCAGCGCTTACTTGAACTCGCCAAGGCATCTGAATTATCTGCGGACTTCGACGCCTTAACCCGAGGGGAGGCCATTAACATTACTGAAGAACGTGCTGCCTTGCATACGCTTTTACGAGGCACCCGCGAGGATGAAAACCCACAACTGTACGCTGAGGTAAAAAAAACGAATGCCCACTTGGAACAGTTGGTGGGACAAATTCATAGCGGAGATCGAAGCGGTTTCGGCCATACCCCATTTACCGATGTGGTCAATATTGGCATCGGAGGCTCCGACTTTGGCCCCAAAATGGTGTGCCGAGCGCTGCGCTCCGAGAACGATATTTTACACACTCACTTTGTCGCAAACGTAGACCCTCAAGACCTTGATGAAACCCTCGCCGCATTAAACCCACAGTCGACACTTTTCATTATTTGCTCAAAATCTTTTACCACGGAAGAAACTCTTACTAACGCCTTGAGAGCTAGAGCTTGGTTACTGGCCGCCGGTGCCAGCGAATCCGACATCAACGACCATATGATTGCGGTCACTACCAATCTGGACGCTGCTAGCAGTTTTGGTGTTGGCCCCGAGAATTGTTTCCCCATGTGGGATTGGGTTGGCGGTCGCTACTCGCTTTGGTCTGCTGTTGGTCTATCTATAGCCCTTCAATCCGGCTGGAGCGCATTTCAGCGCTTGCTTAACGGTGCTCAAGAGATGGACATGCACACCCTTAACAGCGATGGCGCGGAAAATCTCCCTCTGATGATGGCACTGCTCGAATACTGGAATACTGTCTTTTTAAAAACGGATACTCATGTCGTGCTCCCGTACGCACAACGTCTCGAGCAACTCCCAGACTTTCTTCAGCAACTATCAATGGAAAGCAACGGAAAACGAGTAGACCTAGCCGGCGCAACTCTGACAGTACCCAGCGCCCCTGTGCTCTGGGGATCTGCGGGCACCATTGGTCAACACAGCTATTACCAACTGCTGCATCAGGGCAACCGGGCCTTTACCGCCGACATCATCTTACCACTTAGCCATGAAGACAAAGACCTCGATGCTCAGCGCAAACTCGTCGCCAACGCGCTGGCACAGAGTCGAGCCTTGTTGGTTGGTCGGGATCAAAGCGCCGCAAGACAACTCGCAGCCAAGCGGGGACAAGCCGAGAGCTTTGCGCCTCATTATGAAATGACTGGGAATCACCCCCATTCCCTGCTTTATTTCAACAGTCTCACCCCTGAAATATTGGGAGGCTTAATCGCGGCTTACGAGCACAAAACCTTTTTTCTCTCTCGCTTGCTTGGTATCAATGCGTTTGATCAATGGGGTGTTGAATTGGGCAAAGTTATTGGCCGACAGATTTTAACAATGCTTGAGCACGGAGAAGACCTCGATATCATTGATCCCGCAACTGCAGTCGTCATTAAGGCCTGGCGCTCGATTAACACCACCGATACGCCGCCGACCTGACCTGCCCTGCCCTGCCCTACACTTAAGCCCCGTATTGGTTCAGAGAGGCAATCCCCAGTGCCTTTAACGAGCATCACTTGAAGGAGCTCCCTTGCACACATCAGCACACATACAGCACAGGCCAAAGGACATACACCCAGGGCAGCAATTAACAGCCCTCCAACCTATGGAAAAATCAGCCAGGACCCTGCAGAAAACGCCGATCAATAGTCCTTGCTAAAGACACGACTGCAGGTAGTATTCCTGACCGATTAAGCACCATCGCAACGTTTTCCGGAGACCTTACATGTATCGACCTTTAATGACGCTCTTCGCCGTTCTGCTCGCACTAGAAACTCATGGGGGTTCTGGGGATTCTGATGATTCGGAAAACTGGGATGTCTCCAACCCGCCTGGCCCTTGGCGAGATATAACGATTGAAACAGATACCACAACCTGGTCATTCGTAGACGTCAGCCCCGACGGGAAGTCTGTGGTCTTCGACATGCTCGGTGATTTGTATAGCGTACCCGTATTGGGCGGCACCGTTACGGCCTTAACCGCAGGCATTGAATGGAATTTCCAGCCTTCTTTTAGTCCAGATGGCAAAAGCATTGCATTCGTGTCTGACCGAGACGGCAACGACAATATTTGGGTCATGGACACCGATGGAGGCAACGTTAGGCAAGTTACGAAAGAACGGAATCACAACCTACATAATCCAGCATGGACACCCGACAGTCAGTGGATCGCGGTACGTAAAGGTACCGTTTCAAGACGCAGTATTCCTTCAGGGGAAATTTGGATGTACCACATCAACGGTGGCAGTGGTGTCGAGGTCGTCGATAATAGCGATGGCCAACGCGCCCAAAAATCCATTGCAGAACCGGCTTTTTCTCCCGATGGCAACTATCTTTACTACAGCCAGGACACCACTTCGGGCTGGGTGTGGCAGTACAACAAAGACTCTACCGGTGAGATATTCGCCATTAGACGACTTGATTTAACGACCGGTAAGACAAATACCATCACCGGGGGGCCGGGAGGGGCCGTTCGCCCTACGCCATCGCCAGACGGCCACAAGCTCGCATTTGTAAAACGACTTCCCGATTTCAACAGTGCAATTGTCGTTCGTGATCTTACATCAGGCATGGAAACAGTGGTTTACGATAGCCTTGAGCGTGACGAGCAAGAGACCGCTGGCAGCCACGGCAATACAACGGCCTTTGAATGGCTTCCCAATGGTCGTGATCTCATATTTTGGACAGCCGGGCGAATTCATCGCGTTAATACTGAGACTGGTGATACAGAAACACTCCCCATCCAATTGTCCGTAACGAAAAAGGTCCGTAAGACGGTCCGATTTCCCGTAGAGGTCGCCCCCGACTGGGTTGAGAGCAAGATGCTGCGCTGGGCACAACTAACGCCCCAGGGTAAGTCTGCAATTTTCAGCAGTATGGGCCACTTGTATCGCTCAGCCATAACTCACAATGCCCCTCAAGAACCCACACGACTCACGCAACAGCGCGAACACTTTGAATACTGGCCCGAGCTCTCCGCTGATGGCCAGCTGGTGGTCTACACCTCCTGGAATGATCAATCACTAGGCCGCGTGAAAGTCGTCAGTGCCAAGGGGGGGGCCACCAGGACTCTAGTCTCAACGCCAGGTCACTACGTACAGCCCAAGTTTTCACCTGACGGCAAGTCAGTCGTTTATCGGAAAACAACAGGAGGCTATTTACTGTCACCCCTTTGGTCTGTTGATCCCGGCATTTACCGCGTTGCAACTGCCGGTGGCACGCCCGTGAAGATCAGCAACACTGGACACCATCCAACATTCAGCGCCGACGGTAGTCGCATTCTTTTTACTACCCGGGGAGAAAAAGGGCTGGAGCTTCATAGCGTCGACCACAACGGCCTCGACAAACGGGTGGTTGCTCACGGCGAGAAAGTAACAAGCTATGCCGTTTCACCCGATGGCAACTGGTTGGCTTTTACTGAGCACTTTCGAGTCTATGTTATGCCCCTGACCATGACAGGTAAGCCGATGACAGCTCAACGTTCAGGTGGCGCCATTCCTGTTCGCGGCGTCTCAGAACGCGCGGGAGAATTCCTTCATTGGTCGGCGGACAGCAAAGCACTGCACTGGTCAAACGGGCCGGTACTGTTCACTAGAACGCTGAGCGATGCCTTTACCGCACTAACACCAGACAGTGAGCAATCCGACGAGACCGCCGCAGCCGCCGCAGAACCCGAAATTCAATCGATTGACCTGAGCTTCTCAGTGGCCTCTGACAAGCCCGACACTTTGATCGCTCTCGTAGGCGGTACGGTTGTCACTATGCAAGACGCTGATAGTCAGCAACAAATCCTGTCGGATGGGGTCATTCTTGTGAAGGAAAATCGCATTAGCGCCGTAGGAACTCGCAGTGAAATTGACATTCCTAGCCATGCGAAAATTATCGACGTTACAGGCAAAACTGTGATTCCCGGCCTCATCGATGCCCATGCTCACGGCGGCATGGGTAGTGAAGAAATTATCCCCCAACAAAATTGGATGCAGCTCTCCAACCTAGCCTTCGGTGTCACCAGTATTCACGACCCATCTAATGACACCAGTGAGATTTTTACTCATGCGGAAATGCAGCGGGCGGGTCTGATTTTAGGTCCGAGAACCTGGTCCACCGGAACCATTCTTTACGGCGCCAATTCACCCGGAGCCACAACCGAAGTTCATACTCTTGAGGATGCCGAATTTCATATTGACCGCCTGCGCGCCTCGGGCGCCATCTCGGTAAAAAGCTACAATCAGCTCGCCAGAAGTGCCCGGCAACAAATCATTGAAGCTGCAGATGAGCAAGGCATTATGGTGGTACCTGAAGGCGGCATGAAGTTTCAACACAACATGAACCATCTGATTGATGGCCACACCAGTATCGAACATTCACTGCCCATCGCCCATATTTATGATGACGTAGTGCAGCTTTGGTCTCAGGTGGACACTGGCTATGTGCCCACATTCGTCGTGTCCTACGGCGGACTCATGGGGGAAGAGTATTGGTACGACCGGACCGATGTTTGGCTCAATGAACGCCTCATGCGCTATTCGCCCAAACAATTTGTTGAACCCCGAAGCATGCGCCGACCCAAGGCACCAGACCATCACTACAATCACATCAATGTCGCTAAAACAGCCAAAAAGCTGCGTGATAATGGTGTGAGGGTGATGATCGGCGCCCATGGACAGCGCGAAGGACTCGCACCCCATTGGGAAATGTGGATGATGGTTCAAGGGGGATTTACGCCCTGGGAAGCGCTGCGTGGTGCCACCTATGATGCGGCAGTTCACTTGGGTATGGATGCCGATATTGGCTCTATTGCTGCGGGTAAGTTAGCTGACCTAGCCATTATTGAAGGCAGCGTTCTAGAGGACATTCGGCTATCGGAATACGTCTCACACACCATGCTCAACGGCCGCTTATATACCACCGCTACAATGAACGAAATATTGACCGGCGAGCACACCACAGCCCCCCTGTTTTTCCATCAGGCCGGCGGTCAACAGTTGCCTGCGGACACGCTGGAGGCGTTAGAGGCCAAACAAGCTCGCCATCATTGGCGTCATTAGTTCAGCGCCACAAACTGGCCCCAGTTCATAACTGGGGTTAATGTAACCAAGGCGTATCCGGTGCCAAAGCCTGGCGTTGGGAGATGCTTTATGTGCTTAAATTACATTTCAGAGGGTATTTAATGAACTTATATCGCTATATATGTTATTTTATTACTCAAATAAGCACCCTGGTGAAGCATCCGTGAGTACCCCCGTCTCTCCAATCATTAGCAAAGTTACTGCCGACATAGAGCGTCGCAGCCGCCATCTTCGTGAAGAATATCTCACCATGATTGATGTTATGGCCCGTCAAGCACCCGGTCGAGAACAGCTGAGTTGTGGCAACCTCGCACACGGCTTTGCCGCCTGCAATGAAACCGATAAGTCAGCTATTAAACTCATGGACGCCGCGCACGTAGGTATCGTCACAGCATTTAACGACATGCTGTCGGCGCATCAGCCCTACGAAACTTATCCCCAACAGATAAAAGCAGCCCTGCGCGCAGTGGGTAGTACGGCACAAGTAGCCGGTGGCGTACCCGCCATGTGCGATGGTGTCACCCAAGGCCAAGCAGGCATGGAATTATCGCTCTTTAGTCGCGATGTAATTGCGCAGGCAACAGCAGTATCACTATCCCACCAAATGTTTGACGCCGTATTACTCTTGGGCATATGCGATAAGATCGTGCCGGGGCTCTTGATCGGCGCGCTGCAATTTGGACACCTGCCCTGTCTGTTCATTCCCGCGGGTCCCATGCCATCAGGCCTACCCAATAAAGAAAAAGCCGCAGTACGCCAGCGCTTCGCCGAGGGCAATGCCACCCGTGAGGAACTGCTTCAAGCTGAAAGTGCCTCCTACCACAGCGCCGGCACCTGCACTTTTTACGGCACCGCAAATACTAACCAGTTATTACTGGAAGCCATGGGACTGCAGCTTCCTGGCGCATCATTTGTCAATCCGGATTCACCGTTGCGCGATGCTCTAACAGACTATGCAGCGCAGCAAGTCACTCGTCTCACCGCCAAGAGTCGTCTTTACACCCCGCTGGGAAAGCAAATTGACGCCCGAGCCTTAGTCAACGCCTTAGTGGCACTGGTCGCCTCAGGGGGATCCACAAACCACTGTATTCATCTTATTGCAATTGCCCGCTCAGCAGGCTACGTGATGACCTGGTCCGATTTTGACGCCGTATCACAAGCAACCCCCCTCCTCGCTCGGGTATACCCCAATGGGCAGGCTGATATTAATCACTTCCATGCCGCTGGCGGCACTGGCGTCTTATTTCAAAACCTACTTTCAGATGGGCTGATGCACAGCGACGCACAGACCTGCAGAGGACTACCCTTTTCCGATTTTGTCAGCGAACCTCGTTTAGTCGACGCTGATATCAGCTGGGTAAGACCACCCGAAGTAAGTCTCGACAACAATGTCATAAGGGATACCAAAGCACCCTTTGCGGAAGAAGGCGGACTGCGTTTGCTGGAGGGCAATTTAGGACGAAGCGTTATAAAAGTATCGGCCGTGAGTGCCGCCCATCGTGTCGTCGAAGCACCCGCCGTTGTTATTGATTCACAACATGCACTTCAGGGGCTCTATGAGTCAGGCCAATTAAACCGTGACTGTGTTGTCGTCGTCAGGTTTCAAGGACCTATGGCTAACGGCATGCCAGAGCTACACAAGCTCACCCCGTTGCTGAGCAGCCTTCAAGACAAGGGCTATGCCGTGGCATTAATTACTGATGGTCGCATGAGTGGTGCCTCAGGCAAGGTGCCCGCCGCCATACACATCACGCCAGAAGCCGCAACAAATGGCCCTCTGGGTCGAATTAGGGATGGCGACATCATTACGCTTGACGCCAATAAAGGGACGCTCAGAGTGGCGCTCTCAGAATCAGAGCTTGCCGCTCGCGAGCCAGCCACGCCACCCGATGCCGACCAAGTTACCGTCGGTAGAAACCTATTTTCTGCTGCGCGTGATCAGGTGAGCAATGCCGAAGAAGGCGCCAGCTTTCTCTTTGCAACGACCCATCAATTCACCGACCAGACCATCTTGGCCGAGGTCAGCTAAGATGGCGGAGAAATGGCATTTGCTGGGGGATATCGGGGGCACCAATGCTCGCTTTGGCATCTGTGACGACCAAAGAGATCAATATCAACTCATAGGGTCCTATGAGGTCGCGGCTTTCCCCACCTTTAGCAACGTCCTAGAGCAGCTAAAAAACGACTTAATTAAAAGTGGTTTATCCATAACCGACGCTGGAGAATCGTGCTTGGCAGTAGCTGGTCCACCTGACGTACAACCCGTCAGCTTTACCAACAGCGCTTGGCGCTTTGACCGGAAGCTGGTGATGACCGCTCTCGGACTACAGTCGGTACAAATCATTAACGACTTTGCTGCCGCTGCCAGAGCCCTGCCGCTGCTATCTGAAAATCATCTCGAAAAAGTGGGCGGCGGCCGCGCTGAACCCGGAGCCCCCTGTGTGGCACTGGGCCCGGGTACAGGCCTTGGCGTAGCCACACTGGCTCAAACACACGCAGGGGATCTGTTGGTCATTAGCGGTGAAGGCGGCCACGTTGATTTCGCCCCTGTGACCAACGTTGAAGCCGCCGTACTCGATTTTTTGAGAGCGCGTTATGGTCGCGTATCTATCGAAAGGCTGTGCTGTGGCGAAGGTATCAATAATATTTATCAGGCATTGGCCTATCATCGAAATCTAAAAGTAAAATACAGTACTGCAGCTGAAATTGGTGCTGCCGCCCTTAGCGCCGACGATGCGTTATCTCGGGAAACTATGGCCATGTTTTTTGCCGTGCTGGGCGCTGCTGCGGGTAATTTTGCCCTAACGATGGGCGCTAAAGGGGGCATATACATTGCGGGCGGCATTGTTCCTCGATACCTAGACCTGCTTCGGCGCAGTGACTTCAGAGCACGTTTTCTCGCCAAGGGTCGCTTCGCTGACTACCTGTCTGGCATTCCCACCTTTGTCGTGACACATAGCCAACTGGGTTTACTCGGCGCTGCTGCGTCACTCAATGACCCCCTTATCAGAGGTTGATCGTGCTAACCAAACCTTACAGTTTTTTAACCTCCGCATTTGTCATACCCGTTATGGTCATCGAACGGGAGGCCGACGCTATACCCATGGCCGAAGCCCTAGTAGCAGGTGGCATCAACGTGCTTGAGGTGACACTGCGTACACCTTGCGCTTTAGCGGCAATCAAAGCCATTGCCCAAGCCGTTCCCGACGCGCATGTGGGAGCGGGTACCGTATGCACTGGCGATGATTTTTCCGCCGCGGTTGATGCAGGTGCACGTTTTATCGTGTCCCCCGGGCAAAGTGATGCATTGTTTAACAAAAGTAGCGCATTGAAGGTTCCACTACTGCCCGGCGCTGTTAGCGCGACAGAAGTCATGCGCGCAGCCGAAGCCGGCTTTAAGGTTTTAAAATTCTTCCCCGCCAGCACATCGGGAGGCGCAGCAGCCATCAAGGCTTTTTCGGGTCCTTTCTCGGATATTAGCTTTGTGCCAACAGGCGGTATTGGCCCGAAAAACCTACTGGAGTATCTCGACCTACCAAATGTCCAAGCCGCTGGAGGCTCTTGGATGCTCCCTAAAGATAAAATTCAGTCAGGAGACTGGCAGGCAGTTACACAGCTCAGTCGTGAAGCCTCTGAGTTAGCTACTACGAAGGAATTAATTCAATGAGCGGTGTTGATCTAATTATTTTTGGCGCATCTGGAGACTTGTCTGCGAGGAAACTATTCCCGGCGTTATTTCAACTTGATCGCGCCGATCTCCTGCCCAGCGACTTGCGCATTACCGCAATCGCCAGAGATGAGGTCGATGTTGAAACCTTCATGGCGGGGCTCAGACAGCGAATGAATGGCTACATGGGTTCTGAATCGCCCAACGATGCCGAGTGGCTGCACTACTCAAGGCACTTTCAATACGTCGGCGCTGATTTTGCAAATCCTGACAGCTACTCTGGGATCAGAGAGACGCTAGACGATACCCGTATCAGCTTGTTTTATCTGGCCACCCCGCCCAGTATTTTTGCCCTTATCTGCAATAATCTTGCCGACAATAATTGTCTTACCGGCGACTGCCGAATCGTATTAGAAAAACCTATCGGCGAATGCCTAGCCTCTTCAAAAGAAGTTAACGAAACTTTGGCACGCTACTTCGATGAAGGCTCGATATATCGCATAGATCACTATCTAGGAAAAGAGACCGTCCAAAATTTATTGGCGCTTCGTTTTGCGAACCGTTTTATCAATAGTCAATGGGATGCAAACTGTATCGACCATGTGCAAATCACCGTGGGTGAAATAGTCGGTATTGAAGGACGCTGGTCTTACTATGATCGCGTCGGTCAGCTACGAGACATGGTTCAAAATCACTTGATGCAACTACTTTGCCTAGTTGCCATGGAGCCCCCCAATAGCCTAGAGGCCGATAGTATTCGCGACGAAAAAGTTAAAATCGTCAAGGCCTTGAGACGGATCGATGTTGATCAAGTTTCAGAGCATGTGGTTAAAGGACAATATAGTCAGGGATGGTCGTCAGGTGTTGCCGTGCCAGGATACCTGGAAGAAGCCGGCTGCGAACGAACCGATAGCGACACCGAGACTTTTATCGCGATTAAGGCCCATGTCGATAACTGGCGATGGGCGGGGGTACCGTTTTACCTTCGAACCGGCAAACGCGTTCCGGAGAAGCTGACTGAAATTATTATTCAGTACAAAGACCTCCCCCACAATATTTTTAGTAGCGGCACGAACATTCCGAATAAACTGATCATTCGGCTGCAGCCTCGAGAGGGTATCGAACTGACAATGGCGTCTAAGCGCCAGACACTGCGAGAGAAACTGTCGCTGCAAAACCACACACTAGATTTAGATTTCAGAGAAACCACCGGCATGAATCGCATTCCCGATGCCTATGAGCGATTATTCTTAGATGCCATTAATGGCGACCAATCGCTATTCGTTGGCCGGGAAGAAATTGAAGAAAGCTGGCGCTGGTGTGATGAATTGATTGACGCCTGCCATCAAAGAAATATTGAAACGAAGCCCTACCACGCCGGTTCCTGGGGACCACCTAAAGCCGAGCTCTTGATTGAAAAAGACGGTCGGAGCTGGCATGACTGAACAGACCTTCGATTCAACCGATAAACTCAACACGGAATTGGCCAAGGCTATCTCCGGTCGCCTTCAGGCCGCCATCACAGCGCGGGGCAAGGCCACCCTAGTGGTTTCGGGAGGCTCCACGCCTCGCCCGCTCTTTGCTCAACTGGCAGCAGCCGATATCCCATGGAAAAACGTCACGGTGCTTTTAGCCGATGAGCGCTGGGTAGCATCAGATCATGAAGCATCAAATGAATCGATGGTCCGGGAAAATCTGCTTCAGGGTAACGCCGCTGCCGCGCAGTTTCTAAGCTTACTCCCAGATCTTACCAACGAAGCGGGCAACTTGCGGACAGTTTGTGAGCAACTTGACCAACTTGGCACCTTTGACGTTGTGATACTAGGCATGGGCGGTGATCGCCACACAGCCTCCTTGTTTCCGTGTGCCGAAGAAATTCATGACGGTCTCAACACTTTGGAAGCTGCGTTGATGACCCACCCCCGCACCGCGCCTCACACGAGAATTTCTTTGTCTAGAAAACGTTTAGAGGATTGTCACTGGGGTGCCGTTCATATTGTAGGCCAAGAAAAACTCGAAGTGGCCCATGAAGCCATGACGATCAATGAACCGACGGAAGCACCTGTCGCAGTTTTTCTACCACCAAGGGGCCAATTTCAGCTCTGGTCCGCCCCCTAGAGCGTTTCACTCATAGCGTCGCAGGCAGCGATGCTTCGCCGGATCTTATGAGCACGTGGTCCCTGATTAGGGCCTACCCTGCAACTCTGGCAAGAGAGTACCTCTTACCCTATGAGTTTAGGCGGCTTTTTCCGTCGTCAACCCCGCTATCGCACTTAACTCAAGGGCATTATCCAGCATGCGGTTTGAAAATCCCCACTCATTGTCGTACCACGCCAACACTTTGACCAAACGCCCGGATACTCGGGTGTGATTGGCATCAAAGTTAGCTGAGCGGCTATCGTGATTAAAATCAACCGAAACCAAAGGCCGCTCGTTGTACCCCAGAATCCCAAAGCCATCCTCTCGTGCAGCTTCTGACATCAGGCTATTGATCTCCTCAACCGAGGTATCACGCGCAGCGGTAAAACTCAGATCAACCAACGACACGTTAAGCGTTGGAACACGCACCGCCAGGCCATCAAGTCGACCTTGTAGCTCCGGCAACACCAAGCCAATGGCATTGGCGGCACCCGTTGCGGTAGGAATCATACTTTGTCCCGCTGCACGGGCCCTAAATAGATCCTGATGATAGACGTCATTTAAATTCTGATCATTGGTATAAGCGTGGATGGTCGTCATCAAACCACTCACCAGTCCAATTTTCTCATGCAATGGCTTCACGATAGGCGCCAGGCAGTTTGTGGTGCAGGAGGCGTTTGAGATAACGCGATGTTCAGACCTTAGGGTGTCATGGTTGACTCCATAGACAATCGTTGCGTCCGCATCTTTGGTCGGTGCTGACACCAGAACACGCTGCGCCCCGGCCTCGAGGTGGCCAGCCGCAGAATTACGAGCCGTGAACAAACCGGTGCACTCAAGAACGAGGTCGATGCCCAGCTCCTCCCAAGGAAGTTGGCTGGGTGTCCGCTCATTAAACACGGCTATCTGATTACCATCGACAGCCAGATAATCTTTTCCTGAGGTCACAGCATGTGAAAAACGACCGTGTGCAGTATCAAATTCCAACAGATGGGCGTTAATAGCGGGCTCACCGAGGTCGTTAATTGCAACAATCTCAATGGCCTGTGCTAGCGCTGGACGGTCGTAGTAGGCTCGTAAAATATTGCGACCGATACGACCAAAACCGTTGATGGCAACTCTTATCATGACCTGTCCTCGGGCGATGTTATAGACAAACAGAAACTTTTGTTGTGAAGCTTTATTACATTTTTAGGTATTAAAGTTAGGTTTACAAGAATTTTTTTTGTTATCATTACAGGCTATAGCTGCCACACTCACTGTCATACACACACCAGCATTGCGATAAGGTCTCCAATGACTAACGACAATAATGTACTGACTCAAATTCAGGCAGCACTCCCCGGACTTAGCAAATCAGACACCAAAATTGCCCAAGTGGTTCTCGCAGATCCAGAGGCAGCCACCCACGCCAGCATTGCCTTGCTAGCCCAGCAAGCCAATGTTAGCGAGCCCTCAGTTAACCGTTTTTGTAAACGACTGGGGGCAACCGGCTACCCAGATTTCAAAATTTGGTTGGCCCGCTCTCTGGTAGCGGGTGTGCGCTATATCAGCCAGGTTGTGGACCCGGACGATACCGTGGCCACCTACCCCGGCAAGTTGGTCGATAACACCGTCAATGCGCTGTTGTTAGCTCGAGAAAACCTCCCGCTCGATACTCTGGAGGAAGCCGTCGAACACTTAGACGCTGCGAAGCGCATTTATTTTTTCGGGATGGGCACCTCAGCGGCGGTAGCTCAAGACGCAGAGCACAAGTTTTTTCGCTTTCAGACACCCGTAACAACTCACACAGACCCACTTATGCTGCGAATGCTTGCCGCCGGTGGGCGCCAAGGCGATGTTTTCGTTTTTATTTCTCATACCGGGCGTACTGAAGCCATCGTCGACGCAGCTGCGCTTGCCGCTGAAAGTGGTGCAACTGTTATTTCATTGACCGCTCAGGGCTCACCATTGGCAGACGCAAGCCATTGCGTCATCGGTCTTGAGGCGTCTGAAAACACTGAAGATTACCTGCCCATGACATCGCGCATCGTGCACCTCATCATCATCGATATTCTCGTGACCGGGGTTACATTAAAGCGCGGTGAGCCCTGCATTGAACACCTTGCTCGAATGAAAGAAAGCCTATTGCCTACGCGCCTACCACTTAACAGAAAGCGATCAAAAACATGACCCCGTCTTCGATACACAACACGACACAGCTTCGCCAGAATGTTAGGCAGCTGGGCGAAATTCTGGGCCAGGTTATACAAAGCCAAGGAGACGCCGGACTGTTTGACGCTGTCGAGGCCATTCGTTTGCAATCCAAGCAAAGCCGGGACGATGACAACCAAGAAGCGCTACGTGCCCTGCTCACCGAGCTCAATGAGAAGCAAATCCTAGATGTGGCTAGAGCTTTTAGTCATTTCTTAAACCTCGCCAATATCGCCGAGCAGCACCATACCGTTGCTGATTACAGTCAAACATTTTTTTCAGCAAGCGCCAGCCTAGAGAGCGCCTTTCAGCAACTTTCAGCAGATCACGAGAACAGTCGTTTACATGCGGTGCTAGAAAATTTATCGATTGATCTAGTGCTCACCGCACACCCCACTGAAATCACTCGCAGAACATTGATTCATAAACACGGAGAAATTAACGACTGCCTCACTAGGCTGGAAAGCCGGAATGACAGTGCCTCTGAGTCGGCCAAAAACCATAACCGCCTGAGAGAGCTAATTTCTCAAATTTGGCATACCGAAGAATTCCGATCCGACCGCCCCACGCCCATCGATGAAGCACGTTGGGCATTCGCCGTTATTGAAAATTCCCTGTGGGATGCAGTACCTCAGTTTCTTAGGGTCGTTGACGACGTGTGCAACCGATATGCCCTGCCCAGTCCACCACCAGACTGGAATCCTATAAAGATCTCGAGTTGGATTGGAGGTGATCGGGACGGCAATCCTAATGTGACCGCTAAAGTGACCCGAGAAGTTTTGCTACTGGCACAGTGGCAAGCCTGCAGCTTACTTGAAAATGACATCGCGACACTCTATGAAGAATTATCGGTTACCACCGCCTCTCAAGCGCTTGAAGCAGCCACGGAAGGTGCCCTTGAGCCTTATCGGTTCCTACTAAAGCCGCTGCGAGACCGCCTACAGCGACAACGCCTACACATAGAGCAAGCGCTTGATGGACAGCGTTTGCCGCCGCCACCACTCGCTCTCAGTGACATTGTCGAACCTCTTGAGGCCTGCTACGCGTCGCTGCGAGCGGTAAATCTCGAAGTGCTAGCTCGTGGCTACCTACTAGATACCCTGCGCCGGGTTCATTGTTTTGGTCCCTACCTTATTCAACTGGACATTCGCCAAGAAAGTGCACGACACACTCAGGCGATGTCAGAGCTGACGGATGCCTTAGCCCTGGGTGATTATCGTGACTGGACTGAACAAGAACGATGCGCTTGGCTGCGAGAAGAGCTCAACAACCCACGCCCGCTTTTACCTGACGACTGGCAACCAACACCAGAAACTAGGGAGGTAATTGACACCTTTTTCGTTATCGCCGAAACGCCACAATCAGCTCTAGGCAGCTATGTTATTTCCATGGCCGCTGAAGCGTCTGATGTGCTGGCGGTGCAGCTATTGTTGAAAGCGTCGGGTTGCGGCACAGACATGCTAGTCGCGCCCCTTTTCGAAACTCTTGACGATTTGGAAAGCGCGCCCCGGGTAGTCGAAGAGCTGTTATCCGATGTCGCTTACCGCAAACGTTGTGAACATCAAATCATGGTAATGATCGGCTACTCTGACAGTGCTAAAGATGCGGGCATGTTAGCCGCCGGCTGGGCACAGTATTGCGCTCAGGAGTCGTTACTAGGCGTCTGTCAAAAGTATCGGGTTAAATTGCAGTTATTCCATGGACGTGGGGGAAGCATTGGTCGCGGTGGCGCTCCGGCTCATGATGCCCTGTTGTCACAACCCCCCGGATCACTTGAAAATGGACTCCGAGTCACTGAACAAGGCGAGATGATTCGCACTAAGCTAGGGCTCACACCTCTAGCCGTTAATACGCTAGGCCGCTACGCCAGCGCAATTTTACAAGCTAACTTAACCCCACCGCCTGAACCTGACCACGAATGGCGCATTCTCATGAACCAATTGTCGGCAGATTCCTGTGAAGACTATCGCCGGTGGGTAAGAGATGAACCGAACTTCGTCCCTTACTTCCGGCAGGCAACTCCGGAGCAGGAGCTTGCGAGCTTACCCCTGGGCTCTCGCCCCACTCGCCGTCGATCTGATGGCGGCATAGCAAGTTTGCGCGCTATACCCTGGATATTTGCCTGGTCCCAAAATCGCTTAATGCTACCTGCCTGGCTGGGTGCGGGCTCAGCGCTGGAGAAAGCCGTGGCTGCGGGACAAGAAGACACCCTGAGAAACATGGCCCAGCAATGGCCTTTCTTCGGGGCTCGACTGTCTATGTTAGAGATGGTTTTCGCAAAGTCCGACCTTACCATTGCTGAGCTCTATGACCATTTGCTGGTGAGTCCAGACCTAGCAGGCCTCGGGGCCGCACTTCGACAACAGCTCAGTGACGATCGGGGTACGCTTTTAAAAATTTTGGAAACAGAGTTAGAGCTTCAAGAGGACAGCTGGGGGCGCGAATCTATTAACCTCAGAGATATCTATACGGCACCTCTGAATCTATTACAGGCTGAATTGTTGCGTCGACAGCGAGCTCATCCAGATCAGGCTACAGAGCGTGCCTTAATGGTGACGATTGCCGGCGTTGCAGCTGGCATGCGTAACACGGGATAAGTTAAAAGCTTTACCTTAGCGCTCGCTACCTTTTTCTGCTCACACACCCTGCAAGCGGCGCTGTATCGCTACGCAACTGTGCATAAAGGCCATAACATCGGAACCTGTCCACGCCGAGAACACGGTATCAGCGTAACCAGCATACAAATTTAACAATCATCTCAGTAACGCGCGGCAATCTTTAATAATAGCGACAACCTCGTCTCTTTCTTACTCTCGAAAAGCACCGCAAGGTGCAGCATTCATTAGCCATTGGGTGTGGATCTCGCGACCAAGAGTTAGCCGCCTTTGATCAGTATCAGCCACCGGTGCGAAGATTAGGGCACCATTATGTGCTGGGTTGACCGGTCTAATGCCAGTATGATCTTAACGTCGTGCCAACTTGGCAATCTAAATCTACCAGGACTGACTGGGACATGACCTAAGTTCATGACCTCGCTACAGCCTCTCTGACAGCAGGAGTACATTTTATGAGCGCGGCCCCAATTGAACTCACACCCGACCCCCTAGCGCCTTTCCATATATCCCCGGGTTTCAAGGTCAACGGTTTGCTCTATCTGTCAGGCCATGCTGCCATTGCTGAGTCCGGCGACCTTGTCGGCATTGGCGACTTTGATGCTCAAGCAGAAGCCACGTTCGAGTCTTTACAGCGTACCTTGCGAGCAGGAGGCTCCGATCTATCTCGGGTGATCAAAGTCACTATTTATCTCACAGACATGGGCTATTTTGAACGCATCGTAGCGCTTCGCAAGCAATGGTTCTCAGCCCCCTATCCTGCAGATACTATCGTCGAGGTAAGAGCCCTAGCGCTGCCCGAACTCATGATTGAAATAGAGGCTATAGCAACGACAGACTAAGCATTAGTCGTCGTGATAGATGGCCAATACCGACATCTATGGTGATGCTTTTTAGCGAGCGAGCAGCACACTGTAGCGATTAGTTATGGAAACCGCAGGAGATACCATGTGGGAATTCACCGGAACCCAGCGACCCGATTTCGCCGTCGCACCCCAACAGGGGCAAGAATCTGTATGGGATTATCCACGCCCTCCAGCACTTATGCCCAGCAAAGAACAGATCGATGTAAGGTTCAATAGCTTGATACTGGCAAATAGCTGCCGCACGCTACGTGTTCTGGAAACCGCTCATCCACCGACCTACTATATTCCCGCATCCGATGTGAATTGGAGTGCTCTAGCAGCAATAAGTAAAAGTAGTTTCTGTGAATGGAAAGGAACCGCTAACTACTTTTCCTTACAGGTCCATGAAGCGTTGGGAGCAATTGCCTGGCAATATCGTGATCCGGTGACGAGCTTTGCGCAACTCGATGGGCACGTGTCCTTTTATCCATCGTTGGTCAACTGTACAGTCGATGGTGAGCAGGTGAGGCCACAGCCCGGTATCTTTTACGGAGGATGGATCACTGAGCGAGTTGTGGGTCCGTTCAAAGGTGAGCCTGGCACGAGCCACTGGTAGTAGGCGAGAGCCAAAAGTCAGCACAACAATTTAGGCATATCAGGCGTACCTACTGAGATCGATAGTGACTTTGAAGATAGCTCATTTGAACCGGTTAAATTCGGCCTGCGCTCTCCCACTAGACGCCTCATTAGGAGTAAGAACTTATGTTTTTAGGCCATGAATCGACGAACAAAAAACCACACCTCGCCCAGCACAACACGCCCTCCCAGAATGTTGCTGTGACACCACCCAGTCTTTATTGCCCAATACTCCTCATCTGCGCTCTCCTTTTGCCAAGCCACCTCTGCCAAGCCACCTCTCCACTAGAGCGTCTTGCAGAGGCTGTCCGCTTCAAAACCATAAGTTTCCAAGACCAAGCAAAAATAGACTACGAGGCCTTTAGCGAGCTGAATGGATTTTTAGAACAGAGCTATCCGAAAACATTTCAGCAGCTTGATGTGGAATACATCAATACCCATAGCATCTTATTACGCTGGTCCGGCAGTGACCCGCGTCTCAATGCTGTTTTGTTCACCGCCCACACTGACGTCGTGCCGGTTGAACAAGGCACCGAAGATAGTTGGCAGCATCCTCCTTTTGCGGGTGTTATTGAAAACGACAGGCTGTACGGACGTGGCACTTTAGATGATAAACAGGGCGTCATCAGTTTATTAGAAGCCACTGAAAGCTTGCTGGAACAGGGTTTCGAGCCTCGACGGACATTGGTCTTTGGCTTTGGCCACGATGAGGAAATTGGGGGTGAAAACGGTGCAGCTGCATTGGCAACGCGCATGCGCGAACTTAACCTCAGCTTTGATTGGATGGTTGATGAAGGCGGATTTGTGGTGCGGGATACCCCTTTATTACCCGGGCGAGATATCGCCATGATCAATGTGGCAGAAAAAGGGTATGTCACGCTGACACTGTCAACGAAAGCACCTGGCGGTCACTCATCAAGCCCTGCGAGCACCGGTGCTATAGGAACGCTAGCCAGAGCCCTTGATCGCATCGAACGCAATCCGTTCAAACCCAAACTGGTTGAGCCAATGCGCAGCGCTCTGGCCATGATGGCTCCCGAAATGGACCAACCGGAGCGTTTTTTATTGAATAACTTATGGCTATTCGATGGGTTGATCGCTCGACAAATGGCGAAAGAAACGATAACTCAACCCATGGTTAGGACTACCACTGCCCTGACCATGTTCAATGCCGGCATTAAAGAAAACGTGATTCCACAGCGCGCTGAAGCCAAGGTCAATTTTCGACTGCTCCCCGGCGATAGTGTCGAAATGCTGATCGAAGCAGTGACCGATATTGTCGATGATTCAAGTATAGTCATCACCAATGATCGCTGGACAGATCGACCAGGCGTAGCCGACGCCGCTGGCAACGGATTTGCCGTAATTAGCGCCGCGACGACGGAGGTTTATCCTGAGGCACTGGTTGTTCCCTCACTTCTGCAAGCGACCACTGATACCCGACATTACGTCAAGCTCGCCAAAGATCAGTATCGCTTTCACGGTAACTCCGTAGGCGCAGACCAGATCAGGTCCGTGCACGGCACTAATGAATACATCACTGATCGCAGTTTCAACAAGGCAATTGCCGTAGCAAGAGGCATGCTTATAGGTGCCGGTAAAGGACTCTAAGGTATTAAGGGACCCTACTGCACCAAACATCATGGTGTCGGCCTAGGTTTTGGGTTTTGGGTTTTGGGTTTTGGGTTTTGGGTTTTGGGTTTTGGGTTTTGGGTTTTGGGTTTTGGATTTTGGATTTTGGGTTTTGGGTTTTGGGTTTTGGGCTTTGGGCTTTGGGCTTTGCCGGTAACACTAGAGCCAAAAGATACCGAACCTTTTGATGCATAGACCTGAATAAAAAACACGACCATCTAAGAATAAAGAGCGCTTTAACGCCTAAGATCAACCCTTGGCTTTGACCCTCTCTGCAACAAAAAGCCACCTGAAGGGGAAGCCAATGCCTTTTAGACCCCAGTTCGCTCTATCGCTTACATCTAACTAGCTGTTTGCAATCACAGCATGTGCTAAGTTTTAGTCGATAACTACGGACACCACCAAAGCATGAGAAGGTGGCGGTGGGCCTTCACAAATCCGGAGGCCTTCACAAATAAGGGAACAGGCCATGACCTGTCGGGGAGACTTTACCATGGGCAGCGCAAGACAAATTTTCATGCTAGCGATAGCTGTTTACGCCGTTACTGCCGCCTTACTAACAACCACCGCGACAGCGGCTTCACCAAACTATGGCAACAATGCCGAAGCAGGCGAATACTTAGCAATTAACGGTATCAAACTGTATTACGAGATCTATGGTGAGGGGGAACCCCTGGTAATTATTCATGGCAGTGGTCAAAGCATTTCTGACATGTCAGCGCAGATCAATCATTTTGCTCCACACTATCAGGTCATCGTAGCGGACAGCCGAGCTCACGGCAGATCTAGCATGACCGAAGAGCAGATGACCTATCGGCTCATGGCCTCGGACTGGCTAGGACTTATCAATCACCTGGAACTGCCCCCCGTACGCCTTATTGGTTGGAGTGATGGCGGTAATATAAGTCTTGAGATCGCTCACTCACACCCCGACAGCGTTGATCGTCTCGCCGTCATGGGCGCGAATCTAAGCCCTGATCGTAGCGCTGTACATGGCTGGGCCGTTGACTGGGTGATGGAATTTTCTCAGGAAATAGACCGCCAGATCGCCGCAGAGAACACCGACCAAAACTGGGCTGCCCTCAAACAACAATTTTACCTTTTAAGGGAATTGCCCGATATGACGTTGGCCGAATTGGCCAGCATTGAAGCACCGGTATTAGTCATGGCCGGGGATAAGGACATTATTCGAGACGAGCACACGGTCCTGATGTACCAAACGCTTCCCAAAGCACATCTCGCTATTTTTCCAGGAGAGACCCACTTCACCCCGGCAACAGACCCCGAACTTTTCAACGCCACTGTGGAGCGCTTTATGAGCCGGCCTTATCATCGCCCCGAATCCAAGGACTTTATCCTTGGTGAATCTGGAGAGAGTCATTGAGAGTTGCCGGGATCGCCCCTCTTTGCGCGCTGATTCTTGTTCTTGTTAACGCCTGCGAGACAAAAAATGAGACCAGCTATTCGTTAGATGATAGCAATTCAACCGCAAATAACTCCGCTACCGAGCAACTGCCCGTCTACGATTCACTGCAGTCCGGCAGCTGGCTGACAGGGGGTGGTGATTATCAACAGGCTTACTTCTCACCCCTTCAACAAATCACTCGCGATAATGTCGCTGAGCTAGGCTATGCCTGGCACATCGACCTGCCTTCTGAGCATGGCTATGAGGCCACCCCGTTAATGGTTGATGGCGTACTGTACGGCAGTGGCCCGCAGGGTATTGCTTTTGCAGTAGACGCTGCTACTGGCCAATCGCTGTGGCAGTTTGACCCGAAAATAAACCCACAATTCATGCGCAAAGTCTGCTGTGGTGTGGTTAATCGAGGCGTTGCACTCACAGATAATCTGGTGTTTGTCGCTTCCCTCGATGGCTACCTGTTTGCCCTCGATAAAAATGATGGCGCTGTTCAGTGGCGGGCCGATACGTTTATCGACCGCAATCGGGGCTACACGATTACCGGGGCACCTTACATTGCCAACAATCTGGTCGTTATTGGTAACGCGGGGGCCGAGTTTGATGCACGCGGCTACATCACGGCCTATGACATTAATACTGGCGAGCAGCAATGGCGATTTTTTACCGTGCCTGGTAGCCCCAACCCACCCTTTGAACACCCGGAACTCGAAGTCGCAGCAGCCACCTGGGACCCAAATAGCTTGTGGCAGGTGGGATTGGGAGGAACCGTCTGGGATGCCATGGCCTTTGATCCAAAACTCAATCTCCTCTACGTGGGCACCGGAAACGCGGCCCCCTATCCGCGTAAGTTGAGAAGCCCTGAGGGGGGAGACAATCTCTATCTGGCCTCGATTCTTGCTATTAACCCAGATAGCGGACGCTTGGTTTGGCACTATCAGACCACCCCTGGTGACAACTGGGATTTTACCGCCACACAGAAAATCATTCTTGCTGATTTAGACATTGAGGGCAGATCTCGCCAGGTGCTAATGCAGGCTCCAAAAAATGGTTTTTTCTACGTTTTAGATCGGGTCACCGGCGAACTAATCTCTGCAAAACCCTACGCCCAGGTGACTTGGGCGAGTCATATTGACCTCGATACAGGCCGTCCGGTCGAGACAGAACAGGCTGAATATTTCGACGAACCCAAGCTCATATTTCCAGGTCCCCAGGGCGCTCACAACTGGCAGCCTATGTCATACAACCCACAAACTGGTTTGGTCTATATACCTGCAAAAGAGGCCGGTGCTATTTGGACCATGCCTGACGAGGCATTTAGTTATCAGCAAGGTGGGTTAAATAGTCATTCACAATATATTTTTCCAACCCCTGGCGAGTGGGGTTTAGACAGCGCACTCGCCAAGACACTGCCCCCCATTGAAATGCTGGGTGCGGGGCAGCCTGACACTACCATTCGAGGATTTTTAAGAGCCTGGAACCCCGTGACCCAAACACTCGCCTGGGAACGAGAAACTTCGGGACCCTGGATAGGTAATATGAACGCCTTCTGGAACGGTGGCGGCGTGCTCAGCACGGCCGGTGGTCTCGTTTTTCAAGGCAGAGGTACCGGAGAATTGGCAGCTCTGGACGCCCACACCGGAGAAACACTGCATGAAATTTCGGTTGGCGCGAGTATGATGGCCGCCCCCATGAGCTACAGCGTGAATGGCACTCAATACATTGCGATATTGACGGGGGTTGGCGGTGGCAACGGTAACGACTACGTGCCCGGCATGGCAGCGTACACCTACGGCAATGGTGGACGGATGATCGCTTTCAAATTGAGTGGGGGGGTGGTACCTAAGCGTCCCGAAATTCTCCATACCACAGACAGTACAACGCCTCCTGCTGTGACCCGGCGCGGTTCACCAGAGCAAATCGCTGAAGGCGCCACGCTTTTTTTACGTAACTGCGCCAAATGTCATGCCAACATTGACGGCCGTGGTGCGGGAATACCCGACCTACGACTTATGAGCGCCGATACTCATCAGGCATTTTCTCAGATCGTGCTTCAAGGGACACTGGCGGAGCGTGGCATGGGTGACTTCTCTGACTTATTAGATGCCAGTCAAGTCGAAGCTCTGCACCTGTATCTCATTGATGAGGCCTGGCAGTTATTTGAGCGCCGTACTCAAGGGAGTGAGTGGCACGCCGCCGAGCAAGCGCTGCCGTGACGTCTTGCACTGCCCCTGTGTCTAACTTTCGTTGATACCAATGCGGTGATGTAACTTGCCGAGACGGCGTCTGAAACGCAAAACTACCGCCTTGATTCACAGGCTGTTGAAAAAATGACGCGAAGAACCTACGAGGCTGATGGTGCACACATTCAAATCGCCGACGATCTTGATGAGCTCGTGCACGATAAGCGCCAAGGCTGGCGTGCCAACCCTGCCAAAGCAAGACGCCGCCAGCGCCGTTACAAGAAAAGACTCACTCAAACACTGGCCGGCTTGACCCCTGAAGTTACGGGTCATTATGAGCGCTAACGGCTGATACCGTCCAAAGTCAAAGAGCAACCTTTTCGACCCTCAGCTCGCTAGTTAGCCCAATGTGGTACCACTTGATACGGGGTCATAGGCACAGGCACAGGCATACCCAATAATCAGCCTGACCGAACCGGTCCAATATTGATCAACATCGAAAATAAACCTCATAACGCACCTATGGCTGTGGGCCCGTTTACGGTTACGGAAAATACTAAACGTCATTGCCCAGTACAGTATGGGTGCGCAACTCACAGTTTCAGACACTGTATTTGACAGGCAACAGGCACGCTCTGTAGGGTCTAGTGAGTCGGAGTTTTATGAAAACCTTTGGCGCAATCGAACACAAATTACAGAGGAAAAATAATGGAAAACATCCTAAAGACTTTGCTTGCGGTCGGTGTTGTTGGGGCTCTACAAACACAAACTGCTCTGGCAGATGATCACATGCCTGCGGGCTTTGGCGGCACCGAGCTTTATGGCTGCGCGATGAATGAAGGTAAGACACCTGCAGACCTCATGTCTGTCATCGGCGAATGGAATGCCTGGTCTGATGAGAAAGGCATGAACGATTAC
>CALKNZ010000036.1 GCA_938091995.1 uncultured Luminiphilus sp. | reverse complement strand
TCTTGTTTAGGAAGTCGGGTGCCTCGCCTTTCTTACAAAACCCCAGATCCTCCATCTGCAACATGCTAATAACCGGGTAGTCATCATAAGTTTGCAAAAAGTCGACGTCTTTGGGCCCGACTGAGGCTCGGTCATATAGACTTTCTATGTACTGGGTCCAACCCCCTCTATCCTGTATCGGATCGTCCGCATGGGCATTGTGGCATTCATCGGCTGCGAGAATTCGTACGGCGGGCAGCCGTAGCTGTCGAGCCCGGTCTTCGCTCATTACTAAAAAGCCTTCGCCACCGGCGCAAGGCATTACGCAATCAAAGAGGTGAAGAGGCCCAGCTATAGGTCGCGCGTTGAGATAGTCCGACAGGGAGAGTTCTTTATGCCCAAGTAAGGCCTGAGGGTAATGGTTGGCATTGTAGCGTTGATCGAGACAGATGCGGGCAAAGTCTTCGCGTTGAGCCTGATAGCGTTCCATGTAATGGGCAGTGATAAGACTAAAAGGGCCGTTAGGCCCGGCTGCGCCATAAGGAAACGCCGCGTCAGTACTCCAGCTAGAAAAATGGGCCGCTGTATTTTCAAAAGATCGATGTGCTGCACCATCTCCGCCGATACAGGCAACAATGTCCGCTTCCCCACACTGAACCGCTCGGGCAGCTCGCCGCAGCGCGAGTATCCCCGAAACACCCCCCACATTTGCCTGCTCTAACCAGCGAACACAAAGTCCAAAGTGCTGAGTAAGCGCCACTGCAGAATCGATCCCTAGAGAAAAACTGGAGACAGAAAAGCCATCAACATCTTTTTTTGTAAGGCCGGCAGCGCTAATCATTTCGCGTAACACTGAGCCAACAAACCATGCGGCACCGTGAGGGCTTTGTCGTGCATAGCCCATACTAATGGGCGTTGTTAAGACAACACCGCTATAGTCTTTCATGCGGGTTTTCTCCGAGTTTTATAAGCGCGAAGGTCGTAGGCATCACCGTTGCCGACACCTATTTTGGCAAATTGTTTTATATCGGCACGCTTCGGTTTGTTAGCGGCCGTCACCGGTAGGGCTTCCGCAAAGAGAATCCAGCCGGGTGCTTTAAAGTACACCAACTTTTTTAGCGCGATTGCTTGTATGGCGCGGGCCATCTCGAGGCTGCCCTCGACTGAAGTATTGAGGATGACGCACAGCGCCACTTCATCTCCGCGCATCTCGTCTGGCACGGCAGTCGCCACTGCGGATTTAATCGCCGGGTGATCTCCCAGAGCAGCTTCAATTTCCAACACCGAGATATTTTCACCGGAGCGCCGGATGATGTTTTTTCTGCGATCCACAAAGGCGAGATTGCCGTCCTCGAGCTCTACGACAACGTCGCCTGTATTGAGCCAACCGTCTGCCCAAGCCTCGGCGGTAGCTTCAGGATTTTTTAGATAGCCAGAAAAATAGCCTTTTTGTGGGTCAGGACCTCGGGCGCGTACCCGTAACTCGCCAGGTGTTCCTTTATCCACTGGTAGTTTCTGCTCGTCAACCAGCTGCCACTCCACGGTGTCTAGAGGCGTACCGAAACAGCAATGCCCGACATGCCGGGGCTCGTCGGAGGCAATGATCGCGCCTCCAGCCCCGCACTCCGTCATGGCCCATGCTTCGATCAAGGGGAATCCAAAGCGCTTTTCAAAGCGTTCATGGTGCGCCGGATTGACGCCGGCACCGAACCCAAAGCGAATTTGCTTGGAAAAATCCTCCAGGGGCTCCTCTGGTAAGGCTAGTAAGATTGCTGGTAACACGCCTAAATAGTGGACGGCGGTAGCCCTCGAGTCACGAAGGCTTTGCCACCATGTTCCGGGATGGAATCGGTCTAGTTGAATGAGGCATCCGCCAGTCATAAACATGGCCATCGTTGAAACGGACATGGCGTTCATGTGGCTCAGGGGTAGGGGCGTGAGCAGCCGCTCGTCACCTTCGCGTAAAGCAATGTGACCACCGAGATTCTGGTACCAAATGCCCTGTTGCAGGAAGTAATCATTGTTCAGTAAGCAGCCCTTGGGTTTGCCGGTGCTTCCCGAAGTGTAGAGGAGGGCGCATTCGGCATTTGAGTCAGTTGTAACTTCGGGTATCTCCGCGACATCACCGAGCGTCAGCGTACTAATTTGGTCTTGGGTAATGACAGGGATTGATGTTTTTAGCGCGTCAATAACGTTGCTCAGTCGGTCACGGTGCGCGCCTAGTGTCAGTACGGCTGTGGCCTCACCGTGTTCTAGGTAATAGGGGATTTCCGCATCTGGCATTTCGTGGTTAATTGGAATTACGGAAATTCCAAGAGCGTTGAGTGCAAGCCATTGAATGAAAAATTCGGGACGATTTTCCAACATCAGCGCAACACGCCCAGATACTCCCGTTTGCCGCCAAATCTCAGTAGCTTGAGCGATAGCGCCATCGAGCTCGCTATAGCTTAGATTAATTTCCTTCGACGAATAATGCTGACAAGCGCTCAGTGGAATATGTAGGGCGTCATGGTTAGGGAAGCGCGTGGCACTCAGGGCCAGCACATCTCTGGGGCTCTCCGGCAGTGTTTCAGTCACGGTGGGAATCAGCGAGCTGCCCTCCGTTTGCTACCAACTTCGTGAGCAGCGGAGCGGCCTGCCAATGCTCTGGGTTGAGTTGGTCATGAAATTCGTTGAGCAGCGTGACCGCTTTATCAAGACCCATTGCTTCAATGGTGTGCATGGGACCGCCTCTGAATCTGGGAAAGCCATAGCCGTAGCAATAAACCACATCAATATCGCTAGCCCGTTGCGCAATACCCTCCTGCAGCAGTTTTGCACCCTCGTTGGCCAAGGCAAGGGTCAGGCGATTAACAATTTCTTCATCTTCAAAATGACGGGGTGTGATACCCAGCTCCCGACGCGCTTCAGTGACTATTGTCATAACAGCCGGATCTTCCTGTCGCTGACGTGTTTCTGGGTCATACCGATAGTAGCCCGCCCCCGACTTTTGTCCTAGTCGGCCGGCTTCAACTAAACGATCTGCAACGATGTAGCTTGCTGGCGCTCCCTTTTGTTCAGCGGTTAATTGCTCCCTTGCTTTGTATCCAATGTCTAGCCCGGCGAGATCACTAACCGCTAGCGGGCCCATAGCCATACCCCAAGACTCCATGGCGCTGTCAATCTGAGCGGGGGTGCTCCCTTCCATGAGACAAAGCGCAGCCTCTCGACCGTAATGGCGCAGCATGCGATTGCCAATAAATCCGTAGCACATTCCCGAAAGAACCGAGACTTTACCGATCTTTTTACCTACAGCCATTGCGGTCGCAATAACCAGATCGCTGCTTTGAGCACCCTTTACGACTTCGAGCAACTTCATCACATTGGCCGGGCTGAAGAAATGCATGCCCAATACCGATTCAGGCCGAGTGGTAACCGCAGCAATGTCATCGATACTTTGATACGAGGTATTGCTGGCTAAGATTGCGCCGGGCTTGCAAATACTGTCCAGCGTTGCGAACACCTCTTTTTTGACGGCGAGGTTTTCAAAGACGGCTTCAATGACCATGTCAACTTCTCCAAGGTCATTGAAGTCAGATGACGTGGTGATGTTGGCCATGATCGCATCGGTTTGAGCGGTTGAGAGCCGTCCTTTTTTGACACTAATGGCATAGTTTTTGGCGATTTTTTCCAAGCCAATATTAACCGCGTCGTCGGTCATATCGACGAGTGTGACGGCCATTCCGGCTTGGGCGAAACACATGGCAATACCGCCCCCCATGGTACCAGCGCCAATAATCCCTACGCTGCGGATGTCTAGGGGTTTAATGTCTTTAGCAAGGTGGTCAATTTTTGCGGCGGCTCGCTCTGCAAAAAACATATGTCTCAAAGCTGCAGATTGAGGGTCTGCTAGGCAGGCCATAAACTCTTCTCGTTCCCGCTTTAAACCCGACTCAAAAGAGCCCTCTGCTGCTGCGAGCAAGCAGTCGAGAATGCGTTGTGGCGCGCGTTCCCCGCGGGTTCTTTTAACAAGCTGAGCGCGAGACTTTTCTATCAGATCTGTGTCCTCTACCGTTAGGGAAAAGGTTAAGGCGCTTGCCTGACGCTGAGGCGCGTTCTCCTCAATGAGCTGATTACCGTAATCGATCGCTCGCTCTACAAGATTTTCATCGGCCAATTGATCGATCAATTTTAACGCCATAGCCCGTTCTGCACTGACAGGATTGCCAGAGGTGATGAGATCAACTGCCGCGGGAAGACCTGCGAGTCGGGGTGTGCGTTGGGTGCCTCCGGCGCCAGGGAGTAGCCCTAACTTGACTTCAGGTAATCCGACTTTGGCTGACGTTAAAGCGATACGGTAGTTACAGGTGAGCGCGACCTCGAAACCACCTCCTAATGCGGTGCCGTGAATGGCAGCGACGGTAAGCTTGGGATGACTGTCGAGGGCGACTAAAAGATCGGGTAAAGAGGGTGCCTGAGGTGGTTTGCCAAATTCGGTAATGTCTGCTCCGGCAATAAATGTTCGACCTTCGCAACACAATACGACCGCTAAAGAATCGTCGGTCGCGGCGGTCGCGAGCGCATCTACAATGCCAGATCTAACGGCGTGGGAGAGGGCATTGACCGGAGGGTTGTTAACGCTGATGACACCAATTTGCCCGCGTCGCTCGTACTTAACTGCTGCACCCATTTAAAGCCCCTTGGTAGTCCAGGTATATGAGAGGACATCCTAACCCACCGAGTGTACTTTTGGTCGGAGTCGCTATATAGGAGTCTATCAAATATGCCTAAATACTTTAAGCTTAAACAGTGGGAGGTCTGTCAGGCGTGCAAGGCGTCGTTTACCGGTGTGCCCAACAGGTGATCACCTTGGCGTTCGGCGAGAGCTGTCAGAGTGAAGGTTGGGTTCACGGCGCCGCTACTGGGAAATAAGCTGGGTCCCGACACGTAGAGGTTGTCTGTGTCGTGAACGCGACCGAATGTGTCGGTCACTGATTTCTTCTCATCATCACCCATGACGGTACCACCCATAATATGCATGGCGACGCGAGGTCCGTGCCATACTTCAGTAGCGCCAGCAGCGCGAAAGATTTCTTCGCCTTCGTCGATTCGTTGTTGCCAGCGGTTGGCAACTTCCGGCGCAATATCATGGTGGGTGTGGGCTTTTGGCATGCCGGCATCGTCGCGGACTTCACTGAGTGTGACGCGATTGTCCGGGCTTGAAATGTCTTCGACCACCAAGGTCATATTGGCCAGGTGCTTGGCCGCTCGCTGGAGCCACGGACGCAGTTCCCCGCCAATAACATCGGGTCTCGAAGTGCCATAGCCCAGTAAATCGTGAGGCTTAATGGCATTAGCAATGAGCCACTGTGACGACCCAAAGCCGCCAGTTTGACCCTTGTTGGCATAATCATCGTGACAAAGTAACTGCCCTCCTGAGACGCCTAGGTGGGGAGTTGTTTCGTCATCAAATAAGCCAAAGATTGTTCCGGCAGGGTGTGTTGTTAGGTAGCGCCCTAACTGGTCATAACGATTCCCAGGGGCGGGTTGTTTGTTCAGGCTGGAATTCAGAAGAATACGACTAGTCTGTACAGTAAACGCAGCGATGATAAAGCGTTTGGCAACAAGTTGATGACGCTTGCCATGCTGGGCATATTCAACAGCACGAATATGATTAGCTCTGTTCGAGTCCCGCAGGACTCGAATTACCTGAGCGTCGTAGCGTATATCGGCACCTGCGCTCAGGGCCTTGGGCAATGAGGTGACCAGGGGATTCGCGAGGGCGCCGATGGGGCATCCTGCGTCGCACCAGCCGTCAAATTGGCAGGGGGCTCGACCATTACGGGGTACGCTATTAATGGCTAAGGGTAGAGGTGCAGTGCGCCGGCCCGTTGCCTGAAAGCCTCTATCAAGAATGCGCCCCTGAGCAAATACTGGAAGGGGAGGCATAGGATAAGGGGCGCCCGGTGGACGCCAAACTTCAGCTACGTGATCGCCGCTGATGCCGATGGCGTCTTGAACTCGGTCATAGTAGGGCTTGAGATCTTGATAGGTTATCGGCCAGTCAAGGCTGCGATTGTGGTCTCGCTGTACGCTGAAGTCTTCTTGATGCAGACGCAGCCATACGCCGTAATGGTGCGCTGCTGAGCCGCCGGTACCGGAACCTGCGTTAAACGCATGGCCTACCGGGTGCGTGCCCGATTCCTCAACAGCAGCAGCTGACCACTTAAGTTTACGTGCCCAAATTTGTGAGCTGATCATGTCGCTAGTTGATCGCTGGGCTCCCGCTTCTAACACCACAACCGACTCTCCAGCCTGCGCGAGCCGTGCCGCCAGTGCTAGTCCTGCGGCGCCGGCGCCTACAATGACCGTATCAGGTGAGTTTTGTATCACCAGGCAGTCTCCGGTCGAATGTGGGCGCTGTAGGGAATGTCTAGGTCAGAAAATCCGGCTTGGGATCCATAGGTAACATCAAGTGCATCAGCTCGTAGTAAAAAGAACACATAGCTTGCCGGTGGGCCTTGCCATCCGGGGACAGTGTCTGATGCCATCGCCTCAGCTACTGCTGCAACCGGCTTATCGCTTATAGCACTCGCTACGGCATCGAGGGCTGATAAATAAAACCCTTTTTGCTGCTCAACCGGTACGCCCACATATTTAGCCATAAGTAGGGAGTTTGGACCGGCTTTGAGTTGCGTATCTACGTAGGCACTGACGCCACCCTTAGCACTACCCGGAACTAGGTGCTCTGCGAGAGTGCTGAGTGCTTGGCTTTGGGATTGAGTTAATATTTGAGGTGTAAAATTGCGAGCCGCCGCCTGACTCGGCGTCGCCCAAACCTGGTTACCGCCAATTAAAAATAAACCGAGGGCGGCGGCGCCCCCGGTAATCACATCACGCCGGTTGTGGCCGGCAGTCATTAAAACTCCTTGCGAATACTGACTGCGTAATAACGTGGTGCCTTGTAGGCGACCTCGTTACAACCACAAAGCGTTGCCAAATCAAACCCTTGAATTCCCGGGCGTTCGTCTGTCAGGTTTCTCGCGGCCAGTGTGGCCAACCAGCCGTTGTTGGCATAACTGATTTGCGCATTCAGGACCGTGTAGCTATCGAAGACATCGGCATCGAAGTTTCGAAGGTTGTAGTAGTACTCATCGGAGTAGCTGATATCCCCCTGAATGGCCATTTGACCGCCCATGGCGTCGAAGCTGTAGCGGGCGAGGCCCGTCACTTGGAACTCGGGAGCGTAGGTTGGATCAACATCACTAGACGGTAAAGGTGAGCCATTGCGTAGTGAGACGTCTTTGACGGTGGCGTCAAAGTAAGAACCGCTGAGTATCAAGTCCAGACCCTCTACAGGGTTGGTTTGAATCTCTAGTTCTACACCGTAGTTATCCGCATCCTTGTTGATGACAACACCACCAACCCCAACAAAGAGGAAGGCTTGGTAGTCGGCATAATCATAGTAAAAAGCCGTACCGTTGATGCGTGTCTTGCCGCCGCCCAGAGTAGCCTTGAATCCACCCTCATAAGATGTGAGTTCTTCTGAATCGTAGGGAAGGCCAGCGTCGCCGCCAGAGCCGAAGTAGGCTCCCAGCAGTGGCGCATTGTAACTACCAGCTTTAACACCTCGGTTAACCCCACCGTAGAGCATGAGATCGTCATTCAACTGATAAGTCAGCTGTAACTTTCCAGCCCAAAGACTTTCAGAGCGGTCGTCGGTGTAACTGACGCCGGTACCTGGAAAGCACTGATCGAGTTGTCCTGAGAAGCAAGGAGAAGTGTTGACTACGAAAGACGATTCGGAAGGTGCAACACCAAGGACTAGCCCAAAGTCTTTCTCTTCGCGCATAGCGCGCAAACCGGCAATAACCGTCAGCCGATCAGAAATGTCATATTCATACTGCCCGAAAATACTGTACGAGTCTGTCTCCAATTGAGCCGTGGTGCCGACATCAATGGGGACGCCGCCAAACACATCGGCGAAAGAGCCTTGAGGTCCTTTGAGGCCGTTCTGTGATTCGGAGTCAATGTTTAGGTAGTAGAAGCCGGCCACCCAGCGGCTGCGGTCATTTTCTCCATTGAGACGTAATTCTTGGGTGAAGCTGTCGGCATCAACGGCGGCATAGTTTGCGAGTTGGTTTACAGGGGCGGAGTCGACGTCGATGAACAATAGCTTTTCATAATTTTTGTAATCAGTAATGGAGGTAAACGTAATGCTATCTGAGAAGTCCCACGCCAGCTTAAAATTAACGCCTGAATTTTCTGTGCTGCCTTGATCGGCGAACGCAAAATCACCAGAGAAAGTGAAATCATCGCCGTCTGGGTCAAGGTAACCAAAAAAATCAGCTCCCGGAGCAAAACGACCGGGTAGGCCGGCGCCACCCCCGGGCAAGAATGAGTCGCCATCCTCGATATCGGCACCCGCATCAAGACCGGTATCGTTGCCGTTAGCATCGAGCAATGCGGTCAAGCGACTTTCATCGCTAGGAGTATTGATGACATTGATCAGCTCGGGCGGTGTATCTGGATTATTATCGTGGTCTTGGGCAATACCCATTGTTGATTTGCTTTGGTAAGGACCTGTGGAGACTTCGCTGTCTGAGTAATTAAAGCTCAGGTCCATGCGCAGGTCGTCACTGGGCTGAAACGCGAAGCGTAGTCGGGCAGCCATGGTGTCGTCATCACCAAGATCGGCGCCGGAACCGGGGCCGGGATCGCCCAGGAACGGTAGTTGATCGGAATTGCTATAGAGGTTTTTCAAATAGGGATCTTGCTTGCTGTAGCGAAAGGCTGCGCGCGCGGCGACGGTATCACTCAGGGGCCCCCCGACAGCACCTTCAACCACGTATCGATTCGCGTTGTTTGCGGTATCAAACTGACCCACCTCTACATCGAGGTAGCCAGAGGTTTCTTCGAAGCTGGGAGAATTGGATATGAAGTGGACCAAGCCGCCGGTGGCGTTACGACCAAATAATGTGCCTTGAGGTCCTTTCAGAATCTCAACGCGATCGATGTCAAAGACAGCGAAAGTCTGTGCTTGGGCGACGGCGATGTAGCCTTCATCAAGGTATACCGCATTGGGGGCCTCGATAATGTCGTTGAAATCGTTTTGAGTTACACCGCGAATAGAAAATTGTGTGTTTTGACCCGCTAGGTTGCCTGAGATGTGAACGCCGGGGGCGAAGGTTGCAATATCAAAACTTTCTGACACCCCAAGGGCATCCATTTGAGCACCGGTAAAGGCGGTGATAGCGATTGGAACATCCTGGAGATTTTGCTCGCGCTTCTGAGCGACGACCACGATTTCCTCTAAAACACTCTGGCTGACAGCCGGTGCCGCAACAACCACCGCACTGATGGCAACAGCTAATTTAGACAGTCTAGAAATGGCTTCTTTCATGATGAGCTCCTGTTAACAAGATGCTAGATAATTGCTCTAGTCGAATTCTGTTTTTAAGTTAAAGCGTACTGCGTTCCATTTAATTTAGTGGTGTTGTTCGGGTAACCGCAACTTCTTGCGTTCTAATCGGGGTAAAACTTCTTGCCTGAAAAAGGGAAATTCTTTGGCGTAATCGACAAACGATAAGGTCGTACCCGCTACCCCAGTGTTACTCAATTGCTCAAGCATGTCGGCAATTTTGTCTGGGGTCCCCACCAATGGGAAGCCGCCATGACCGGCCGCAAAGCGGTCCCTGAACATCGATAACGCCTCGGGCGGGAAGGACTGGGCATGCAGACCTTGCAGTGTCATTAGGTTGTCAACGGCTTCCCAATCGGCATTTTCATTGGCATACCAGTTGAGGTAGTCATCGGCTTCTTTTTGGGTGGGTCGACAAACAACCGTGCAAAAGGTCAGCACATCGACTTTGCGTTGGACACTGGCAGCTCTCGCGGCAATATCCTTTACGGTCTCAGTTGCCTGCTCAAAATCAAAGACGGGAGTGAACAGAAAGTCGGCATTACGCATGGCAAAATTACGTCCTTCATCAGACGCAGCAGCATTGATGATGGGCATGCTGGCTTGCACGGGGTGGGGCAAACTATAGACACCCTTTCCCTCGTAAAAAGTGCCCTCCCAATCAAAGGGCTGATCTTCTTGCCAAAGTTTTTGCACGTAATCAAACCACTCTTGGGCCATGGCATATCGGTCGGCATGGTCACCTGGCAGGCCCTTACCGAAGGCGTCATATTCAGGCTTGTTCCAGCCTGCGACCACGTTGAGACCCAACCTGCCACCTGACATTTGATCCAGCGTTGCCAACTGTTTGGCTGTCACAATAGGGTGGTTAAATGCGGTGTGTACTGTGGCAAATACTTGAATGCGCTTGGAGTGTGCGGCGAGTCCTGCAGCCCAAGTCACGGTCTCGAGCACGTTGCCATGGAAATCGGTCTCGCCACCGTAGCCAATCCATCGTGCAATGGGCAGCATGAATTCCAGGCCTGCGTCGTCACACTGCTTTACTAATTTGAGGTTGTTCTCCCAGCTGTTGTCCCAACGCTCATTAACTTTGGTGACTGCCATACCGCCTGAACAATTTGCCGAGAAAGTGCCCAATTTCAATCTGTTCTTGGAATCGCGCATTGGTGCGGTCATTGGCTAGAGGCTCCTGATGGAGCGCTGGCAGTATTTTCTCTTTGCTGCTTAAAACTCATTGGCATTAGCACCGGTGCGTTACTTTAGGCTTAAAATATTAATAGCAGGACTCACGGAATCTGACAACTCATTTTTTTGAGGTCGTAAAAGGACGGTTAGAAACGGTCCGGCTATCGTACTGCCGTGACTTCAACTTCAACGAGCGCGTCATCTTCAATGAGTGCGGTGACCTCAACCACACTCATGGCCGGATAGTGTTTGCCCATGATTTCGCGGTAAATGGCTCCTACCTCTCGAAGGTTACCCAGATAAGCCTGCTTATCGGTGATATACCAAGTCATGCGGGTCATATGTTCTGGTCCGGCCTCGGCCGATTGAAGTATCGCTAAGACGTTTTGCAGTGCCTGACGCAGCTGCCCCGTAAACTCATGGCTTTCAAACACTTCCTGTGAGGTCCAGCCAATTTGGCCGCCACAGAAAATATGATGCGTTCCCTGCGCTATGATGCCGTTGGCATAGCCTTTAGGTCGTGGCCATCCCTCGGGGAGTAATGTGGTTTGCATGCTGTATTCCATTTGCACTAAGTTAGGGTTGGGTATATTTTATATCTAAAGTATCATCTGGGGCACCTAAGAGACCAGCCCAGAATTTCGTGAGCAATACCGTGATCACATGCAATCGCAGCGCAGCAGCGCGATGGGAGAAAAAAAATGAGTAATCCACTAATGGATGTCGCAGCAGGTTTGGTATCGGGTGCAATTAAAGTGGTTGACCTCAGTGTCACGCTCAACCCTGATACCCCTATCTTGCAATTGCCCACCGAATTTGGGTGGAAGAATGCCTGGCCTTTCGCAATGGAAGAAATTTCACGTTACGACGAGCGTGGACCCGCTTGGTACTGGAATAATATTAAGTGTGGGGAGCATACGGGCACCCATTTTGATGCGCCTATCCACTGGGTGACCGGTAAAGACCATGAAAATCATGCGACCGACACTTTGCCTCCCAGCACTTTTGTGGGCCCCGCGGTTGTGATCGACGCTACGGCAGAGAGCCAAGCAGATGAAGACTTTCTTCTCAGCGTTGAGTTCTTGAAGAACTGGGAAGCCGAGCACGGTCAAATTCCCAAAGGGGCCTGGGTGCTTTATCGGACCGACTGGTCAAAGCGGAAAAACCCTGAGGAGTTTCTCAATAAGCGTGAGGATGGTAATCACAGCCCCGGGTGGGATCCTGCCACCATTACGTTTCTGGCTGAGGAGCGAGATATACTGGGTGTCGGTACAGAAACAGTGGGCACTGATGCGGGACAGGCCGCAGCGCAAGACCCGATGTTCCCATGCCACAATTTGATGCATGGCGCTAATAAATGTGGCTTGGCTAGTCTCTGTAATCTCGATGAATTGCCTGCTACAGGAGCGATTTTGGTCGCCGCGCCGCTGAAAATTCAAAACGGCTCGGGTAGTCCTTGCCGTGTCATTGCCTTAGTGCCAGCCTGAGCACGGTTAGTATTGTTATAGATCAATAATTAGGAACCAAGAGCATGGCTGAACGCTCGTTTGCGGAAGAGGTCAAAAAGCTACGCGCTGGTGCCGGAGATATCTTTGAGGGTGAAGGTATCTTGGCCATCACTAAGGCGCTGCTTCAGTCGGGGGTATCCTACGTCGGCGGTTATCAAGGCTCACCGATCTCACACTTGATGGACGTACTCAATGACGCTCAGGAGATTCTGGGTGAACTGGGGGTGCATTTCGAGGCGAATGGTTCTGAGGCAACTGCTGCCGCAATGTTATCAGCGTCGATTAACTATCCCTTGAGGGGCGCAGTCACGTGGAAGTCTACCGTCGGCACTAATGTAGCTTCAGATGCGCTCTCAAATCTTGCATCGGCAGGGGTTACGGGAGGGGCGCTGGTTATTGTCGGTGAGGATTACGGCGAGGGCTCTAGCATTATGCAAGAGCGCAGTTACGCTTTCGCAATGAAGGCCCAAATGTGGTTGATGGACCCTAGGCCAAATCTGACCAGCATTACCGAAATGGTGGAGCGGGGTTTTGAGCTTTCAGAAGCCTCTAATACCCCCGTCTTTTATATGATGCGTATTCGGGGTTGTCATGTTACCGGTGAGTTTGTCGCCAAAGATAACGTGGCACCCGCTTTTAGTCATGAAACTCCAGTGACACCGCGGCGCCAGCCCGAAAAAATTATTTTGCCACCCTTTGTTTATGAGCAGGAGCGTGAAAAAATTTCTCAGCGCTTGCCTGCTGCGATTAACTTTATTCGTGAACAGGGGCTTAATGAACATTTTCCTGGTCGCTATGAATCCTTGGGAATCATTACTTGCGGCGGTTCCTACAATACGGTGATCCGAGCTTTACAGCGGCAGGGCTTGGCCGATGTTTATGGAAATGCCGACGTACCTATTTATTGCATGAATGTCGCTTACCCGTTGGTGCCCGATGAGCTCGTCGAATTTTGTGTGGGTAAAGAACAGGTGCTGGTTCTTGAGGAGGGTCAGCCCGAGTACATTGAACAGGGAATACAAACGATTTTGCGGCGCCGGGATGTTCAGACTCGGGTGTTTGGCAAAGATATTATGCCCATGGCCGGCGAATACACCGGTCAAGTGATGCTGGAAGGTGTGACTCGATTTTTGCTCGCGGCGAAAAGCGAAGAAATTCCTCTTGCCTTGAATCTAGACTCGGTGCTTGCGCTGCAAACGCCCGTGAGCGATGAAGACATTGCTGCGCTCATGGAGAATCTGCCTCCTCGGCCTGCAGGGTTGTGCACCGGATGCCCCGAACGGCCGCTATTTTCCGCCATCAAGCAGTTGCAAGAAGAGATGGGCCCTTTTCATATCTCATCGGATATTGGCTGCCACTCATTTGCAACGGCAGCGCCCTTCAATTTAGGCAACACCATCATGGGCTACGGGTTGTCTTTGGCCAGCTCCTCGGGAATGCGTCATGCATTGCCACATAAAGCGATAAGCATCATGGGCGACGGGGGGTTTTGGCATAATGGATTGACCAGCGGTGTGACCAGTGCGGTGTTCAATGGACACGACGGTCTGCTCGTTATTATTGATAACGGCTACTCCGCGGCGACGGGTGGGCAGGATATTCCCTCTTTGGTCGAGCCTAATTTAATTGCTTCTACAATTGACTCGCCGCGCCCGCAACGTGAGCAGTGGCAGAGCATTGAGGACGCTTGTCGTGGAGCTGGGGTCGAGTGGCTGCAAACGGTGAGCACTTACAATATTGAAGCAATGAAGCGTACGTTGCGCGAGGCCTTAACGACAAATACTCCAGGTCTGAAAGTTGTGATAGCAGAAGGCGAATGTATGCTCAACCGTCAGCGGCGGGTGAAGCCTCTGCTCAAACAGGCGATTGATACCGGTCAGCGGATTGACAAATCGCGCTTTTACATTGATGCCGAAACCTGCACGGGCGATCACGGCTGCATCCGGTTGTCGGGTTGTCCATCGTTAACTATCAAGGACAATCCTGATCCATTGCGGGTCGATCCCGTGTCTTACGTTGATAACAGCTGTGTAGGCTGCGGCGTTTGCGGTACCAACGCCCACAGCGCGGTTTTATGCCCTTCATTCTCGCAAATTGACTTAGTCTTTAACCCTTCTCGCCTAGAGCAGCTGACACACAGGGTGCGCACGGGTATTCGTCAATGGTGGCGCAATCGCGATCTCCGAAGCAAGGCACTGGCACAGCTGTGACGACACCCTTGAAAACGATCAATATGTTGGTTGCCGCTCTGGGCGGTGAGGGTGGTGGCGTGCTGACTAACTGGTTGATTGAGGTTGCAAAGCGCTCTGGTTGGCGCTGCCAAAGTACCTCTTTGGCCGGCGTTGCCCAACGTACTGGAGCAACCATTTATTATCTTGAATTTATACCCAGAGCAGTGAATCAACCCGAACCCGTTATGAGTTTGTTTCCCGCTCAGGGAGATATTGATATCGCAGTGACTTCAGAAATTGCTGAGGCGGGTCGGATGATCAGTCGCGGTTTTATATCACCCCAGCGAACCACGCTCATCTCATCGAATCACCGGGTTTATGGCATTACAGAAAAAAGTGACGCCGCAGACGGTACGGCTGATACCGGATTCATTATTGAGCTATCGGCACGTTATGCAGCTCGGTTTGTGCATTTCGATTTACTGGAGCTCGTACAACGCCATGGCACGGTTATTTCTGCAGGTTTACTGGGTGCCATCGCGGGAGCGGGGGTGTTGCCTTTTCAACGCGATACGTTTGCCGAGGTTTTGGCAGAAGGAAAGGGGGCGGCTGCAAACCGTGCCGCTTTTGATGAAAGCTTCGATCGGGCGAAGCTAGGTGGCGTGGCAGTACATGACCCTGCCCCCGCCGCGACTTTTTGTTTGCCCGAGGCCACAACACCCCTGGGTACCCGATTGCTACCAGTGATTGCTGCTTTACCTGAGGATGTCCATGAGGTGGCATATCAGGCGGTTTTGCGTTTGATCGATTATCAGGACGAAGCCTACGCGGCAGAATTTCTGCAACGAGTCGCGAAGGTGGCGGCCATGGACAGTGGACACGACGGACATGGACTGACCAGAGAAACTGCTCGCTGGTTGGCGCTCTGGATGGCTTTTGAGGATATACCTAGAGTCGCCCAGCTGAAGTGTCGGCCCGCTCGTGAGGCAGAAATTCGCGCGGAGGTGCGGGCCGTTCCGGGTCAGTGTATTCAAGTTACCGAGTTTTTCCATCCTCGCGTTGAGGAAGTGGCCGCGCTTTTACCTAAAAAGTGGGGTCAGGGATTGCTGAATTCTAATCTGTGTTCAAAACTCTTGGGATCGATGCTGGGAGCCAGAAAATTGCGTACCGATAAAGTCCTAACGCAATGGACACTGCGACGATTGGCCTCGCTAAAAGGTGGTCGTCGAAAAAGTCTGGGCTACAGTCAGGAATGGACCATGATTGAACGATGGTTTTCTGCCGTGTTGACGGCACAATCACTCGATGTCGCCAGAGCCATTGCCGATTGTGGTGGCATGATCAAGGGTTATGGCGCTACACGGCACCGAACGACCTCGCGGTTGATGGTTATATTAGAGTCAGTGGAAGTGCAGGAAGTGGTGACAGCAGATTTTATTCGTCTGGCGCAAAAAGCCGCTATGTCAGGAGAGGACTCTGCGGCGTTCGATGATTTAATACAGAGCGAATCGGCTTTAATGGAACACACTGTTTAGTGATCAATCGCCTAAAAACCGCTTGGGGACAATATTTTCCCGGTGTTGCCGTAGCTACTGCGGTGGCACTTGCGGCTTCTTTTATTGCCCAGCGTTACGGTGCGCCCGCCATGCTAATGGGCCTATTACTCGGGATGGCCTTTCACTTCTTAAATGAAACCCCTCGCGTAGGACCAGGTTTGGAGCTTGTGGCGGTTAAGGCTCTGCGGTTAGGTGTGGCGTTGCTTGGGTTGCGTCTGACCGTCGCAGATGTTGCCTCGTTAGGTTGGACCCCCGTGTTACTCGTTGTCTCTGCAGTAATAGCAACCCTGCTATTTGGTGTTGTGCTAAGCCGACTGTTGGGTTGTGAGCGGCAGTTGGGCGTGCTTACAGGCGGCAGTGTGGCAATTTGCGGCGCCTCGGCAGCGATGGCGATTAGTAGCGTCCTCCCAAAAGGGTCAGATACTCAGCGTCAAACGTTGTTTACCATTATTGGCGTGACAAGCTTGAGTACCATTGCCATGGTGCTCTACCCGATCATCGGTGACGTTTTGCAGTTTAATGACCAGGAAATGGGTATTTTTATCGGCGCTACGATTCACGATGTAGCGCAAGTTGTCGGGGCAGGCTACAGCGTATCACCCACTGCAGGTGATTTAGGCACCTTTATCAAGCTCCTGCGAGTGGCAATGTTGGTGCCGGTCGTACTGATGATAGGCCTTATTTTTCGAAACAAAGTCAGCGCCGCCGTCGGTCAGGAAAAGGCGCCGGCCGTTCCTTTCTTTCTCATTGGCTTCATTGTTTTATTTGCGGTAAATAGCACGGGGTTGATTCCGGGCGTTGTTATTCAGCCGGTCGCAAATCTCGCCCCTGTGCTTTTGCTGGTCGCTATCGCCGCTCTGGGAATACGAACTTCCATGCAAGAGGTCATGACTATTGGGTTGAAGCCCGTCCTGTTAATTGTTGGTGAGACGCTCTTTATTGCGGCAATGGTTGTGGCTTATCTACTCTGGATAGCGAAGTAGTCATCGGCTGTCTCGCCACTTTAGTCGTCTCGCTCCGCTAAAATATCAATTTCGAAGCTCATCACCTTGTTACCGTATTGGTTGAATGCTTCGTTGCGACTGCGAATAATGCCCCAGCGATCACGAACTACCTTGTCCGATTTGCTGATTATTTCGTAGGTGTAGGTCAGGGTGTGGCCGGGTCGTACAGGCTCTAGCCATTCGAGTTCAAGGATAGCAACGCCAGCGCCGTTTCTGCGTCCGTCATTGACACCTTGGGCATAAACCTCCATGTAATCGACCATTTTACGCATCCACATGGCGCACAGATGCCAGGGCGTAGCTACCAGGCCACCCCAGCGCAGCTGACGTGCAGCCTCGGGATCCATAAAT
>CALKNZ010000035.1 GCA_938091995.1 uncultured Luminiphilus sp. | reverse complement strand
CGATGAGCGCAACATTTCAACGGCAGAAGATCCGGTTGAAATAAACATGGAGGGCGTGAATCAGGTTTTAGTGAACAATAAAGTCGGGTTGGATTTCGCCGAAGCCCTACGCTCATTTCTGCGCCAAGACCCTGACATTATTATGGTGGGGGAAATACGCGACATAGAGACGGCTGAGATCGCCATTAAAGCCGCTCAAACAGGACACCTTGTTTTATCCACACTGCACACCAATAGTGCGGCGGAAACCATCACACGCATGATGAATATGGGAGTGCCAGCCTATAACATAGCGTCCTCGGTCTCGCTTATTATTGCCCAGCGTCTTGCCCGTCGCTTATGTAAGCAATGCAGCATCCCGGAAACTGAAGTACCCCACGATGCACTCATGGAGCTGGGATTCACCGATGAAATGCTTGAAACGGCCACATTAAAACGGGCTGTTGGCTGCGAGGCCTGTAAAGATGGTTACCGCGGCAGAGTTGGTATTTATGAGGTTGTGAAAGTAACTAAAAGTCTTGCCAATCTAATCATGGATGGCGACAACTCCATTGACTTAGATAAGCAAGCCCGCTTAGAGGGTTTTGCAGATCTTCGTCTTTCAGCGCTGCGCAAAGCTGCGCAGGGGCTCATAAGCCTGGAAGAAGTCAACCGCGTTACAACAGATTAACAGCTGAGGACCAGGGACGGTATGGCGATAAACACAACTTTCGTATGGCGCGGGCTTAACAAAAACGGCCAAAAAAGCCAGGGAGAAATTGTCGCCACCAGTCAAGCCCTGGCGAAAGCGCAGCTACGCAAGCAGGGCATAACAGCCAAATCCGTTAAGAAAAAATCCAAGCCGCTTTTCTCCAGCTTGGGCAAGGGTATTAAAGCTGGGGACATTGCGATATTTTCCCGGCAACTGGCCACCATGATGAAAGCCGGCGTACCGCTGGTGCAAAGCTTTGAGATTGTGCAGGAAGGCTTAGAAAATCCCGCCATGAATAAACTAGTGGATGAAATTAAAGGCGAAGTTTCCTCTGGAGGCGGCCTCGCACAAGCATTAGCCAAGCATCCCAAGCATTTTGATGACCTTTTCTGCAGCCTCGTTGCCTCCGGGGAAAATTCAGGCACCCTCGAGATCATGTTAGACCGCGTGGCCACCTACAAAGAAAAAACTGAAGCCCTCAAAGCGAAAATTCGCAAAGCCATGACCTATCCAATCGCCGTTGTTACCGTAGCCATATTGGTCACGAGCATTTTGCTCGTCAAAGTTGTGCCAACCTTTGCCGAGACTTTCAAAAGTTTTGGCGCAGACTTACCCGGGTTCACGTTGTTTGTATTGGGTATCTCTGAATTCATGCAGCAGTGGTGGTTAATTGTAGCAGGCGCCATAGCCGCAGCCATATGGGGTTATTTTCAAGCCATCGTGCGCTCCTCCACTTTTCGCAATCGAGTAGACTCCCTCGCCCTGAAACTCCCGGTCGTGGGCACCATTGTGCACGACGCAGTTGTTGCTCGCTTTAGTCGCACCCTCGCGACAACTTTTGCGGCAGGGGTGCCTTTAGTAGAGGCCCTCGACTCTACTGCAGGTGCCGCAGGTAACGCAGTCTATGCTCGTGGAATACGGCAAATAAGAGATGACGTTACCTCGGGAACATCCTTGTACCTTGCCACTCGCAGCACCGGATTATTTCCGGCTATGCTGCTACAAATGACAGCGATAGGAGAGGAATCAGGAGCCCTTGATGACATGCTTGGCAAGGTGGCCGATCAATACGAGGCACAAGTCGATAATGCCGTAGACAGCCTAAGCTCCCTCATGGAGCCTATTATTATGTCCATTTTGGGTGTCTTAGTGGGCGGGCTTATGATCGCAATGTACTTACCCATCTTCATGCTCGGCTCGGTAGTGTAGGTTAAGGGGTCTTGGATAACTTAAGCACTGCCCTGCAAACCCCTTGGTTTCTAGCTACCGCAATCACACTACTGGGGCTCATCGTTGGCAGCTTTCTGAATGTCGTAATCTTTCGCCTGCCAAAAATGATGGAACAGGCTTGGCAGCGTGACTGCTGCGAGCTGCTGGAACAAACACCCCCGGACACGCCTCAGGTTTCACTGGTCTCCCCCAACTCCCAATGCCGAGGCTGTGGAGCAGCCATAAAACCTTGGCATAATATTCCCGTGCTGAGCTACGTCTTTCTAAAAGGCTGCTGTGCCGGGTGCGGTGCATCTATTTCTAGTCGTTATCCCGTCGTTGAACTTAGCACCGCGATCCTGTCATTCGCCGCAGCCACCGTGTTTGGGCCAACGCTGCAATTGGCGGCAGCTTTACTGCTTATCTGGTCCTTAATTGCTTTGACGGGCATCGACATCGACACCCAGCTTCTACCAGATAGCATCACATTACCGTTACTTTGGTTGGGTCTGCTACTCAACACAACCGCAACCTTTACCACTCTAAACGAAGCAGTTATTGGTGCTGCAGCAGGCTACCTAACGTTGTGGAGCGTTTATTGGCTCTTCAAGCTCACTACGGGAAAAGATGGCATGGGATTTGGTGACTTCAAACTGTTAGCCGCACTCGGGGCTTGGTTTGGCTGGCAGGTCATTCCACTCATCATTATTCTCTCGTCCTTTGTCGGGGCTTTCGTAGGCATATTGCTCATACTCGTAAAAAAACAAGGGCGCGAAGTTCCCATGCCCTTCGGTCCCTACCTGGCAGGTGCAGGTTTGATCACCTTATTTTTTGGCGATCAACTGACTTCCGCCTACTTCAGTTTTATTGGTTTTTAAACAGCGGCAACTTATGAACTTTGTAGTCGGCATTACGGGTGGCATCGGCAGTGGTAAATCAGCGGTCACGGCACGCTTGGAAACTCTTGGAGTCGATGTGGTTGACGCTGATTTGGCGGCCCGTGTCGTGGTCGAACCCGGTCAACCTGCCCTTGCTGCCATTGCTGAGCGCTTCGGTAAAAACATTTTGCAGCAAAACGGCAGTTTAGATCGTGCCGCACTGCGCAAGATCGTTTTTGAAGATCCAGAAGCTCGCCGGTGGTTAGAAGGTGTCACCCATCCCGCAATACGACAAGAGATAGAAGACCAACTACAAAGAGCGACATCCCCATACGTAGTACTCAGCTCCCCACTACTCCTCGAAGCAAAACAGCACCGTTTTGTAAACCATGTTGTAGTGGTCGATGTCACCGAAGCGCTGCAAATAGAACGCACGATGGCGCGAGATAGCAACAGTGCCGAACTCATTCAAAATATCATGGCGGCCCAACTGCCAAGGGCTGAACGAGTCAATCGGGCAGACGAAATCATTGACAACAGCGGCAGTCTTGACCACCTCAACACTCAAACTGATGCGCTCCACCAGCGCATGCTGATGCGGGCAAAGGCGGAATACGCCCCGCGATAACAAGCAAACGTCTCTGCACCCTGGGTGTCTATAAGACACAGCGCTCCTTCCACGCCACTCGGTGAATTCGCCGGCGCCACCCTTCTCAAAAAGTCTAAAGCATTCTCGGCACTTAGGTTTGTACAGCCGCCCGCCACCTTGCAACAAGGGAGAGCAGTTATCAGCACTTAGACGTTGGGCGTTGGGCGTTGGGCGTTGAGGCGTTGGGGCGTTGTAATTAAGTCGACTTCAGCTTTTCAACGATGGCCACATTCGCGGCGGGAAAATCAAAGTCCCCGAGCGCAGCGGGCAAAGTCCAAGCTAATGGTTGCCCTTCCATCCCCCGCGCTTCCCCTTGCCATGTAATCACTCGATGCACATCAAGGAAGACTTCGCGATCGCCATAATCATGTCGAATCTCAAGAAGTGGCTCAGTGGCTTTTACCGTCACACCCAGCTCCTCTTTCAACTCTCGCGCCAAAGCGCACTCAAGGGTTTCTCCCGGCTCGACTTTGCCTCCCGGGAACTCCCACAACCCTCCTTGGTGAAGCTCAGCCGGCCGGCGGGCAATGAGAATACGCCCATTGGCGTCGGTTAAAACACCCACCGCAACATGCAGTTCACTCACAGGACTCAGGTCCGGTACTCCGCGTTAATACGCACGTATTCATAAGAGAAGTCTGTCGTCCATACACGACTACTGGTGGCACCACGGTTAAGATCAACTCGTATGGCGAGCTCAGGTGAGGCCATAGCGGCTTGGCCCTTGGCCTCAGTGTAATCTGGAGCCCTTGCACCATTCACTGCAATCAACACGTCGTTTAAGTAGAGCGACACGTCTTCGACACAAAGATTTTTCAGGCCCGCTCTGCCAATGGCCGCAAGCAAACGCCCCCAATTGGGATCACTCGCAAACAATGCAGTTTTCACAAGCGGAGAATGCGCAATGGTAAAAGCCACAGCATCGCATTCATCGGCATCGATACCACCCTCCACTTTTACTTCAACAAACTTTGTCGCTCCCTCTCCGTCGCGAATAATTGCCTGTGCGAGCTCTAAGCATAGGCTCTCAAGGGCCTCCGTAAACAGCGTTAGAGCTTCCGCACCTGCGGTTTCAATCGCGATACCCGAGCATCCCGTCGCCACCAACATGGCAGCATCGTTCGTGGAGGTATCACCATCGACGGTAATACGATTAAAGCTTGCCGACACGGCCTGCCTGAATAAACCATCGAGGCCTGCAGGTGATACTTCGGCATCTGTAGCAATAAATGCCAGCATAGTGGCCAT
>CALKNZ010000034.1 GCA_938091995.1 uncultured Luminiphilus sp. | reverse complement strand
TGCATAAAAAGTGGCTGAGGCTATGACAGGATCAAAGTATAAAAGCCGCGGTATGCAACGGCACAGGAAAAGCTTCGCTAGAAGCTTTCATTATGCCGCTTTGGTCCTGATATTGATTCTAGTTCCAGCAATCGACGTTAGCAGTAATGAATTGCTTTACATCTACGCGGCAGACTGTGCAGCGTGCCAGCAGTTCGATGCCGAGGTACTCACACACTACCAAGAGACCGAAGAAGGTCGCAGGCTTCCAATGATAAAAATCAGCCTAGCCAACTGGCAAGCTAGCACACACTCAAAAAGCATATGCCAGACGCAACCCGTCAATGTCACTCCAACATTTATTGCTCTAAAAAACTGTGCCGAGCAGGATCGGATTACCGGCTACTCTCAAGCAGAACTATTCTGGATGGCAATAGCCCGTATCGAAGAATCCTTAAAGACAGGCCCAACGTCAGTCAACACGCATAAACCGTGAGCCTGGGGTAGGAGGTGGATTGGGGCCTCCAGCAAAACACTGGGCGTTGTAAAGCCAGCGCTTGGCGTCCTCACCTGCGTAGGAGAGCCCTGTGTCCTCGACATGCCGCGTTTGAGTAACGACCTGAGCAAATTCTTCTGCAAGACCTGTTATGCAAGACGCCGAATTTTCCTCACCAAAAGTCCAAAGCGTACCCGAGGGTGCAACCAGTTCGACATAGGGCATCTGCTCGGGAGCTGTCTCGCCCCGCACCTTAAAGGTCCAACCGAAAGTATTGATACCCAAAACGATGATATTGTGCAGACGGTCTGTGTTACTGCGAACCCTTCCAAGCTCATCATAAATGGCTTGCCCATGAGCCCAAGTTTCCATCTGTCGTGCTGTGATACAAGAGCGGGCACTCATACTAGGCCCCACCCAAGGACAACGCTGGGAAGGGTCTGCCTGACTATAGCACTGGGCAAGCTGCTGATAGGTTTGCCGCCATTGAGACAATAGCGCGGCGCCTTCAGCCAAAACGATTTGCCCCTCGACGTCGGTCAAACTGTCTCCCCGTGTGAGCCCTTCCATGACCGGCACCAAGGTCTCTTGCAACTGAGCAGTATCCTCTAGAGCCCAGAAAGCCATCTGGTTCCAGAAATGCAGATGTCGCAAGATTGTTTCAATACTCCAGGCTTTGAACCCCGTAGATCTCGACAGATCGAGACTGCCCGCATCCGTGAGAAGTGCATCAAGGTCTAACGACTCATCGAGAAAAGCTTTAGCCTGTTCCATAGTTAATCCCTATAAATTACGAGCCGGCAAACCTGAATAGGGCTTGTTCAGCCCTGGCCCACAGCGTACACGCAGAAGCAGTAAAGGCGCCAAAGCACGCTGGTCGCCATCACCGCTTCTATTCATCCAGCTCTAAAACCACCATCACATCCCCTGCGGCAATTTGACTTCCAGCCACTCCGGGCGTCTCTAGAACAACACCATTTGCAGGCGCTGTGATCTCATGCTGCATTTTCATGGCCTCTAAGACAGCCAAACGCTGCCCTTTTACCACCGTTTCATTCTGCGCTACTTCGATGGCCAGCAGTAAACCATGCATAGGTGCTACGACCGTACCACCCCCTGCCGCATCGACAGCTTCAGGTGAGACCCTCGTGTGATCCGTAAGGCTCATCGAATACGTGGCATTGGCAAGGTGCAAGGTCGCCGGCACTTCATGAACAAAATTGAACATTTCACGCCGCCCGTTAATCTGCAAAGTACAGCAAGTGTCCGACATGCCCATAAACTCCACCAAAAACTCTTGGCTATCGAACAGGACCTGATACTGCCCCGCTGCCACAGTTTCCAATCGGACACTGACCTCAATGTCATCAATTTGATATTCGCGAGTAGAAACAGCACGTCCTCGGGAGGACCAATCAAGTAGCTCATGGGAGACTAAAGGTGCACGTTCATGGGCCTCACCCATTGCTAAAAGATGCTGTATGACCGCACCACCCACAACAAAAGATCCCTGCACGGGTGCAGGACGAAACTGATCTCCATAGTTTTCGGCGATGAACGCCGTGGTTGCCAAACCATCTTTAAAAGCCTGCTGCTCCAAAGCATCAATCAAAAAATTTCGGTTGTTACCCAACCCAAGCAAAGCACCATCTTGTAACGCCGTTAATAAGCGACGACGTGCATCCTCACGGGTTTCCCCATAGCCAATAATTTTCGCGATCATGGCATCGTAGTAAGGACTGACCTCGTCCCCAGTAGTAACGCCACTATCGATTCGAATTCCCGAACTCTCAGAAAACTCGAATAAACTGACTGGACCCGTACTGGGAAGAAACCCTTTCTCCGGTTCCTCTGCATACAGCCGAACTTCAATCGCATGGCCTAAGAGCTCGATATCCTCTTGCACTACAGGAAGCGGCTCACCCCTGGCCACCCGAATCTGCCACTCGACTAAATCGTAGCCAGTGACTAACTCGGTGACTGGATGCTCTACCTGAAGGCGGGTATTCATTTCTAAAAAATAAAATTCTCCGGCTTCATCGACCAAAAACTCTACGGTACCGGCACCGACGTAATTTACAGCTTGTGCCACGTTTACCGCCGCCTCGCCCATGGCCTGTCGTAGCTCGGGTGTCATGACCGGGCAGGGAGATTCTTCAATCACTTTCTGATGCCGGCGTTGAACTGAGCAGTCCCGCTCCCCTAAGTGAACGACGTTACCCAATTGATCGGCAAACACCTGTATTTCAACGTGTCTCGGGCGCAGGACAGCGCGCTCGATAATCAGTTCACTAGAGCCAAAAGCATTTTCTGCTTCTGATTGAGCCAAGCCAATCGCATCTTGTAGCTGAGATAATTCAGTGACCAAGCGCATGCCGCGCCCACCACCACCCGCTGCGGCCTTAATCATGACCGGCAGACCAATACGCTCGACAGCCTCAACCAAGGTCTCGATATCCTGAGCTTCATCTTGATAGCCCGGAATACAAGGCACGTCAGCCTCTAGCATGGCTCGTTTAGCGCGGGCTTTATCCCCCATGACCTCAATAGCCTGGTTTGGAGGACCAATAAACAGGATATTGGCCTGCTCACAAGCCGTAGCAAAAGCGGGATTTTCCGATAAAAAACCGTAGCCGGGGTGAATCGCATCGGCCCCTGCCTGCAGTGCCGCCGCCAGAACTCTTTCTTGATTCAGGTAGGAATCAACAGGGGCAGGTCCACCTATACGAATCGCTTGATCGGCTTCTCGCACGTGCAAAGCGTCTTCATCGGCATCGGAATAAACAGCAACGGTGCGAATACCCATAGCACGAGCGGTTTGCATCACACGCACGGCGATTTCTCCGCGATTCGCGACCAATAAAGTCGAGAGCGTTTTCATTCGTTAATCTCCACATGCCAACTGGGTTTACGCTTCTCTATAAACGAAGACACGCCCTCTTTTCCTTCATCGCCCTGTAAACATCGACTAAAGTTTTCAGCGGCATAAATTACTTTTTCGTCATCAGGCGTTTGCGGCATTCCCACAATTAAAGCTTTGCAAGCAGCCACCGCACCGGGGGCACAAACCAGAACATCGGTACGAATGTTACGCTCCGCTTCTTCTAGGGCTTCAACCGAATCTACCGCGAGGTCGAGCACACCCAGAGTTGCAGCCTCAGCACCCTGAAATTTCGCCGCGGTAAGCATAAGCCTACGACCCACTGCATACCCGCATTTTTGCAGCACATAACGCGCAATCTGTGCCGGCGTTATGCCGATACGCGTCTCTGAAAAAGCAAACTTTGCGTTGCTCATGCCAACACTAACGTCACAACAACAGGCAAGTCCTAACCCGCCTGCCATAGCCGCACCCTCAATCATTGCCACTGTGACCTGGGGAAGTGCATTAAGATCGGCGAGGATATCCCCGATACGTGTGCTGGTCCTCATAGCTTGCTCGCGAGCACCTGTGGCAATGGCATTGAAACTTTTAAGATCGCCCCCGGCGCAGAAAAAACCGCCTCGCCCTCTGAAGGTAACTCCCCGAACCGAGCGATCATCTCGTACTGATGCGAGAACAATCTCTAAATCATCAACAACGTCATCGGTCAGTGGATTCCGGCGCTCAGGCTGATTAAACCAAACCGTTAGCCAACCGCTATCAAAACTAAGCTCTATTGATTTTGTTTTAGGTAATACGGTCATGGTTACATCCTCGCCACGCCAAAGCTGTTTGATTGCAGGTTACGGTTACGCCCCTCGAAAATAGTTTCCAAACAGAATGCCAACACTTTACGGGTATCTCTTGGGTCAATAATTCCGTGATCGAGTACCCGTCCGGATGTGTAGAAGGCATCTTCTTGGGCATCAAAATGCTGTTTTATTGTCTGCGCCTGCTCTTCAAGCTGAGATTCGGGTATCGACTTACCTTTACGTGCAGCTCCTGCTTTCGCCACCTCGGTCATGGTTATGGCAGCACTCTGACCTGCCATGACACCCGTGCAAGCATTGGGCCATGCAAACAAAAAATCGGGCTCGTAAGCCCAACCGCACATGCCGTAATTTCCAGCGCCATAACTGGCACCCACATACAACGACAACTTCGGCACCCGAGCATTGGCAACCGCTTGAATCATCTTAGAACCATGCTTAATCATGCCTGCATGCTCATATTGGGTGCCGACCATGTAGCCCGAGGTATTATTCAAAAAAATGATGGGGAGATCAGACTGATCACACAACTGAATAAACTGCGCTGCTTTGGTCGCACCATTTGTATCGATGGGACCGTTATTGCCAATAAAGCCACAGGCGATGCCGGTGATGGTGGCGTGGCCACAAACTGTAGACACCCCGTAGCGTGATTTAAATTCTTCAATGGAGGAGTCATCAACAACACGAGCCAGAATTTCTCTAACATCGTAGGGCGTACGGGTATCGGTAGGAATTGCTCCCGCAAGCTCTTCTGCAGAATATCGAGGCTCGCTGTAAGGCCGCCTAGAAAAATCAGTGAGCCGTTTATTCCAATCGATGCAGTGCATGACTTCACGGGCTTTCAAAAGGCCGTGGGCATCGTTTTCAACGAGGTATTCCACAACGCCCGACACACTCGCATGCATCTCGGTACCGCCTAATTCACGGTCGTCTGCATCTTCACCTGTGGCCGCCTTGACCAGAGCAGCACCGCCCAGCGCTGCCATACCGTTTTCTTTAACACCGATAACATAGTCTGACATACCGGGCATATAGGCACCCCCGGCAGTGGATCCACCGTGCAGCACGACCATCGTTGGCAAGCCCTTTGCTGACAAGCGCGCCAAATCACGAAACACACTGCCAAACTCTGACCAAAGTTCTACTTTATATTTAAGGAGATTAGCGCCGGCACTTTCAACAAGATGTACTAGGGGTAAGTTTTGCCGTAGGCATATTTTCAGCAGTGACGTGGTTACATTAAGCGTAGAGTCTGTGGCCGCTCCCGCCGCAATACCAGAATCGTCGACCCAAACCATGCAGCGAATACCACTCACAAACCCAATGCCCACAATAACTGAAGCACCTGGGACACTAAGCTCCCGATCGGATTCCTCGACGCAAAAATTGGCCATCGAGTGCAGCTGTAAAAACGGCATTCCAGGATCTATCAGGGCGTCTAAACGCTCTTTGGGTGTTAATTGCCCGCGGGCACGAAAGGTCTTAAGTCGACGGTTAGAAGTCTCCTCGGTACGCTGCTCATAGCGCCTTAGCTGATCAACGAAATCGAGCATACGATCGCGATTTTCACTAAAGGCCTCGGAATCAGTGTTCAAGGTCGAAGTAATAATAGCCATGTTAACTTTCCAACAGTTTTTGAGGGATGGAAATTGGGGTATCGAGCAATATTTGCGCAAAACTTTTGGCTTGGGGATCGTTACGCAAGCTCGCGACACCCCCGCCACCCAGTGCATTGTGAAGGACAAAGTTGAGTGCTGGGAGCCCCGGCAAATAAAATCGGTTAATCGCTGGAGTCGTCATGAAGTGTGCAAACCGCGCAGCAACATACTCAGAGGTCAAAGCCTGAGCAATCCAGGGGAGGTACGCCTCACTGCGTGCCATGATGCCAATGTTCGCTTTGTCGCCTTTGTCACCTGATCGCCCCCAGGCAAGTTGCTCTAGCGGCACAGTTACCAGCTCATTTTGCGCTTGCGCGTCTTGTTCTGAGGTCGCGGGGATCTCAAGAGGCTCAACAACACCATTCAATGTTGGCGTCTCAAACATCTGAGGCAGCTCGTTAGTGCCTCTGTGATCCAGCAAGGATAACGCGACAGATGACTTTGGCACTCTAATAGAAAATAGACGAATAACGGGAGACGGCTTTGCACGAGTGCCCGCAAAAAAAGCGAGGCCTGGTGGAGCACCCAGTGCAGCTCCTGAAACTTCTCGCAATAACAGCGCAACCGCTCGTTTATCCTGGTGTCTACAAGCAATTTTAACGGCGATTTCACGGCTGCGTACGTACCGCGCCGATTCACCCCAGTGGCTCTCATCACCCACGATCTCGACAGTGACATCATCGAAGCCAGAAATACCCAGCGCAGTCAGTTTCTGCTCTGCACGTGTCCGAACTTCCTGTGCAAAAAAACGGGCCTTTTCCGCCGCGTTTCGCCCTAGGTACCAAAGAATAGTGCCCGCCCGCCAGCCATCTGCCCAGGTCATACTCACCTTGTAGTCAGCGGGCACCCCTCGGCCTTTCGCGCCTCGGACATGAACCTGATCCTCGCCAATTTGAACTAATTCCACAGCAGAAAAATCACAGATTACATCGGGAAGGGCGTAGTGCGACGGATCATCGATTTCATAGAGTAGTTGCTCACCAACGGTACCTCGATTGACTACCCCACCCGTATTAGCGGGTTTGGTGATCACCGCTTCACCATCGATTGACACTTGAGCAACCGGGTAGCCCACCTCATAAAGCGACTCAGCAACGGTTTCCCAATCGGTAAAATTGCCTCCCGTCACCTGCGGTCCGCACTCAATGAGATGCCCTACCAAAGAACCGGCAGCCAATAAATCAAGCGCATCAGGTGCCCAACCAAAGGCATGGATGCAGGCGCCCAAAGTCACCGCACTGTCGACACAACGTCCTGTAATAACGATATCTGCCCCGTGAATAAGCGCCTCTGCGACCGGGAAAGCACCAATATAGGCGTTGGCGCTGGCTATTTTATTGGGGGCAGGCATAGCGTCGGCCGAGAACATTTCCCGAGCTCCGCTGGCCGAAAGTTCGGTAACCCGAGGCAGCAAATCGTCACCCACGATTACCGCGACTTTCAATTGAAGCCCGGCCTTGGCAATGCACTCTCGTATGGCCTCGGCACAGGCCTCAGGGTTAACGCCCCCAGCATTGCTAATGAGTTTCACCCCCGAGTCTGCGATAGCTTTTAGATTGGGTTGCACCATGGCTGTTACAAAGTCAGTGGCATAACCCAAAGAATCATTACTCGAGCGAGCTCTGGCCAAGATCGACATGGTAATTTCAGCCAAATAATCAAATACGACGTAGTCAAGATCGCCTTCTGATAAAAACTGGGCCATAGCAAGATCGGTTTCACCCCAGAACCCCGAAGCGCCCCCAATTTTTATCGACTGCTTAGTACTCATGTCTTTCCCTTCCATAAGGGCCCAAAAAAGCCCAACCCCTGTTTGCATTTATTACCTAGGCACCGCGCCTTGGGTACTGACGTGTCTCTTAAACTTCAGGCACGGCTGCCATCTGAATCCACAACGACCCTCATTAGGACTCAACGACCTATTTTTTTCTGATGGCCATCCTAATATGATTGAAACTCAGTTATTATGAGTGCAACTCATATTGGCTACTATAGGAATCTTTGCCCATGAGCGCAAGTTCCCCCAATCCAAAAAACACCCAGCGCGAGCGCCTTGAAGCGCGAGAACACAGTATTCTAAAAGCGGCCACTGAGGTCTTTACTGCGATGGGTGTTGATGGAACGACCATGGCTGAAATCGCACGGCGGGCGCATATTGCCGAGGGCACGCTTTATCTCTACCACAAGACTAAACAAGATTTACTGGCTGTTGTGGTGCAGAATTTTTGGGCAGAATTGACGCAGGGAGCAATTGAGGCCGTCGAGGTAAACGCTCCCGTGATAGAACAGCTAGAACAGTTAGCGACCTATCATCTCACAGCACTCATTCAGCAATTTGACATGGTAGGGCTGACCTATCGAGCAAGACTAAGGCATGGCGAACCCGAGTATCAGCTGCCGAAAATTCGAGAATACGTGCGTATTTTTGATCAAATTATTGAACGTGGAATAGATCGTAAAGAGCTCTCTAGTGAGCTGCCATTGTGGCAATGCAGAGATGTTTTGTATGGGGCTTTAGAACATTCAGCCCGAACCTTGCTGCTGCGCGAGATACCCTTCGATGCCTCAGTTGTCGAACAACTCCTAGTGATGTTTCAGCCCTATCGTATCGATCACACGCCCAAAGAGCAGGCAGACCCAATAGAAACATCAACGCTTCGTAGACTGGAAAACATAGAGGCCCAGCTGGCAATATTACTCGGTGAAAAAGGCTCCATATAACGCAAACTTCACGGCCACTGGGCTTTAGCTCAGTGGTATTGCCGATTGAAGGCATCAATAAAAGCGGGCAATTCCTCTTTGGGTAACTGGTTAATGCCTGCGGCTGCCGCCCGGCCGCCACCTGTAGGAAATTGTCGACAGACGGTATCTGCCCCCTCGCGCTTATTCAAAGGCGCTCGGACACTCACGAGGAACCCCTCGGGAATTTCAGTGAGCACGGCATGGGCGCGATGTGGCGTATCGACAGCAAGTTTATTACCCAAAACACCACTAACCCGGCGAGCCCAAGGTGCATTAGGAAGCATTACCACCGCCACAGATGCCTCATTGATTAAGCGATCGGCCGACTCACCGCAGCTCATGTCCTCGCGGTAACCCGCCTGCAGAACCTTCATTAAATCAGGGTCCTCGGCCAAACAGATATCCGGATTAGCATAAGGTAGTAAACGCTGATACAAACTTTCAGGATCAAAATGCAGATCACTGACGTGAGCCCCGTAAGCATTGTAATTCATCAAAATGCCAAGCTCTCGCCAAAGCTTCAAGTCAGGAGAGCCTGGCAGAGTTTCTGCAATGCGCTTAGCGGTGCTATCAAGATTGTCTCCAAAACAACCGACAACGGCCCAGCTCGCGCCAACTCCTGCTAAATGACCGTTAACCAATGCAGAAGTGCAGACATCTGGCGCCGTGTTAATGATGAGTTGCAGCCCTGAGGCGGTTGGCAGCTCTCCTGAGTTGTGGTGGTCAACGTAAAAGACCTCAGCACCTGAGTGCAGCAGGTGATCAAGAGCCGGTTGGTTTTTCTCAACCGCTACATCGAGCACAGTGACGAGATCGCCACAAGACGCCGACACTCGATTCAGAAGGCTAATATCGCGCTTCACTCCAGTTACCAAAGTCGCATCGCGAGGGGTATGCTGACGTAGCTGCAGCAAGGCGCAGATGCCATCTGCATCTCCATTGAAAACATCGAAATGCGCCATAGATATGTCGACTCTTGGGCTTAGCTCTTAAGAACCGATTGACCCTTTTGAGCAGGAAAGACCGTCACATTTTCCGCTTGAATGGCCTGACGAGTACGCTTACCCACACGACCCTGCTTCAACCATACAAAATCATGCCGAACTTCATGAGCTTCAAATCCACTGACATAGTGGCGTAAGATTTTGGTGATTGCATCGCAATCAAGCTCAGCGCAGGCTTCAATCAGATCTGCAGTCGCCACTTCAAGCACCTCGAAATCTAAACAGTCCTCCTCGGCTCGCATAATCATGGGGTGGCCGGTACCTGCAACGGAGGTGCCCAACAACAATTCTTCATGAAGTTTCTCACCCGGGCGTAATCCAATAAATTCAATATCTATGTGGTCTGAGGACATGACGTCACCCTCAAGTTCATACCCACTCAGCCGAATCATTCGCCTCGCGAGATCCACGATTCGAACCGGCTCGCCCATATCAAGAACAAAAACATCGCCACCCGTGCCCATTGC
>CALKNZ010000033.1 GCA_938091995.1 uncultured Luminiphilus sp. | reverse complement strand
ACGAAATAAACTGTCCATGTAAGCCAAGAGCGGCTTAGACTGCTTACCGGGGCGAATATCCACCCCTAAAGAAGGCAGGCGCCATAAAATCGGTGCGATACAGCAATCCACCAGCGTAAATTCTTCACTCATGAAGTAGGGCTTTTCGGCAAAAATTGGGGCTATCGCCATCAACCCGTCACGAAGTTCCTTCGCCGATTTTGTGACCACGTTGTCAGACCGAGAGTTCTGAATGGCGTCTACCAAGCTACACCAATCACGCTCAATTCGGTACATCAGCAAACGGCTCTCTGCCCTAGCGACCGGGTAGACGGGCAACAGCGGAGGGTGGGGAAAACGCTCATCAAGGTATTCCATCATGACCTTGGATTCGTAAAGCACCAAGTCACGATCGACTAAAGTCGGCATTGTATTGTAGGGATTCACGTCGGCCAGCTCGGGAGGCGCAACGCCGGAATCTGACTCGATGAGATCGACGGTGACGCCTTTCTCTGCAAGTACAATCCGCACTCGGTGACTGTAGTGATTAGTACTATCCGAAAACAGCGTCATTGAAGATCGCTTGGACACTACCGCAGAGGCGTCATCAGACAGTTTCATTCGTAAACTCCGGGTTATATTGACGTGAGCGGCAGCCCAACCTGAACCTACCGCTTCGCGTCGAGTGGGACGTTAATGGACGTCCTTCCAATATTCACGACTCAACAGCCATGCGAATACAAAGAAAATTGCGAGAAACAACAAGACTTTAATACCCATTTGTTGACGCTGTAACTTAATGGGCTCGGCTGTGTATGCTAAAAAATTTACTAAGTCGTAAATTGCCGAGTCATATTCTTCCCCACTCATGATGCCAGCCGCAGCAATTTCAAGCCGGCCACATGGCGCCGCCATCATAGCATCTCCTGTCAGTGGGTCCATCTGACCGTGCTCCAAGTCCGGGCCTGCGGCACACTCAGGCATGCCCTGAAGCTCCATCAAGACGTGAGGCATGCCCACCTTTGGGAAAACCTTGTTGTTAACACCGTAGGGCCGCGATGGATCTTTGTAAAACGTCCGCAAATAAGTGTACAGCCACTCAGGCTGTCGGGCCCTAGATACCAAGGTTAAATCTGGAGGTGTGGCGCCAAACCACTTCTTGGCATTGCCCTTGTCCATGGCGTTATCCATGAGGGCGCCAAATTTGCTATCGGGGTCAAACATTAGATTGGCTCTGTAAAGATCCTCAGGAATGCCCAGATCTTTGGCAACTCGATTGTGACGGGAATACTGCAGCGAGTGGCACCCCATACAGTAATTGGTGTAGAGCGCCGCGCCCCGCTGAAGGGATGGCTTGTTTGCAGCATCCGTTGCGATTGGGTCACAAGGAATCGTTCCACAATCAAAACCCGATTCAGCGCCCACCACTTTCAGTGGGATTACCGTGAGCACTCCCATCAGCGCCAGAATACCCAAACTTTTCACAACGCCTATGCCACCGTCCATTGTGACCCTTTCTGGGACCGCTTTTACTTTATCCATCTTGGACCAAATGGGCATGGCCAGAAAAAAGGCGAAGTAAAAAATGGTACAGATTTGTGCCAACACTGTCCGCTCGGGCGTAGGCGCCTTGACACCCAAGACACCCAAAATAAGAAAGCTAACGACAAACAGCAGCAGCATGACTCGGTTGATCATTCCTCGATAGCGCCATGATTTAACCTCGCAGCGATCCAACCACGGCAGCGCAAAAGGAATAGCAACAGAAGCCGCAAAAAACACAAATCCCCAAAATTTGTCGGGCACTGCACGTAGCACCGAGTAGAACGGCGTGAAATACCAGACCGGTGCGATGTGCTCGGGAGTTTTCAAGCCATTGGCCTGTTCGAAGTTTGCGAACTCCAAGAAGTACCCACTCATCTCAGGCGCAAAGAAAATAATGGCGCAAAAGAAAAAGAGGAAAACCGCGATACCCTGAATATCATGTACCGAGTAATAAGGGTGAAAACGAATCCCATCTAAAGGAATCCCGTTTGCATCTTTCTTTTTCTTAATCTCCACGCCGTCGGGGTTGTTAGAACCCACCTCGTGCAGCGCAAGAATGTGCAGCACAACCAAGGCCAACAAAACGATGGGGAGCGCGACCACGTGCAGAGCGAAGAATCGATTAAGGGTAATCCCTGATAAGAGGTAATCACCCCGAATCCAAGTCACGATATCTTCGCCGACCACTGGAATCGCGCCGAACAGCGAAATAATGACCTGAGCACCCCAGTAAGACATCTGCCCCCAGGGCAAAACGTAGCCTACGAACGCCTCGGCCATCAAGACGATAAAAATCATCATTCCGAAGACCCAGAGTAACTCACGGGGCTTCTTATACGAACCGTAAATGAGGGCACGGAACATGTGCAGGTACACAACTATAAAGAATGCCGATGCACCGGTTGAATGCATATACCGCAGCAGCCAGCCGTAATCTACATCACGCATAATGTATTCAACAGACGCAAACGCCTCCTCAGCAGAGGGCGTGTAGTTCATTGTCAGCCAAATGCCTGTCAGCAGCTGGTTGACCAGCACTAACAGCGAAAATACGCCGAAGAAGTACCACAGATTGAAGTTTTTAGGTGCATAGTACTCACCCATGTGGGTGTTCCACGCTCTGGTAACCGGCAAGCGTGCATCAATCCATCCAACAAAAGAATTCAATGCCTTTTCCATTACGCCGCCTCCGCATCCACGCCAATAACAAGAACGTTGTCGCCTTCAAAACTGTAGGGCGGCACAACCAAGTTAGCGGAGGCAGGTACACCCTGGAACACGCGCCCCGCCAAGTCGAACTTCGAACCGTGGCAAGGGCAGAAAAAACCGCCCAACCACTCGTCGCCGCCGAGATCAGCTGCACCAACCTCGGGCCTAAATTTTGGAGCACAACCTAGGTGAGTGCACAGCCCAACCGCAACGAACAGCTCTGGCCGTATTGACCGCCCCTCGCCTTCGACATACCCAGGCTGGTCAGATCCCGCAGAACTAGGATCTTTGAGGATGCCGTCGAGCTTGGGCAGATCTTCAAGCTGAGCGCCCGTGCGATGCAATACATAGACAGGCTTTCCGCGCCATTCGACGACGACCATCTGTCCAGGCTCTAACTTGCCAATGTCTGCTTTGACCGGCGCGCCGGCGGCCTTGGCCTTCTCAGAGGGATTCCAAGAACCCATAAAAGGTGTCGCCACACCGACGACCCCCGCGACCCCTACGACCGAAGTCGCCGCGGTCAAAAACCGACGACGGGTCTGACTTTTCGCATCCGGCTGAGCCGTATCGTTTTCGCTAGATTGCACTTCGCTCATGAGAACCCTCTCCGACATTGAGGCAGCTTCCTCGCCGCTTGAGGCGCCGAGAGAGCATGGAATTTCTTGCGCGGGAATGTTAGTGCTCTGCTACGCTCGCGGCAAGCGACGGCATCGCATTACTGCATTCCAATTGTTTTTACGTAGACAAATAAGCGACAGATTTATACTGGCCATACGCCCGGTACAACTCCGTCGCAAAATCGCAGGTGCTTGTTAACGCTTGGAGAACTGAGGACGACGACGCGCCTTCCGTAAACCCACCTTTTTTCGCTCGACTTCTCTTGCGTCTCGAGTCACAAAACCTTCAGCTCGTAGTGCGCCCCGCAGCGACTCGTCGTAATCCATAAGTGCACGAGTCAAGCCATGCCTAATGGCTCCGGCCTGACCAAAACTGCCGCCACCGCTGACGGTGACATAGGCGTCGAAGCGATCGTTAAGCTGAGTCAGCTCCAAGGGTTGACGCACAATCATCCGCGCCACCTCGCGACCGAAGTATTCATCAATGGTGCGGCCGTTAATCTGAATATTACCGGTACCGGTACGCAGGAAAACTCGCGCGGTTGAGGTCTTGCGTCGGCCTGTGCCGTAGTACTGTGCCGTAGACATATTAATTTCCTCTAAAGCGCAAGGGCTTGTGGTTGCTGAGCGGCGTGGGGGTGCTCAGAGCCCGAGTAGATTTTGAGCTTTTTAAACATCGCGCGACCGAGGGGGTTTTTGGGCAGCATGCCCTTTACAGCCCGCTGCAACACACGTTCTGGAGCACGATCCATCAGCTTTTCGAAGCTGTAAGACTTAATGCCACCAGGATACCCTGAGTGATGGTGATACATTTTGTCGGTCTGCTTGTTACCGGTTACCCGGATTTTCTCGCAGTTCACGACCACAATGTAATCGCCCATGTCCATGTGGGGGGTGAATTCAGGCTTATGCTTACCGCGCAAACGGTGTGCAATTTCAGTGGCAAGACGACCTAGTGTCTTGTCTTCCGCGTCGACAACAAACCAATCGTGTTGCACATCGCCAGCTTTAGCGCTGTATGTTTTCATTTGTGACGCCTCAAGGGCAAATTCAAGGGAGCGCGGATGGTACTGGATGGCGGCCTTGCTTTCAAGCAGTTTAAGCCTATCCTGACTGACCTGCACACAGGGACAACCGACAGGGCTGGTTCGGCGTAGTCATTACGGGCGGTGCTCACGGGCTAAATACTCCCTAGACTGCATTTCCTGCAACCGAGACAAGGTTCTGCGAAACTCAAAACCCAGTAGATTTCCCTCGTAAAGCGCCTCGGGAGCGGTCTCGGCAGTCACAATAAGCTTGACACTACGGTCGTAAAATTCATCCACCAAATTGACAAAGCGCCTAGCAACGTCCTCTTGATGACTACTCATCACTTTGATCCCTGGCATTAAAACGGTGTGAAAAATACGCGCAAGCTCTATGAAATCACTCGAACTCCGAGGTTGCTGGCAAAGCTCCTCAAAGCCAATGATGGCCATACCCTCAACCATAGCCTGCATTGCGATGGTGCGATTATTGATTTCGATTGTCGCCGAAGTTGGAGTCATCCCCGCCGATAAAGCATTAAAATCGCCGATTAAGGCCAATTCAGACTGGGTATTTAACGGTGTGTGCCACAACTCCACTTGCTCAAGGGTGCGAAGCCGGTAGTCAACCCCCGAATCGACATTAACCACGGCGGTATAAGTTTCGATCAGCTTAATCGCAGGTAAAAATCGCGCCCGCTGCAGACCGTCTTTGTATAAATTGCAAGGCTCAATATTTGAGGTCGCCACCAAAGTCACACCCCGCTGAAATAGCGCGGTCATGAGTCCCGCTAAAATCATGGCATCAGCAATATCACTGACAAAGAACTCGTCAAAACAAATCACTCGAGCCTCAGCTGCAATCCCGGCCGCCACTTGCTCTAAGGGGTTTTTTTCTCCCGCGAGGGCGGTAAGCTCCCGATGAACGCGCTGCATAAATCGGTGAAAATGAACTCTAAGCTTGGCTTCGAAGGGTAAGCTCTCGTAAAAGACGTCAACCAGATAGGTTTTACCTCGCCCGACCCCACCCCAAAAGTATAGACCCTGTTCAGGCTCCTTTTTTTCGCCGAAAGCCCGGCGCAACCGTGCCGTCAAGCCGCGGCGATTGATCTCGCGCTCGATCAAACGATCATAAAGGTCTTGCAGTTGGTTAACGGCTTGCGCTTGCGCCACGTCCGGCTGAAATCCTGGCTTAGCAAGATCTTCCTCGTAGCGCTGCTTAGGTGAAAAGTGCGGCATGATTCTGTGGGAGCTCCATGAAATTATGTGTCGTGACGGAAGCGTTGTACACTACCCACTACTTACGTATCGACTGGCGAACTGGAGTTATTTATGCCGTCCGGAGCAATTCTCATCGCGACTGCCCTATTAGGAATTGGTATCGGCCTAGGTTGTGGCTGGCTACTAGGCATACGCAAAAAAAGTAAACGCGACGTCATTATAGACCTAGAATCACGCTTGGAGCGTGCTCTTGAGAGTCGTGCAGACTATGAAGCGGATGTTGCAGAGCATTTTGCCAAAACCGCGCGCCTGCTCAGCCGAATGACTGAAGACTATCGCGAGGTTTATACCCATCTAGCGTCAGGCGCTGACAGCCTGTGCGATGGCGAAATTGAGATCCCCAACGCCCAGTCGCTCCTAGACACGAACGCGGGCAGCCAGGACATACCTGGAAATCTAGTCGACGTATTGCCGCCCCTAGATTATGCACCCAGGAAAAGCCCCAATGAAAAAGGGCAATTATCGGAGACCTTTGGTCTCGATAAGCCAGCGAGCGAAGATATTGACCGTCTGATGGAACCTGATCGACTCAATCGTTCCGCCTGATCTCAAGCTGGATTATCATCATCGACAAAGTGGTGTTCCAGGTCGAACTCCCGACTCAACCATGCACCTACGCTTTGTACACCAAAACGTTCCGTCGCATGATGGCCTGCGGCAATGAAACCGATATCGCGCTCTCTGGCAATATGAATAGTCTGCTCAGACACTTCACCCGTCACAAAAAGATCTGCACCGGCGTCAGCAGCCTGGTCGATGTAACCTTGCCCTCCCCCCGTACACCAGGCAACACGGCTGACAGTACGATCACCCTCGGACAGCACTGGGCGTCCAAGCAGCTTCGATAAACGGTCAGCGATCGTAGTCAGGGGCATCACATCGGGCAAGTCACCGACAAACACGGGTAATGTCGGGTCCTGGGGTGCGAGAGGCCCAAATTGTGGTATGCCCAGAGCCCTTCCCAGCCCCGCGTTGTTACCCAAATCAATATGGCAGTCCAAGGGCAAATGGTAAGCAAACAAATTGATGCCCGCGGCCATTAATGTGCGGACTCGACGTCCCTTCATCCCCACTAGACAAGGGTCTTCGGACCGCCAAAAGTAACCGTGATGTACCAGTATCGCATCTGCCTCGATCTCGACTGCCGCATTTATTAGCGCCTGACTAGCCGTTACACCGGAGACCACAATATCAATCTGCTCCCGCCCCTCCACCTGCAGACCATTGGGCGCATAATCCTGAAAACGCCTAGGTTCTAGCAATGTGTCTAACGCTTCATGCATTTTTTGCCGCGATGTTCCCATGAACCCACCTTTCAAATCATTCACTATCAAACAAGATTAACCGCCCCAGTCTGTTTTACAATCACTGAGATGCGAGGACTAAAACAGTGAAAGAGTTTTTATCAAGCCTTTTCTGGCCAACCCTTACGGGGATACTGGCAGCGGCTATTATTTTGGACCAATGGGTTCTACCGCAGCCCCTGGGGAGAGAGCGCAGTCAAGTCAGGACGAGTTACAGTGATGCTGTGGCATTAGCGACCCCTTCTGTTGTCAATATTTACACCGCTAAACTGGTCGATACAGGCCGCAACCAGCGCTTGAATGACCCTTTGCTTCGCCGCTTTCTTGGCAACTCAGGGCGCCGCCGGCAGCGGGTAGAACGCTCCCTTGGGTCGGGGGTCATCCTCACCTCAGAAGGACACATCATCACCAATAATCATGTGATCGCTGACGCCGATGCCATACAGGTGCTGCTCCATGATGGACGGTCAGCCACGGCAACCGCCATAGGCTCCGACCCCGCCACGGACCTTGCGGTCCTTCAAATCGAGCTGCCGGGCTTGACCCCGATTACGCTCGCCAACTCAGATGAAGCCCAAGTCGGTGATGTCGTCCTAGCTATCGGCAATCCCTATGGTTTTGGCCACTCCGTCAGTCAAGGAATTATTTCTGGGTTAAGTCGATACGGACTCCAAGCATCAGACTATGAGGACTACATCCAAACCGATGCGAGTATTCTTCTGGGTAGCTCTGGTGGCGCCTTAATCGATGCGTCCGGCAAACTACTTGGCATTAACACTTTAATCTATACCGCTAATGGCGAAGGCGCCGATAACGCCGCCATTGGCATCAATCTGGCGACGCCTGTGAATTTGGCAAACTTTGTCATGAAAGACTTGGTCGACTACGGCACAGTTGTTCGAGGTTGGTTGGGCGTTAGTGTAGAGCTACTCCAAACCCCCGAGACACTCGCTCAACAGAGACAAATATTGGTAGTTTCTGGACTGTCTGAGGGCGGTCCAGCCGCAAGAGCTGGATTACAATTGGGCGATATAATTAGCGCAATTAATGGCCGCACGGTTAACGATGGGCGCATCACCATGCACCAAATTGCGCGTTTCAGACCCGGAGAGGTCGTGAATATTGAGGTGGCTCGGGGCCGCGAGCAGGCACTGGTTCAACTGCAGGCAGTCGTGGGTACGAGACCCGGGGGTTAAACATCGAGTTTTTCTAACCTTAATTCCGCGCTACGCGCATGAGCCTCCAAAGACTCTCCCCTAGCCAATACCGAGGCAACGCCGCCCAACACGATTGCCCCTTCTGTAGAACACTGAATAACCGAGCTTCGCTTTTGAAAGTCATAAACACCCAAAGGAGAAGAGAATCGTGCAGTGCTCGATGTCGGAAGCACGTGATTAGGTCCGGCACAGTAATCACCTAGGGACTCGCAGCTCATGACTCCCACGAAAATAGCGCCGGCAACGGTGAGTTCACAGACGCGCGCTTCTGCATTGTCAAAGGCAAGCTGTAAGTGCTCTGGCGCCAACCTGTTGCTTAGCGCAATCGCATCATCAAGATCGCGTACTTTGATGAGGGCACCTCGATTCCTCAGTGCCGAACGAATGATGTTCTCACGAGCCATGGTGCTCAACAGCTCTTCCATAGCGGCCTCAACAGCATCGAGATAAGCTGCGTCGGGACTGACTAAAATCGCCTGCGCCTGCTCATCATGTTCAGCCTGAGAAAAAAGATCCATCGCCATCCACGTTGCGGGAGCACTGTCATCGGCAATGATTAGAACTTCAGATGGGCCCGCCACCATATCGATGCCAACAACGCCAAAAACCTGTCGCTTGGCCTCTGCTACATACTGATTCCCGGGTCCGACAATTTTATCGACACCCGCAATTGTTTCTGTTCCAAAGGCCAAGGCTGCGATTGCTTGGGCACCACCCACAGTAATAATACGATCAACACCGGCCAAAGCGGCGGCGGCCAGTACGAGGGGATTAATCACGCCCTGAGGTGCAGGAACCATCATCACCACCTCGAGAACCCCTGCAACCTTTGCTGGAATAGCATTCATCAATACCGATGATGGATAGCTTGCTTTACCACCCGGCACATAGATCCCAACTCGAGCCATGGCGGTAACCTGCTGCCCAAGACGATTACCCAGCGCATCTTCAAATGACCAACTCTGGGCCACTTGGTGTTGGTGATAATCACGAATTCTCTCTGCCGCGGTCTCGAGTGCTGTCCGGGTGTCAGATTGAAGGGCCTCGAGTGCCGCCTGCATTTGTGCAGGTTCAATCGTTAGGTCGTTGATCGAAGTGGCTGGATGCTGATCGAAATCTTGCGTCAGCTTAAGCAGCGCAGCGTCACCCCCTTTACGAACAGACTCAATAATCGTGGCAACACGACTCACCAGTTCACCGTCACGCTCGTCATGCCGGGCTGTCAGGGCGGTCAAATCGGCCTGAAAAGAATCAGAGGCCGCGTTGAGGCGGCGCAGAAGACCTGCAGTCATGAGCCAACTTCCTGATTTACCGCTACAGCGAGGGCCTCAATGACTTGTTGTATGACACCGTGACGGGTTCGCATAGCCGCTTTGTTAACCACTAGCCTCGTGCTGATATCGGCAATATGCTCAAGGGGCGACATGCCGTTAGCGCGTAACGTATTTCCTGTGTCCACAATATCGACAATCTCATCCGCTAAATCCATGAGCGGCGCCAACTCCATCGCCCCGTACAATTTTATGATGTCGGCCTGAATGCCCTTGCTGGAATAATAGCGTCGAGCAATATTGACAAACTTGCTCGCCACGCGAACTCGAGTTCTAACCTTTTCTCGCCCGGAAAATCCCGCCGTCATCAAGCGACAGCGTGCAATACCCAAATCTAGAGGTTCGTAGAGGCCGTCAGCTCCGAATTCAAGCAGCATGTCTTTACCCACAACACCCACATCAGCCGCACCATGACGCACGTAAGTGGGCACGTCGGAACCGCGCAGGATAACCAGTCGGACATCAGAGTGCTCGGTATTGAAAATAAGTTTACGACTGGCTTCAATATCTTCAAGTGGTGACAAACCCGCAGCCTGCAGCAAAGGCAGTGTCTGCTTTAATATGCGCCCTTTCGTAAGTGCTATCGTTAATTGTTGTGTCATGAGTTTTCCGAAGCGTCGTGTAGTTAACCGGGCTGACGTCGTATATCGGCGCCCAAGGATTGCAATTTCTCCTCGATACACTCATAGCCACGATCAATGTGATAAATGCGATCCACTCTGGTTTGCCCCTCGGCTACAAGCCCCGCAATTACAAGGCTCGCGGATGCGCGGAGATCGGAAGCCATCACCGGGGCACCCTTTAAACAGCCCTGACCCACAATAAGCGCGGTGTTGCCTTCAATGCTGATTTGGGCCCCCATTCGATTCATTTCATGAGTCTGGATCAAGCGATTTTCAAAAACGGTTTCTGTCACCCTGCCCACGCCCTCAGCAACTGTATTAAGGGCCGTAAATTGTGCCTGCATATCCGTAGGAAATCCGGGATAAGGTGCGGTGGTAATTGCTACAGCTATGGGCCTTCGTCCTTGCATGTCGAGCTCGATCCAATCATCCCCCGTCTGAATCGAGGCCGAAGCCTCACGAAGTTTCTCTAGGACAATATCGAGGTGATGGGGTACCGCACCCTCAAGACGAATTTTGCCACCCGTTGCCGCCACGGCGACTAAGTAGGTACCTGCTTCGATCCGATCCGGCATTACCGTGTAGTCAGCCCCATGCAACGCTTCCACACCCTCAATTTCAAGAATTGCTGATCCTATACCCGAGATCTTTGCGCCCATTGCACACAGGCACTGAGCTAGATCCACCACCTCGGGCTCACGAGCAGCATTACGCAAGACCGTTTTACCCTCCGCTAAGGTTGCGGCCATGAGTAAGTTTTCTGTACCGCCTACAGTAACGGTTTCAAAGGTAATATCAGCACCCTTCAAGCGTCCTGCGCTGCGGGCCTTAATATAGCCTGCCTCAACGCAAATCTCGGCACCCATGGCCTCAAGGCCCCTAAGGTGAAGGTCAACCGGTCGAGAGCCAATCGCACAACCCCCTGGGAAAGAAACCTCAGCCTCACCAAAGCGCGCCAACAAAGGTCCCAGCACCAAGATAGAAGCCCTCATGGTTTTCACCAACTCATAGGGTGCCTGCAAGGTGTTGATGGTACTGCCATCTACCTCAATACCCAGCTTCTCATCGATCATGAGGTCGGCGCCAAGGCTGCCCAGAAGCTCCACCATGGTGGTGATGTCATGCAAGTGAGGCAAGTTTCTAATGGTTGTTTTTGCTTCGGTCAGCAACGTTGCTGCCAGTATCGGAAGCGCTGCATTTTTAGCGCCAGAAACTCTCAGTTGACCCGATAACGTCCGCCCGCCCTTGATGAGCAAATTATCCACGCCGCTAACTCAATCGACTGCTTCAGCGGGGGTTAATGCACGAATATTAACCGCATGCATATGGCCTGCAGCAATAGCAGATGCCAACGGTGCATAGACACGCTGTTGTCTTGCCACCGACCTGACTCCAGCAAAAGCCTCGGAAATCACCTTCACGGTGTAGTGCCCGCCGACTAAATCGACATCCACCTCCGACTCCGGAAATGCCGCCAACACGAGATCACGTACTTCACTGACGTCCACGTTATTCCTCCTCAGAAAGGGATTTCACTCGATTGTCATCCCAGTTCGCAATTACCACGTCCAAATCACCGCCAGCCTCAAGGGCAGCTGCCTCAAATTGACCCCGGTAAATTTCGCCTAAATTTATGTTTTCAATAATTAAGTTACGCAGTTTCCAACTACCGTCACGGTATTGACCCATCTGGTACTTAACCGTATAAATTTTCCCGTCATCGCCGAATACCCGCTGCGTTACCGAAGCAACCCGCGTGCTGCCGGGAGCCATATCCACTTCACCCAACTCTACTTTCGACCCTCCAAACGCCAACAAGCCACGACTGTAGGTGTTGACCATGCCCGAGCGCAGTACATCGGTAAACGCCATTAGGTGGGCTCGCAGTTGGTTTTTCCCGGCTTCATCCAGACTCTTGTACAGCTCGCTGCCCGCATAGCGCCCCATGACCCTTTGCGCAAACCCACGAAAATCCACCACACGGTCAAGCTCCTCGGCTACCGCATTGGTGTAACGATCTGGGTCCGTATCAAAGTAGGCCGGAGCCTCTCTAGCCAGTGTCATAATATTATCGGTCGCAGCCGCAACCACCTCACGAGGGCCAGGCTTTGACGCCTCTCCCTGAGCGCTCGCGAGACTGGCAACGCCCAGATTAAGACACAACAAAAAAAGCGTTACCAACCCTCTATTCACGCTCTGTCTAAATGCACTATTGACCATCAAGGCCTCCGTCATTGTTGATCAGTAGGATATAATGTGCGCCGACCCCCGAGTAAAAGGGGATACAACGCGATGCGCAACATCATAACCGATCTGTGTGCTACGCGTGTGACATACCTGCATGCCAGGCGCGCCAGCAGGGCCGCGCAGAGGAACGTTATGTTTTTGAATTTTGCTGTCGTCGCCGTAGGTATTGCCACCTTGGTTTGGAGCGCCGACTTATTTATTCAGGGCGCAGCCTCTCTCGCCCGTCGTTTCGGAATGTCACCGTTACTCATTGGCATGACCATCGTGTCATTAGGGACATCAGCACCTGAAATCTTAGTTTCCGCTACCGCAGCAGCTTCCGGAGCTGGCGAACTCGCCGTGGGCAACGCCTTCGGATCCAATATTGCAAATATAGGCTTGGTGCTTGGGCTCACACTCATCATCTCCCCCATCTTGGTAGGAAGAACCACTGCGTTTACCGACCTACCGCTACTGCTAATGGTCGTTGTGCTGTGTGGATGGTTACTAAAAGATGGCATCCTGTCGGCTGTTGATGCCTCAATTTTGCTTGCTACCCTGGTCTTTTACCTGATTCGGATAAGTCGCCACCTGCGAAGACCCAGCATCAATGACAATCCATCAGAGATTCAGGAACTCACTCTTAGTCGGGCAATCGTCGCTTTTATCCTAGGCCTTGCCATACTTATTGGCAGTTCTCGCCTTCTGGTGTGGGCATCTGTAAATATCGCTGAAGCCCTGGGTGTCTCAGAATTAGTGATCGGCCTAACCATTGTCGCTTTGGGCACGAGCCTTCCCGAGTTAGCCGCCGCAATGGTGAGCGCTCTCAAAGGACATGCCGATATCGCTATTGGTGCTGTGGTCGGCTCCAATATGTTTAACTTGCTCATTGTTCTTGCGCTACCGGGTTTTTTCTCGCCACTCCTATTGTCCATCCCCGATTTGCAGCGAGACTTGGGGGCTGTTTTTATAACAACCGCTGCACTTGCCGCCTTCACATGGCTGGGCTGGCGTAAAGATCAGGATCATGCGCCACTAGGCCGAGTGGCGGGCTGCTTATTCCTAAGCGCTTATGTGTTTTACTGCCTTTGGCTTTACTATGACATTCAAAAGGTTTGACAACGATGCTCAATGATGAGGCGCTCATTACTTCGGCACGACGCACGCTCAAATTGGAAGGGCAAGCCGTCAGTCAGTTAGCCGAGAGGCTGGATAATTCTTTTGCCACTGCATGCCAGCTCGTACTGGAAACAGAGGGCAGAGTCATTGTGACCGGCATGGGGAAATCCGGACATATTGCCCACAAAATTGCAGCAACCCTAGCCAGCACAGGTACACCCGCTTTTTTTGTCCATCCGGGTGAAGCCTCACATGGTGACATGGGTATGATCACCCAACGCGATACCGTGCTAGCGCTGTCCAATAGCGGGACAACTCCAGAAATTCTTACTTTGCTGCCACTACTAAAACGACTCGGGGTCAAGCTCATTAGTATGACCGGGCAGGCTGAATCAGCACTCGCCAATGCCTCTGACGTGCATGTTGGCGTCAGCGTGGATACTGAAGCTTGCCCTTTGGACCTAGCCCCCACCTCAAGTACGACCGCTGCACTGGCAATGGGTGACGCTCTGGCCATAGCGCTTTTAGAAAGCCGTGGCTTTACTGAGGAAGATTTTGCCTTTTCACACCCCGGCGGCGCGCTGGGCAAGCGACTGCTGCTCAGGGTCGAAGATCTTATGATCACTGGCGCAGATATTCCGCTGGTTGGACCCACTGCATCCCTAGCAGAAGCACTCATGGAAATAACCGCTAAAGGTCTCGGCATGACCATCGTTGGAGAGCGTAGTCAATTGAGAGGCATCTTTACCGACGGCGACTTACGGCGCGCATTGGAAGGGCAGCCAGATATAAACTCTGTGGCCATCACCGAGCTTATGTCAGCTGGCGTGAAAACCCTGCCAGCAGGGCATCTCGCTGCTGAAGCCATGCACATCATGGAGCAAAATCGCATCTCGTCACTGGTCATCACAGACCCACAGGGGCACATAGCAGGCGTGATACATTTGATGACTCTTCTCAAAGCGGGGCTGACCTAATGAGGCAGCTCGATAACTTTGCAGCCAAACTGAAATTAGTGGCTATGGATGTCGATGGCGTACTTACCAACGGCAGAGTGACCTACGACAGCAGCGGGCTAGAATACAAATCTTTCTGTATTAAGGATGGGTTGGGCGTGAAGCTGCTGCAAAAAGCCGGCATTAGAGTCGCCCTCATAACAGGTCGATCGTCGCCCATGGTGGAACGAAGAGCCGCGGAGCTCGGCATCACCGATGTTATTCAAGGCCGAGAGGATAAACTGACAGCGCTGCAAGAAATGACCGCCCTTGTGGGTTGCACTCTGGACGAGACCGCTTACATGGGAGACGATCTACCCGACTTGGCCGCTATTAAATCGGCCGCTCACGGTGCATGCCCCGCTGATGCAGTCGACGTTGTACGCGATTGTGCAGACTACATTACGCAAAGTGACGGCGGTCAGGGCGCCGTTCGCGAATGGGCGGAAACATTGCTGCGAGCTCGAGGTGAGTGGCAGGCCCTAGTAGAAAGCTACGATCTATGAAACTCACCTTTTCCTCACTGTTATTGATCGCGATAGGAATCTTTTTCTGGATTACCTTGGGTAGAGGTGACGAAGTCATACCCACAGCACCGCTGACGTCCAGCTCAGTCCCCGATAGTTATCTTGAGCGCGCTGAACGTTGGAGCTATGACCCCACGGGCTTGCGCATTCAATATCTGACTATTGCATCGGGGAAAACTTACATTAACGATCCAACCACGTATGCCCAGGAGCTGACATTTCTGAGCCCCGATGATGACGGTAACCATTGGCAAATGACGGCTACTGAAGGCCAATTGCATCCAAACATAAAGGAGCTTTTCCTCCTAAAAGGCGTTGAAATAAATCAACTGGAACGCGGTGCGACCATGAAGACACCCCATATCCGCCTTCTATTGAATGAAAACCTAGCAACCACCGATGCTAAGGTGCAGCTGTTCACAGCGAATAGCCTCACAACAGCTACCGGACTCAACATCAATTTGACATCTAGTGAGGCAACGCTGCTCCACGAGGTAGAGACTCGCTATGCAAAATAAAAACGGATTACTATTGCGATTACTAGCTACAACGTTAGCCGCACTGATCGCGACGCTAGCTCAGGCCTTACCCACTGACCGGGAGCAACCCATCAGAATCACCGCCGATTCGGCGGTCCGCGACGAACAAGCTGGCGAAACACGTTACCAAGGGTCGGTGGAGCTGACTCAGGGTTCACTGCGTATCGAAGCGGATCTCCTGACGCTGCACCAGCATGGGGATGCGGCAAATGGGCTCATCACCGCAATAGGCACCCCTGCGACCCTGAGGCAGACTCCAGAGGATGGCAAAGCGCCGATTAAAGCGGCCGCTAATCGCATTGCTTATGATCAGAAAGATGACACAGTGACACTGACAGAAAACGCGAGAATCGAACAGGATGGCGCCATCGTTACCGGCGCCACAATTGATTACATATTGGGTCAGCAGCGGGTGACCGCAACAGGTGATCAAGCTCCCGGGCAGAGCGCAGGCCAACGCGTTGAAATGATTATTCCTCCCAGCGCCATGGAGCGCCCCAAGAACCCGGACTCCTAGGCATGCAAAAAACATTATCCGCCCAGAATCTTGCTAAAGCTTATAAAGGCAGGAAGGTCGTTAAAGACGTGTCCCTTGAAGTCAGCTCCGGAGAAATCGTTGGCTTACTTGGACCGAATGGCGCGGGCAAGACAACCTGCTTTTACATGATTCTTGGGCTGGTTAAGGCCGATGAGGGGCGCATATTACTCCAACAGCAAGACCTAACGCCTCGACCCATTCACCAAAGAGCCCGAGCCGGGATTGGCTACCTGCCTCAAGAAGCCTCTATTTTTCGGCGCTTGTCCGTACGAGATAACCTGCTATCCATTCTCGAGATGCGTAAAGACATCAATCGCGCGGAACAACATAAGCTTTGCGATGATCTTCTGGCTGAGTTCAGTATCGGACACATAGAACACTCACTCGGGCAGGCGCTGTCCGGGGGCGAAAGACGGCGGGTGGAGATAGCACGTGCCCTTGCACTTGATCCAGCCTTCGTTCTTTTGGATGAACCATTTGCTGGTGTCGATCCCATTTCAATTAATGAGATTAAAGGCATCATCAATCAGCTCAAAGCCCGCAATATCGGCGTTCTCATAACAGATCACAATGTACGGGAGACCCTCGACATTTGTGAGCGGGCTTATATTGTTGGAGAGGGATACGTCATTGCGTCTGGAGAGCCGGAGACAGTCCTTGCTGATGAAAAGGTAAAAGCCGTGTATTTGGGTAACGACTTCACCCTTTAGAGTGCGCCTTCTCGAGTCAGCAGTTAGAGTCAATCGCGCGATTAATCCGGCTATTGTGTACCAGAGCAAAGCAAGTAATACGCCAATCGTTGCGATAAGCTATAAGGCAGCGCTACACTGACGGGAGCGACTTAGGGGTAAACGCTTCCAAGAGGTGTAATGAAGCAGTCACTACAGTTAAAAATGGGCCAATCACTGGCGTTGACGCCCCAGCTTCAACAGGCCATTAAGTTATTGCAGCTCAGCACCCTTGATTTACAGCAGGCGATTGAAGAGACCCTCGAATCCAACCCGCTGCTCGAACGCGAAGAGGACGGTGACAGTCATGACGATGGCCAAGGCAATCAGAGTGAAAGTGAGGTTGACTTCACCGCGCCGGTCGCAGAGCAAGACAGTACCGAAGAGCTGCCGGTCGATACTCGTTGGGAAGACCTCATGCCCTCCTCCGCGCCGCCGCCCTCATCCCAAGACAGTGACCTAGGGCAGTTCGCAGATCGAGATGCAGAGCCTGAAACGCTGCATGACCAGCTCCACTGGCAATTAAATCTGACTCGGTTCTCCGCAACGGACCATATGATAGCGACCGCCCTGATCGATGCAGTCGACGCCAATGGTCGCCTAACACAAACCCCAGAAGAAATTTTAGAGGCCTTGCGAGACCCGGACCTGGAGCTTGATGAGGTATTAGCGGTATTGCATCGGTTACAACATTTCGAACCGACAGGTATTTTTGCTGCTGACTTACGGGAATGCCTGCTACTCCAACTGCGACAAATGGACGAGGACACGCCCCATCGAAATACGGCCGGCGCTATCGCTAATCGTCATCTGGAAAGCATTGCAACCGCCGATCCCCGGCAACTATCTCGGCGCCTTCGGACAACGCCAGAGGATGTCGTTGGTGCGTTGAACCTCATACGCTCACTAGATCCAACCCCAGGAACATCCGTCGGGGAAAGCACGACGGAATACATTATTCCTGACGTTTTTGTCCTGCGGAAAAATGGCCACTGGCGGGTTGAACTCAACCCCGATATTGCCCCCAAACTCCGGATCAACTCCCTCTACTCTGAACTCATTGGACAAACAGGTTCAGCCAGCGATAAGACCTTTGTAAAAGAAAATCTGCAAGAAGCTAAATTTTTCATGACAAGTTTGCACAACAGAAACGAAACGTTATTAAAAGTCGCCAGTAAAATTGTTGAACATCAACGAGAATTTTTAGAGCTCGGCGAAGAGGCGATGAAACCACTTATTTTGGCGGATATTGCACAGCAGATAAGCATGCATGAATCGACAGTTTCCCGTGCCACTACCCGTAAATACATGCATACCCCGCGAGGCATTTACGAACTGAAATTTTTCTTTTCCAGTCATGTTGCCACCACAGAGGGTGGCGAACGTTCCTCCACTGCAATCAAAGCCCTAATTAAAAGACTGGTCCAGGCAGAAGAAGCTAAAAAGCCACTCAGTGACAACAAACTTTGTGTGCTGTTAGAGGCAGAAGGCATCATAGTTGCGAGAAGAACGGTGGCCAAGTATCGCGAACAACTGAACATCCCGCCCTCTAATGAGCGGCGGAGATTACTCTGAATCTTAGTATTGAAGTGATCGTTAGTAGGGAGTAGAAGTTATGCAATTAATTGTAAGCGGGCATCACATTGAGGTAACCGATGGTCTACGCGATCACGTTGCCGCTAAATTTGAGAAACTGCAAAGGCACATAGACCACATTACAAATGTGGAAGTGACTCTCGTCGTTGAAAAGGCCAGCCACAAAGCCGAAGCAAATTTACACATCGCAGGGGCAGATCTTTTTGCCTCAGCGGAAAACGACGACATGTATTCAGCCATTGATGCACTTGCCGACAAGCTTGATCGGCAAATCATTAAGCACAAGGAAAAACAGCGAGGCCGCTAGGCAATGAGCTCTTTGGACAGTTTATTAAATCTACAGCGCGTTGTTTGCAGGCTGCATGCGATCAGTAAAAAGCGGGTGTTAGAGTTGGCAGCGCAACACATTGCCGAGGTTGAGGAACCTCTGGAGGTGAGCCAAGTCTATGCCGGCTTGTTAGAACGCGAGCGGCTGGGATCTACCGCGCTGGGCACCGGAGTTGCCGTGCCCCATTGTCGTGTTGAAGGCTTGAACGAACCCCTGGGCTGTTTGATCACGTTGGCGTCTCCCATTGATTACGATGCCCCTGATGGCGCGCCCGTGGATCTGTTTTTTGTGTTGCTGGTTCCGCCAGACGCTGCCCAAGAGCATTTAGACCTTTTGGCAGAGGTCGCAGGCCGGTTCTCCGATGTCGGATATTGTGAGGGCCTGCGAAAAGCCTCCAGCACAACTGGCCTGCTGCAATCTGCAGTCACGGCAAAGGCAGCGTAACCGTGGAACTCGTCATTATCAGCGGCCGGTCTGGTTCGGGGAAAAGCACCGCGCTGCACCAGCTAGAGGATCTGGGGTTTTACTGTGTGGACAACCTACCAGCAGCACTACTTCCCACCCTAACGCTGCAACTTGAGCGAGAGCAGTATCAGTCATTTCGCGGCATTGCTGTTTGTATCGATGTTCGCAATAGCATTGACGACTTGCGACAAATCACAACGGTCATAGAAACGCTCCCCGAGACCGTAAATAGTCAAATTTTATTTCTTGATGCTAAACCTGCCGTATTGACTAAGCGATTCAGCGAAACGCGTCGCAGACATCCCCTAAGCAGTGACAAATACTCTCTGCCCGAAGCCATCGCTCATGAAAATGACCTGTTAATTAGCCTATCGCAGGATGCTGATCTGGTTATCGATACCAGCGATCTAACCCTTTACGATCTGCGCGCGATGATTTCAGCACGACTAGGGTCGCCGAATGTTGAGGGCCTATCTTTACTTGTGGAATCGTTTGGCTTTAAGCGCGGAGTACCGTCGGATGCCGATCTAGTCTTTGATGCCAGGCTACTACCCAATCCACACTGGGAAAGTCATTTGCGTCCCCTGACAGGCCAAGATTCTGCGGTGGCGCAGTTTCTCGAGAACCATCCCCAGACACAGGAATTTGTCGACGATATTACCAAGCTATTAGTGCGCTGGTTGCCTGCCTATGCAGAATCTCAGCGAACCTACATGACAATTGCTATTGGCTGTACGGGTGGGCAGCACCGCTCAGTCTATGTTGCGGAAGCCGTCTTTCGCTTCCTACAATCGGAACATCGGCGAACACAGATCCGTCACCGTGAACTATCAACTATGGTAACGGCATGATTGAAGATTCGGTCATTATTATTAATCGTCTTGGACTGCACGCCCGTGCTGCGGCAAAGCTCATTGATTGTGCTGCGGGCTTTAGTAGCAAAATTACCTTGCGAAAAGATGACCAAACAGTGGATGCCAAAAGTATCATGTCGGTCATGCTGCTGGCTGCAGGTCAAGGCACAACACTACACCTGACCACTGAAGGGGAAGACGAGGTCGCTGCTCATGCCGCCATCGCAGCCCTAATCAACGATCGCTTCGGCGAATCCGAGTAAACGAAGTTCCCAGGCAAGGTCATATTCACCGTCTCTTTAGGTGCACCGCGCTTCATTGTCACCGATAATCGACACCTGGGAACGGAGGGCTGGCCGTGAATTCTTCGGTTACTACAGAAAAGCAGCTCGCGCAGCTTGATCGCGCACTCGACGCGGGGACCCTCGGCGACGTAGCCGGCATTGTCAGCGATTTGTCCCCTGGGGATGTAGCCTATCTCATCACCTCCTACCCCCCTCGAGTTCGACAGGTTCTCTGGAGCCTGTTAGAACCGGAGCAAGAAGCCGACGTCCTCAACGAGTTACCTGAGGAACTGCGCAATCAGTTCCTTGTCGAAATGGATCCAAAGGCCCTAGCTGTGATCGTGGGCCAACTTGATGACGATGACGTCGCCGACATCCTGCACGATCTTCCTGACTCTATAACCGAGCAAGTTCTTGGCATTATGGACGAGGCTGATCGAACGCGATTGGCCACTGTATTGGCGTTTCCAGACGATGTTGCTGGTGGTCTGATGAGCACTGACACCATTTCGATTAGAGCTGACCTGACCCTTGATGTCGTCATGCGCTATCTGCGACGACATGCTGAGATACCGCAGAATACTGACAGCATCATTGTCGTGAATCGAGAAGATCACTTTATCGGCATTCTCCCCATACGCATACTTCTTGTCACCGATCCCGGCCAATCGGTCAGAGAAATGATGGTAACGAATCGCGATGCGATTCCCGCCCACCTACCTGCTGCAGAAGTGGCCAGACTATTCGAACGAAACGATTGGATTTCAGCGCCGGTTGTCGACGAGCAAAACCGATTGCTGGGCCGAATCACCATTGATGACGTCGTTGATGTCATTCGAGAAGAAGCCGACCACTCCCTCACCTCCCTGGGGGGTATTGCCGAAGACGAAGATACCTTTGCCACCGTCATGCAAACTGCACCCCGCCGTGCCATTTGGCTGGGTATAAATCTGATCACAGCGTTAATCGCATCGTCAGTGATCAATATATTTCAGGACACCATTGAAAAAGTGGTGGCTCTTGCGGTGCTCATGCCCATCGTAGCTTCAATGGGCGGCGTCGCGGGCACCCAAACCTTAACGGTCTTAATTAGAGGCCTCGCGATGGGCCAATTAAACAGTCGTAATCAACGTTGGCTAGTTACACGAGAGGCTTTAGTGGGACTGGCTAATGGCATATTGTGGGCTCTCGTTGTTGCCGCGGCAGCCTCTGCTTGGTTTGAAGACTGGACATTGGGCCTAGTGATTGCCGCCGCCATGATGATCAATCTAATGACCGCTGGATTAGCCGGTGCCGTTATACCTTTGACATTAAAGCGATTAGGTATCGATCCAGCCTTAGCAGGCGGTGTTGTTCTCACTACGGTCACTGACGTCGTGGGCTTTTTATCCTTTCTAGGGCTGGCAGCAATTTTTTATGGCTAAAACAGATTTTGAAGATGACGACTGGAATCCTGAGGACGCGCCGCCGAGCAAAAGCTCGAAAAAACGTGCGATGACCGCACTTCAGGTGTTGGGAACCCGTCTAGTTAATCTAACACCAAGTCAGCTTGAGCAAATCCCAATCGAAGATGCCCGCCTGGAAGAAGCGGTACTTCAAGCCCGAAAAATTACACAGCGCGGGGGACTCCGGCGCCAGCTGCAGTACATTGGCAAACTGATGCGCGTGATCGATCCCGAACCGATAGAAACTGCCCTCGCGAAACTTGATGGCATTCATCAAGCCGAACGAGCACAACTGCATCAACTAGAACAACTCAGGGACGCGCTAATTGCCCAAGGCGAAGCAGCCTTTCCGGCAGCCTTAGCGGCCTTCCCCCATGCCGATCGTCAGCAGCTGCGACACCTTGTGCGGCAAAGCGATAGCAGCGGGCCTCGCGCAAAAGAGCAGGCAAGGAAGTTGTTTAAATATCTGCGAGAACTTCAGGAGTCCTCGGAGGTAGACTTTTAGAGATCTCCTTGGGGGTTTCCTTGGGACTCTCCTTGAGGGGCTCCTTCGGGGGCTCCTTGAGGGGCTCCTTGGGAGCCACCGGAAACTGAACCCTGTGAGTCAACAGGCGCTCCAGCGTCAAATATTCGAATGAACTTTACCTCTGGAGCGCTGAGATTTCCCTTCACTGCATACACACCACTGCTCAGACTTAAGAATTGCTCTTCGAAGACCTTGCTAACCAAATAAGCACCCGCGGCCACAGGAATCCCTCCCACTAGAGCCGCCACCCAGGGAATATTCTCTACCAGCGGTAATGTGACCACTAACTCACCGTCGATCATTTCGGTAACGAGATCAATATCACTACTAAAGTTAAATCCCCCGCCCGTACCAATAATATTGAACTCGGGAATTTTCACGCTGCCCGGATTGAATTCTAACTCGCCAACGGCAGATCGAAACGCAACACCCGGATCAAAAATTCTGGTCACATCGGCACGGCCAAACAGCCCAGCTAGATTTAATAAGCTGAATAAACGCACCGCGCCGGTTGCTCCAGATGAAACCGGCAAAAAGGACCCCTCTCTTAACTCCATCTGCGCCGATCCAGTTAACTCCAATAGATCCAAATCTGTGGGGCTACCTGGCCAGGCTAGATCAGTCTGAATGACACCCGAACGGGTGGTTACTAGGGGCTCCAGTGATAGGTCAGTAAACGTTCGCTTAAGATCAAGCATTTCCGCGCGCACGTTAAGGTCAGTAATCCAAGCCCCCTGGTCGTTCTCCGACCAGGTCAAACCGCTGCCCTCTAACAGCTTCAAACCTGCAAATTGACCCTGTATATCTTCGATGACCAAGGCATCAGCTGCGCTAGTGAGACGAAATCTAGCAGCACCGAGCGCCTGCTCCTTCATTTTCAGATTAGCCACAGTGACATCAAGCGGGACAGGTAGCTCCGGTGGACGGCGTGTCACGGTTTCATTATCCGAGGGGTACAGATCAGTCGTAACAGTGCTCAAGCCACTCAGCTGATCATAATCAAGTTGGTTAATGATTAACGCTATATTTCTGTCGTCCTCGGGCAAGGTCAGTTCTGCATCCAGCCATGATGTGTTAATGCCAAGTTGGTACCACGAACTATAGGGGGTAACGTCAATCGTGACGTTATCAACAGCAATCGTGCCAACGACCATCTCATCGATTTTCAAAGTGTTAACTTGCAGCGGCCACTGGGGCGAGACACCGTTATCGGTAAGGCTGAATCGACGCAAGGTCGAAAGCCATGGGTCGAGTTCGATGCGTGCAATCTGCCCAAATACATGGACACCTGCAGTTTGTGCATCTTTAGGAAATAGCGTGGGATGAGGTTTCGGCGTTAGATCTAACCCAAGGCCTGAGAGTCCGGCTTCGTCTTGGTACAGTCGCGACTGTAGGCGCTCAGACCAAAAAACCTCAAGAGGAATGGGCGAACTCGGCCGCAAAATTACACTTAGGGGGGCAGACGCATCCAAACTTTTACCCAGCGGTTCTGGTAATGCCACCGCCAACCCTTCCAATGTGCTACCCACATGAAACTGGGCTCCATCACCAACAGCTACATTGACCGTCACCTGGGTTTTACCTGACAGCGGCTGATCTTGCGTTTCTTCTGCCCAAGAATACGCGGCTAAACCTTGGCTCCAATTTAACAAATCAGTGCCAGATACATCGGCGATAAACCGACCATCGAATATCGCTGCGTCATCAAGACCGGAGCTGCCCCTGCCTATTTCTGTAACAACGGGCTGTCCAAACACTGTAGATTGCAGGTCTCGGCTAGAAAAGCCGGTTTCAGAATTAAAATCTAACCCGCCCCGTAAATCTTCCAGGGTAAGGGCTAAAAGACGCGACGTCACTTTAGCGTCTGAAAGCTCTGCAGCAAGCGCGATCTGCGGCGGTGCCGCAGGTGAGCGGATATCCATCGCCAACTCGAGACGCCCCGTCACCGCTCCTTCCAGCTCCAAATCATCCAGTAATGCAGTCGCGTTGGTATAAATAGGGCTGTTCTGCAGCAGATCTAAGGCTGCGATCCCAGAGCCATGAAACTGACCCGAAGCTAATAACTCACCCGCAGTGCTTGCTGCGTCAACTTCTACTGAGACATTTTCGACGCTCGCATGACTGATGCTTCCACGGCGGCCCCAAACACTGACCCGGTCAGTATCGACCAGTAACGTTCCTTCAAAATTCTCAATCTTCGGCCAATCGGGTTGAAATTTTATATTGCCGTCAGAGACACCAGAGGCAATCTGCATACTTTGAAGACCAGAGCCAAAGCCTTTAAAGCCCCCTCGCCAAGAAAAGCCCGTTTGTGACAGGTGCCCCGCCAAAATACTGTTATCGAGCCACTGCTCAAGGACCTCAGGAATTCGATAGGGGACATAGTTTCGACGAACATCCACCGCTGCCTCGGGAACACCGACATCCAGATACATCGCTAGGGGTGGTCCCGCTTGGGAATTAGGAACCCAAGGAATCACCATGCCAAAAAGTGCATTGGCACGATGACTTTCATGTTCTCCATCAAAAATACCTCGATAAAGATATAGGGTATTCGAATCCCAACGCGCTGAAAGTTGGCCTAACACCTGTTTGAATTCAATCGGCGCCCTGTAAACCTGCGGTAGATCCAATGCAAAGTCATTGGTGTCCAACCAAGCCGTAGCGCCCATGTGATTCGCCACCACTGTTCCATCCATACCTAGCAGTCCCGGCACTTTTTTGCGGGCTTGCACCGATAAATCTTGGACCTGAGACACAATTGACCAATCCGATAGGGGCTCGCGCCAATCCGTCAGTCCGGCCTCAAGCGCCAGCAAAGAACCCGACGGCTCCAGTTCAGAGAGAATCGTAGAGGCCTTGCTGGGCAAAACATCACTGGCCACCACTGCAGCCACTAACTGACCGACGTCAACCGATTCCGTTTTGAATTGAAGGCCCCTACCACGCTGTTCAATTTGCAAGCGCTCTAGCGTAAACGCCGTATCCTGAGCACTCATAGCAAATGACTGAAGTCGCCCTATCCAACCTTCAGGCTGAGTCTTAATGCCAGCGTCAAACGCCAAACTATCGAAGGTTGAGGTGCGACCAAGTGGCGAGGACCAAGTCAGGTCCGCAATATCTAGTGACACCTCAATATTAGGTTCTTGGCTATTATTACGATACCAAAAATCAAGCTGACCGCTAAAGTCAAAGTCATAATCAGACAAGGTCGCCAACCAATCAGCATGGGGAATGCTTAAATGCCCGTGCAGCTCACCGGTAAAGCGATCTAACTGAAGGATATCGCCGACACTCGAACCTGAAATACTGAGTTGCGAGCCCTGTGGGCCAGTGACCTCAACCGCGATTTGACGTTTACTCCCCATTCGGCGCAAATCGAGAGTTAAATTCAATGGTTCGCGATCGCCCTCGGAGTCGACCAACCAAATTTCTGTTTGCGCGATGGTTACCTTACGAAATGCTACCAGCAGTGCAGCAGCCACCCGTGCTGCACTTCCGTCACTCCCCGAGATCGATAAAGCGCCCAAGGGTAAGTCCACCGCCAAACCATTTAGGCGAAGGGAGTCTAAACGAATTTGTCTGGCCAACATTGAAGCCCAGAGGTCAACGGTCAGCTCTGCCGACTCAAAACTCATTGGCAGACCGTTGGGCAGCGCAATAACTAGACCGGTGACTCGAATGCTAGGCTGAAATTTTTCAATATCGCCTTGAATACTAGTGATTTGATAATTGAGACTGGTCTTCTCGGTTAGCCACTCCCCCATATTTTGCTGGTACAGCGGTAAGGCGCTTAATAAAGCCCTAGCACCTGCGACATACACCGCCAATAACACCACCAGCAAAAGCATTGCTCGCCAAATTGTACGGCCGAGAATTTGATACATCCTCTCAATCGACATGCGGCTTCACCAATCTAAACCAACACCAAAACTGGCCATCAAGGCCCTTGTTTCAGCGAGAGGTAATCCCACCACCGAAGAGTAACTACCCTCTATACGCTGCACAAAAACACCCCCTCGCCCTTGAATTGCGTAAGCACCCGCTTTATCCCAAGGCTCTGGCGTATCGAGATAACTCGCAATATTTTGCGGCGATAACTCAACGAAGGTGACGATGGTGGACACAATACAACTCTCTATAACATCGTCGCAGCGAGCAGCTACGGCCGTCAGTACCTCGTGGGACCGCCCAGAAAGCAAGGACAGCATATGCGTTGCATGCTCACGATCACGGGGTTTTCCCAGGACCGACGCACCCACCGTAACGGTCGTATCAGCACCCAGAATGAGTGCACCGGGAGCTTCAACGGCAAACGCCTTCATTATCGCCAAGCGCGATACATAACTTCTTGGTGTCTCCTCCACCTTTAGACGCTCATCAACGTCAGGCGCTTCGCAGGTAAAGTCAGGCAATAAAAGCTCTAGCAGCGACCGTCGTCTTGGACTAGTGGAGGCAAGTATGACCTTCATCACTGAACCTCGTAATACCGTCTTAGAAATCTAAGGCCATTACGAACTGGCACCCAAAACAATAGGGAGACTGTGGCCGGTATTAGAAAATCTGTGCCAACATGCTGCCAGCCCAAAAACGCTTCCAATCGCTGCTCAACAAGATGTACCAGTGACACTAACAGCCCCATGACAAGGCTCTGCTTTAACCCATCAAACTGCCGAATACGTTGATAACTCACAAGAATAATAAGCACGGCTAACACTGAACCAATAGCTGTAGCGCCGATAGGCGACCCATCCAGAAGATCAGTGAGCACTCCAACCATACAGGCTAGAAGCACGCCTACTCGATTCGGCAAAGCCAACACCCAATAAAACAAAAATAAGAGCGGCCAGTCTGGAATAAAACCGCGCCAAGACATGGGGACGGGTGCAGCAAGGAGCAAAAGCGCCACAAAAATCGAGCCGAAAACCACCCAAGAGCCTCTCTGTACAATCACAACTATTGACTGCTATTGGGCATGAGATCGAGGGCCAACATCACATGGCGGCCACGATCAAGGCTTGCAATCGGCGCTGCTACTACCTGTGAAAAAGAAGAGCCAGGCTGTTTTATGATGGTCGTAACAATAGCCACCGGATATCCCGCCGGGAAAAGCCCTCCAAGACCCGATGTCACCAAAGTATCACCCTCTTCAATATCAGTCGTCGCTGCAATGTGCCTGACCACCAAACGATTTAATGCGCCAGTTCCTTCGGCAAGCCCTCGTACACCACTGCGCAGCACCTGAACGGGAACCGCATGGGTTGCATCCGTAATGAGTAGCGCATGACTGTTGTATTGCCCCACTCGAATCACCTGTCCCATCAGGCCATCGGCACCCAGCAATGGCTGTCCCACGTGAACAGCGTCAGCGCTCCCCTTATCAATAACCAATTCATGACGCGATGGCGCAGCTGTCATGGCAACAATTTCCGCGACCATAACCTCGCGCTCAAGGGTCTCGGCAGAGCGCAGTAAAGCACGATAGCGCCCGTTCTCTGCCAGAACTGACGCAAGCTTTTGAGTTTGCCCCTTGAGCACCAAATTTTCTTGCTCGAGACGTTCTTTGTCAGCTCGCAGGGTACTGTGGGACTGAAAGAAATCCCCGATCCCAATAAAAGCAGATTTGGGCGCCGCCGCTACGCGATACAAGATAGCTGCAGTATCAATAGTAAATTGCCTAGGAGTTTCCAGGGCAGGGTGATCACGCAAGAAGAACAACAGCAACAGGCAACAACCTATCGCTAAAGTGGCACGCCAACCCACATGTTTTTCTTTAAGAAATAGGGGTTTGATCGCTCACCTCGCCTTAACGTTGAAAAAGGAGAACTTACTCGGTGGAGAGCAAATCTAGGGCATGCCGATCTACCAACTCCAAGGCCTTACCACCGCCTCGTGCTACACAGGTCAACGGCTCTTCTGCGACGATAACCGGCAGGCCCGTCTCATCGATAATTCGTTTATCGAGATCACGCAATAAGGCCCCGCCACCAGTCAACACAATTCCCGACTCGGCAATATCAGCGGCCAATTCAGGAGGCGACTGTTCAAGTGCAACCTTAATTGCCCGCAATATAGAAACCAGTGGATCAGCCAGCGCCTCGCGAATTTCATCGCTATTTAATGTGAAGCTTTTGGGGACGCCCTCGGCGAGGTGTCGCCCTCTGACATCGATCTCTCTCAGCTCACTTGAGGCGTATGCACATCCGATCTCCTGCTTGATTCGCTCAGCAGATGAGTCGCCAATAAGACTGCCGTAATGCCGTCGTACAAAGGCAATGATCGATTCGTCAAAGCGATCACCTCCGACTCGAATGGAGTCGCGGTAGACCACGCCATTAAGGGAAATAATAGCGATTTCTGTGGTGCCCCCGCCAATATCCACCACCATGCAGCCAGTGGCTTCATCGACCTGCAGACCCGCCCCGATAGCGGCGGCCATGGGCTCTTCAATGAGTCTGACCTCACGAGCGCCCGCACTTAAGGCGGATTCTCGTATTGCCCGCCGCTCAACCTGAGTGGACATACAAGGAACGCAGATAAGCACCCTAGGACTGGGCCGGATGAACTGGGTTTCGTGCACTTTGGCTATAAAGTGCTGGAGCATTTTTTCAGTGACCTGAAAGTCGGCGATTACACCATCTTTCAAAGGCCTGATGGCCCTAATGTTGCCAGGGGTTCTGCCCAGCATGCGCTTGGCCTCTCGTCCTACCGCCTCGATGGTCTTTTGTCCGTTGTGCATACGAATTGCCACTACGGAAGGTTCATCGAGGATGATGCCCTTATCTTTCACATAAATTAACGTGTTGGCTGTGCCGAGATCTATCGACAAGTCATTTGAAAACATGCCGCGGAGGCGCTTGAACATACTATGGTCCCGTGGAATCGACGCCTGCCCCCCCAGCGCACCTCGCTTCTGCGAGCGCACTCAGAGTGCGGGAATGTGTTATGACAAAGCCAAGTTCTGCAAAACACAGCAAAAACACAGGTAAATCAGCGAGTTTCAGCTTCGTCCTAAAGTGGGAATGTATCAACGTGGGGGTTTTTGGGCAAGGTGAATCTGTGGTAGCTTCGCCCCTTTCCTTTCACAGCGGATATGCCGCCATGCCCACTATACCCACAGACGTGCTGTCGGTGGCACAGCTCGCTCGGTTACGTATCGACGAAGCCGCACTTGGCGATGTGACCGATCGCTTTACTCGCACATTGAATTTGGTTGCCCAGCTGGAAGAAATTGACACCGCTGGGGTCATACCCATGTCTAACCCACACGACATGCATCAGCGACTGCGTGCCGATAGTGTCACCGAGGGTAATCAGCGGGAGGCACTTCAACAAACCGCTCCTGCTGTAGAGGATGGATTTTTTCTCGTTCCTAAGGTTATCGATTAATGACTCTGGAATCCCTCACATACGCCTCAGCTACTGAATTGTCGTCTGGGTTACGAACCGCAGAAATTTCGGCGGTGGAGCTCACACAAGCCTGCATTGACGTTATTGCCAAACAGAACCCCGCAGTTAATGCCGTTATCACTCTGTGCCAAGAGTCCGCCTTGACCGAGGCCAAAGCCGCAGATCTGCGGCTGCGTGAAGGCTCGGCAGGCCCCCTTACCGGCATACCACTCCTTCATAAAGATATTTTCTGTACCCGCAACGTGGCCACTACCTGCGCATCAAAAATGCTAGCGAACTTCATTCCCCCATACGATGCCACGGTAGTCAGCCGACTCCGTGCCGCAGGGACAGTTATGCTTGGGAAAACCAATATGGATGAGTTTGCTATGGGCTCGTCCACGGAGACCTCGGTATTTGGCGTAACGCGCAACCCTTGGGACCTCAATTGCGTTCCGGGTGGTAGCTCCGGTGGCGCTGCTGCTGCGGTCGCCGCCGGTTTCACACCCCTGGGCACAGGCACCGATACTGGAGGCTCAATTCGCCAACCGGCCTCACTATGCGGAATCACTGGATTAAAGCCTACCTATGGACGGGTCTCTAGACTGGGCATTATTGCTTTCGCTTCATCTTTGGATCAGGCCGGTCCCATGACCCGCACAGTCGAAGACGCCGCGCTCATGTTACAAGCTATGAGTGGCGTTGATGCAGGGGATTCGACCTCGGCCGATCTTGAGGTCCCCGACTTCTCTGGGGGTCTCAATCAGCCGATCTCAGGACTCAGAATTGGAATCCCGAAAGAGTATTTCAGCCAAAATCTCGATCAGAGAGTTGCCGACAAAATCCATCAAGCTTTGGACGAGCTCGTAAAGGAGGGCGCAGAACTGGTCGATATTGACCTGCCCCATACTGAACAGGGGATAGCGACTTACTACATTATTGCCCCAGCAGAGGCGTCTACAAACCTCTCACGCTATGACGGCGTGAGATTTGGCCACCGCTGTGAAAGCCCTCTTAGTCTTACCGATCTTTATGAAAGATCTCGCAGTGAAGGATTTGGCGAAGAAGTTCAGCGACGCATCCTTGTGGGAACCTATGCCTTGTCGGCGGGATTCTACGATGCTTACTTTAAAAAAGCCCAACAAGTCAGGCGACTGATCAGCGAAGATTTTCAAAAAGCTTTCGAGCACTGTGACGTTATTGCGGGGCCGGCTGCACCCGGACCGGCCTTTCCTCTAGGCGCAAAATCTGACGACCCACTCGCTATGTATTTGGAGGACGTTTACACCCTGTCGGTAAACCTCGCCGGTCTACCCGGCCTATCGATTCCCGCAGGACTTGTTGATGGCATGCCAGTGGGACTGCAATTAATAGGACGTTCTTTTGATGAAGCAACCCTATTAAGAGTGGGACATCGCTTCCAATTATGTACAGATCACCACCATGCTAAACCGGTGCTCGGGGGAGCAAGCCAATGAGCTGGGAAGTCGTAATGGGGCTAGAGGTGCACTTGCAACTCGCTACCAACAGCAAAATATTTTCAGGTGCTGCCAACCAGTTTGGCGCAGAACCCAATGTTCAGGCTTGTGCAGTAGACCTTGGCATGCCTGGCATGCTGCCAGTGCTCAATAGCGAAGCCGTACGCTACGCCGTTATGTTTGGTCTGGCTATCGATGCCCGCCTAGGTAAGCGTTCTGTCTTCGATCGAAAAAATTATTTTTACCCCGACTCGCCGAAGGGATACCAAATCAGTCAGTTTTTTGAGCCCATTGTTTGTGAAGGGCACTTTGATATTCCGATGGAGGACGGATCGTTATTTCCAGTACGCATTACCCGGGCACACCTTGAGGAAGACGCTGGAAAATCTGTCCATGACGCCTATACCGGGCAAACGGGCGTGGATCTGAATCGTGCGGGCACCCCGCTACTTGAGATCGTCACCGAACCCGACTTCAGAACTGCTGCTCAAGCCGTAGCTTATTTAAAAGCCCTACACTCACTGGCCATCTACTTGGGCATTTCAGATGGGAATATGGCCGAGGGTTCTATGCGCTGTGACATCAATATTTCATTGCGAGCCTCGGGCAGTGAGGGCTTTGGTACGCGCACTGAAATCAAAAACGTGAACTCATTTAAGTTCGTTGAGAAAGCCATCGCTGTAGAAACAGAGCGACAGCAAGATGTTTTGGAATCCGGTGGCACCATCACTCAAGAAACTCGCCTTTATGACGCCGAGAAAAACGAAACCCGCGCCATGCGCTCAAAAGAAGTCGCCAACGACTATCGCTACTTTCCCGAGCCGGACTTACTCCCTATCATCATCGACGATGAATACATCAGCGCCATAAAAAGCGCACTACCCGAGCTCCCAAGCATCAAGCGTGAACGTTTCATCAGTGATTATGAACTGAGTCACTACGATGCTGCACTGCTTGTTGACACCCCCACCCTTGCTAATTACTTTGAAACAGCGGCGATCCAAAGTAAGGCCCCTAAGTTAACCGCAAACTGGATATTGGGCGATCTTGCGGGCACTTTAAATCGAGAAAATTTGGACATCAGCCAGTCACCAGTTTCTGCGGAATCTCTTGCTGGACTCATTGTCCGAATAGCGGACGACACCCTGTCGAGTAAATTAGCAAAACAGGTTTTCGAGGGTTTATGGCAACAAGAAGGCACCGCCGATGCCATTATTGAAACCCGCGGCTTAAAACAAGTGACCGATACCGGAGCACTCGAAACCATGGTCGACCAGGTGATAGAAGCCAATCCTGACCAAGTCGCCCAATACCGAGCCGCAGAAGAGGGCAAGCAAAAGAAGCTGGTAGGGTTTTTTGTCGGACAGGTCATGAAGGCCTCCAAAGGACAGGCGAATCCGCAGCTACTTAACACGCTTTTAGTGAAAAAACTGAACGGTTCCTAAGTAGCTTTCAGGTTTACTGTCCGTCGTAAGGCACCCGCCCTTTTAAGAACCGCTCTCTGTTTTCACGCTTCTTTTGAAGGTTTTTTCTCAGCAATACGTAAACGGCTCCTGTGCCACCATGCGCTGCCTGAGCAGAGTGGAATGCCTGGACTTCCTCCGAATCTTGTAACCAGCGATTGACATAACCCTTCAGCACGGCAGTTTTTTCCTGTTCAGTCTTGCGAAGCCCTTTGCCATGAAGAATCAATACGGTGCGCAAGCCATACTGCATAGCTTCCTGAATAAAACTATGCACATCGAGTCTCGCCTGCTTTACCGAAAGCCGATGGAGGTCGAGACGCGCATCAATTTCATAGCGGCCCTGCCTGAGTTTTTTATAGACGCCATGCTGTATACCTGGACGCTTAAAAGCCAAAACATACCAGGCATCAAGGGGTTCAATACCTTCATCGACGAATGAATTCACAACCCCTTCTGGCTCACCCTCAGCAGCCAACCGACGAGCTTTGCCATCACCCTCCTGCTCTTTGCGCAGCAGGCGCTCCCTAGCGTCACGCTTAAGAGGAGTGACCCCCAGCATCTCCGCCTGAAAAAACTCATCATCTGACACGACCTTGCTCCACAAATTAGCGCTCAGCACTTTATACTGTCCCAGAGATCAGGGAGGATCAAACAGATGAATGGAAATTTGATCACAGGGGCAGGCTATTTTTTTCGTGGGCTGGGCATGCTGACGGATCGGCGCCTGCGCGCCTTCGTTATATTGCCGCTGATCGCCAATGTGAGTCTATTTATTCTTTTTGGCGCTGCCGCCTGGAGTGTGGTCGATGGCTTAGTTCAGGCTACTGAAGCAACGCTACCAAGCTGGCTGGGATTTCTCACTTGGTTAATTGCACCGTTGTTATGGCTTATGGGCGGCTTGGCTACCGGATACTTATCGACCCTCATAGTGCTTGTATTGACCTCCCCCTTCCATGCACTGCTCGCTGAAAAAGTAGAAGAGCAAGTCACCGGGCAAGCGGTACCGGCCCTTGAAGGCATTGGCAACGCCATCATTGCCATTCCCCGGGGTGTTTTTCGAGAAATTCGCAAAATTATTTATTACATTCCGCTGGCGCTGTTTGTTCTTGTCGTGACCTTTATCCCAGGCCTCCAAGCTTTTGCACCACTACTTTGGTTTGCCTTGGGTGCTTGGATGATGGGGTTGCAATTTATGGACTACCCCATGGATAACCATCGCCTGAGCTTTGCTGAAGTGAAGAATGCCTGCGCCTCAAGACGCCTGAGCAGTTTGGGACTGGGTGGCATGGTCGCCTTTGTGGCCGGCATACCACTGCTTAATCTCGTCGTAATACCGGCTGCCGTTGTTGGGGCAACACTGATGTGGTGCGAAGAACTGCGGCATCGCCAATAAGTCTGGCTATGAGTCCAGCAACTCTGCGGGTGGCGGCACACACTTGAGACGTTCGCCGAGAAGAGTCTCTATATCAGGTAGCAAAAAAGCATCGTCTTCACTAGCAAAACTGATAGAAATGCCCGTTGCACCGGCTCTTCCCGTGCGTCCAATGCGATGCACATAATCCTCAGGATCTTCAGGGAGGTTATAGTTAACGACGTGGCTCACACCATCGACATGGATACCACGCCCTGCCACATCGGTAGCCACCAACACTTTTATCTTGCCCGACTTAAAATCAGCCAAAGTCTTGGTTCGGCGGGCTTGGGTTATCTCTCCCGATAATATCCCACAGGAAATACCGGCTTTACGCAGCTTCTCGTGCAGCGATCGAACTTGATCACGACGATTGGCGAATACAATCGTCGACACGGCTTCGGGTCCCCTGAGAACCTTGAGCAACACTTTAAGCCGCTCATGGCTGGTTACCAAATAAACGCGCTGATCGACTGTTGCCGTTGCAACACGTTCTGGCTCTATCTCTACGGTGACAGGCTCAAAGGTCCACTGCTGGGCTAAATTGAGAATATCTTGTGTAAAGGTAGCCGAGAACAACAGTGTTTGTCGGTCCTCTTTTCGGGGTGTTGCTCTAACAATTCTTTTTACCTGAGGAATAAACCCCATATCTAGCATGCGGTCTGCTTCATCAAGGACCAATGTTTCCACACGATCGAGAAAAAGATCTCGACGTTGCATGAAGTCGATCAATCGACCGGGGGTGGCGACAACCAAATCGACAACACGCGACTGCACCTTGGCCAGCTGTTTTTGATAGTCAGCGCCACCAATCATGGTAACGGTTCGCAGCCCGGTAAACTTACCCAGGTCTTCGGCGTCGGCGGCAATTTGCATCACTAACTCGCGGGTCGGGGCAATGATTACCGCCCGTGGCTCGGCCAGATACCGCTCCCCTTCCGTTGGGTTACACAGTAGATCGTTGAAAATAGTGATGAGAAAAGCTGCCGTCTTACCCGTGCCCGTCTGCGCCTTACCAATGGCATCGTGGCCCTGCAAGGTGTGCGGCAGAATTTTGGCCTGTATCGGCGAGCAGTATTGGAAACCCAGCTCTGCGACCCCCCTCAACAGGGAGTCCTGCAGATCAAGATCATGAAAACGGGTTTTGTCATCGACAGCCTCGACAACAAAGTCGCTTGGGCTCCAGGACTTCAAGTCTTCGTCGTGGTTAAATTTGCTCAAAATTGAACTCAGTAAAATATGCGGTGAGGGAGTCTAGCACAGCTTAAGCCGTGCTAAATTGTAGGCGGTACGGAGGCACCTCAAATTGGCTGCAGCAAAATTAATGACAGGCACGCTCTTCCGAAGAGAAATGCGGCAACTGCTGCGCTTTGCTTTTCCTTTGTTTATCGCCCAGAGCGCTCAAATGGGCACCGGCGTTGTCGATACCATTATGGCAGCTCGCTACGGTGAACAGGATCTTGCGGCCATTTCCATCGGCATCAATATTTGGCTCCCGGTCTATTTACTGATCCTCGGCACAGTATTTGCCACCGCCACAATTGTAGCTCAGGACTTCGGCGGTGGCCGTATTGAAAAAATCCGTCAGCAACTGCCTCAATCACTATGGGTCGCTGTGTTCCTTGGCCTGACCTTGAGCCCCGCGATTTGGTATGCAGGGCCAATTTTGGATTTACTAGGCCTTAACCCCACGACCCGACAACTCGCTCTCGACTACGCACAAATGGTCGCTCTGGGCATGCCTGCAACCGCGATTTTCCAAGCCCTTCGTTACCACACCCAGGGCTTGGGTATTACACAACCCTTTGCCTTCGCTGCTGTTGCCGGCTTTTTGTTAAATGTGCCCCTCAACTACGCCTTCATATTCGGCGAATGGGGTGCGCCAGAGCTTGGCGCCAAGGGCTGCGGTATCGCGACGGCAATCTCAATGTGGTTAAGTGTTTTTCTCATTGGTGCTTACGTTTTACGCAGCAAGAAACTCAAACTTTATCTTCCTGAGTGGAAACCTGTGGCACCCGACTGGACTAAGATCCGAGAAATTTTGTCCGTGGGAGCCCCTATTGGCCTCACTTTTTTCCTAGAAATGGGCGTATTTAGTGTGATCGCTCTTTTGGTGGCTAGCCTGGGCGATACCGCCATTGCATCACATCAAATTGCCTTTAATGTGTGGGACTTATTTTACATACCGATGCTGGCGATAGGGACCGCCATGTCGACACGCATTGGGCACGCTATTGGTGCAGGTTGGCGCGAAGGTATTTATCGGGCAATGATTGTTGGCGGGACAATTTCTGGGCTCGTGGCGCTGGGAACAATGTTACTTCTGCTCAGTTTTCCCGGCGCAATTATTGGCATCTATACCGATGCTCCTGACATTCAGCTACTGGCGACGCGGCTACTGACCCTATCGGCATTTTTTATACTGATCGATGGTGCTCAAATTGTAGGCTCGTTCATCTTACGCGCTTATAAAGAAACCCAGTTCCCTTTTATTATGATGGTCGTTTCCTATTGGTTGGTCGCCCTGCCTCTGGGCTGGTGGCTAGGCATTGAGTTGTCCGATAATCCCAGCGATGGAGCCGCGGGTTTTTGGTACGCAACGATTACTGGCATCAGCGTATGTACCGTTTTAATTGGCGCACGAATATGGGTCATTTTACGTCGCGACTTACCCAGCACCGTGACCGAATAAAACATCATAGAACCACTACATTGGCGTTTTTAAATCGGGATCGCAGACCACACAACCCGCTCGTCGTTGCAGCGGCAGTGCCGCGGTAGTATTCGCTCTAAAGTCATATTGACGCAGAATGCCCCAAGGTACTGTGCCAACGCCGGTTAGTGCCGCCAGTACATCCAAAACCTGGCGCAACGCTACTGTAGCGACAACAGGCCCTAAAATGCCCAACGCAGCGCATCCTCCGTTGTTATCGCCCACGTGCTCAGGAGCCAGACAATGGTAGCAACCCTCCTCTCGCATTCCGGTGAAGGCAATATTTTGGCCTGCCATTTGAACCGCGGCGCCCATAAACCAAGGTAATTCGCTTTGGACCGTGAAACGATCAATAAGCAATCTGGCGGCATGGTTATCGGTTCCATCGACTACGGCATCAACTGCACTCAATAGCCCGAGTCCTGAACTCTCATCAAAAGCTATGGAGTGATGCACTACCGTCATTGCGCTGTTCATTGCACCCAGCCGCTCGGCTAGGACCTCTACTTTAAAACGTCCGATATCATCCTCGGTATAAGCAATCTGGCGGGGCAAATTACTCAGCTCAATGCGATCGGCATCGACCAACACCAGCTCGCCTATGCCCGCAGCTGCTAAGTACTGAGCAGCCAGCGCACCCAGTCCGCCACAACCCACAATGAGAACCGATGCCGCGGCCAAGGCCTCCTGTCCCTCCAGCTCAAAACCGGGCACCAATAATTGCCTGGAATACCGTTCTAGGTCGCTATCGTTCATAAAGGCCTACGACCTCCCGTTACCCGTTCATGTCCCGCTAGGTCACGCCGCGTTTCAACCGCCTGCCAACCGTTGTCGGCCATAAGGTTTCGAACATCAGACCCCTGATCCCATCCATGTTCCAGCAACATCCAGCCCCCAGGCTCAAGTGAGGCTTGCCCTTCGGTCGCCAACTCGCGAAGCGCCCGCAACCCGTCGTTACCCGCCCTCAGCGCCATACTGGGCTCAGCAGGAAGATCCCCTTGATGAAGGTGTTCATCATCGTCACGGATGTACGGTGGATTAGCGACGATAAGTTCAAAGTGCCGAGTTCTCACTGGCTCAAACCAAGAACCCCACAGCCACTCGACCTCCAGACCCAATTGTCTACCGTTGGCTCGCGCTACACTCAAGGCAGGTTCACTTAAATCGACAGCAGTAATCTCGCTACCTGATACTTCATGCTTAACAGCCAACGCCACAGCACCACTGCCCGTGCCTAAATCCAAACAACGCCTCCTGGAAGACTCCAAGAGTAACGACACGCCCCACTGAACCAATATTTCGGTATCCATTCTGGGGATTAATACGTCAGGGGTCACCGTAAGTGGCAAGGACCAAAACTCCCATTGACCCAGAATATAGGCTAGAGGCTCTCCTGCTTGCCGTCGCTTTACCAGCTCAAAAAAATGCGTCGCCTCGGGCATTGTGACGGGATCATCACCATGGGCGTAAAACCAGCTGCGATCGCAATCAAAAGCGTGGAAAAGCAGTATTTCCGACTCCTTACGAGGCAGTAGCACCTCTTTGACCAGAGCCTTGAAGGTTGTCACTCGCCCGAACCGAGAGCCGCTAATAAGTCGGCCTGATGCTCAGTCCGTAACGGCTGCACCAGCGCATCGAGATGCCCTTGGACGATTTCATCAAGCTTGTAAAGCGTTAAATTAATACGATGGTCGGTGACACGTCCTTGAGGAAAATTATAGGTTCGGATACGTTCTGAACGATCCCCGCTCCCCACAAGGTTGCGACGCTCAGCTGCCTGCTCAGTGTGTGCCTTGTCCTCGGCAGCGGTCAGCAGTCTAGCCGACAGTAGCGACATGGCCCGGGCGCGATTCTTGTGTTGCGAGCGTTCGTCTTGACACTCCACCACCACTCCCGTCGGTAAATGGGTAATGCGAACCGCTGAATCCGTGGTATTAACATGCTGTCCGCCTGCCCCCGAGGAGCGAAACGTATCGATACGCAAATCCTCCTTTCGAATATCTATCGCCTCGACATCATCAGGCTCAGCCATTACAGCGACTGTACAAGCCGAGGTATGAATTCTTCCTTGGGATTCGGTTTCAGGCACCCTTTGAACTCGGTGTGCGCCGGACTCAAACTTTAGGTAAGCATAAACATCGTCACCGACAACCCGAGAAATAATTTCCTTGAAGCCCCCATGATCTCCAGCACGTTCAGATATGGTTTCGAGTCGCCAACCCTTACTCTCGGCGTAGCGACTGTACATGCGAAACAAATCACCGGAGAAGATCGCTGCCTCGTCACCACCCGTACCTGCCCTAATTTCCAGATAGACGTTGTTACTGTCGCGCTTATCACGAGGCAGTAGCAGTACCTGCAGATCTGATTCGATTTTAGTGACCAGCTCAGTAGCAACAGCAAGCTCTTCGGCCGCCATCTCTCGCAACTCTGGGTCAGAATCTGTGAGCATTTCTTGGGCTGCTTCAATATCGGCAGTTGCTGCGCGGTAAGCCGTGAACGCCACAACGACTTCATCAAGCTGCGAGTATTCTCGGGAGAGCTCCCGAAACAGATTGGTATCTTCCGCGGTTTCGGGATCGCCCAGCAGGGCAGCCACTTCCTCATGCCTATCGACGAGGCTAGCTAGCTTTACCGTTAGAGAACTTTTCACTGGAGAGTGGGGTTTTCGTCTTCAGAAGATAAACTTTCACCCAAGCCTAATAAGGCCTTAGCCCGCGTCACCTGCCCGTCATCACCCTCACGAGCGATCTGGCGTAAGCCTGCCGTCGGCGCATGGATTAGCTTGTTGGTTAAATCACGAGCCAAACGCCGCACCACCTCTTCCGGTGACTCACCGCGCTCCACCGATTTTATAGCCTTGGCGAGCTCGACCTCTTGAATAGCCAGAGCCGATTCGCGGAATGTTCGAACCACATCTGCAGACTGCCGCCCACGAAAATCTTCCTCAACACCCTCGACACCCGCTTTAATAATGCCATCGGCCTTATTGGCTTCACTTGCCCGCAGTCGCAAATTTTCGGCAATGACATCTTTCAGGTCATCGACGGAATACAAATAGATATCAGAAAGCTCAGACACCTCGGGCTCAATATCACGGGGCACGGCAAGATCAATCAGCAGCATAGGGCGGTAGTGTCGCTGACGCAGCGCTCGCTCAACAGCACCTTTACCCAAAATAGGCAGCTGGCTTGCCGTTGAGCTAATAACAATATCTGCTTCGGGGAGCCTTTCAGGTACATCGGCCAGCAGTACAGCATTGGCATCAAATTGCTGGGCCAGCGACTCCGCACGTGCCAGCGTTCTATTGGCGATAATTAAATTACCTAGCCCCGCGTCGCAAAGGTGACGCGCCACCAGTTCGATAGTTTCACCGGCCCCGAGCAGCAGGGCCGTGCGTTTTGAGAGATTCGAAAAAATATGTCCCGCTAAATCGACTGACGCGTAAGCGACGGAAACCGGGTTTTCGCCAATCGCGGTATCGGTTCTTACCTTTTTAGCGATACGAAAGGCTTCGGGAAACAGTTGCTGCAACCGACTGCCAACCGCACCCGCCTCCTCAGCGACGGCAAATGCAGACTTAAGTTGCCCAAATATCTGGGGTTCGCCCAAAACCATGGAGTTCAAACCCGCAGCAACCCGAACCAGGTGCGTCAAGGCTTGTCGTCCATGATGCTTATAGATGCAGGTCGACAAAGCTTCGGCAGGTAAACCATGGTGCTGCGTAACCCAGCTCACCAGGGCGTCGCTAGCACTCAGCGGATCGCCAGAGGTGGGGATAACCCCATAGATTTCAGTTCTATTGCAGGTCGAAAGAATCACCACTTCGGTGATTGGAGCGGTGGCGAGGGCACTGCCGAGGGCTGTCCCGATGTTTTCCGGGGCAAAAGCGACCCGCTCTCTTATTTCGAGAGTTGCTGAGTCGTGATTAATACCAACAGCAATCAGTTCTTGAAACACAACGCTTAAGTTTTCTTATTTCGGACCGACATAATAGCAGAAGCGACAAAATCTGCCGCGTATAATGATGTCCCAATAATGGGTTTGGTGTCACTGCTGTGTCATCATTGGACTATGACGAGTAAATCTTACATCTTAGCGATTCAAATCGGGTTTGTAGCAATCCTCACCGCCTGTCAGTCGACTTTGCCTACAACACATTCCGAAGCTGCCGCATCCTCAGCCCCTGACACCAAACGTTCAGAGCCTATTGATGAGCCCGTGCCTGAGAAAACAAAAGCCGTACCCACTGTAGACAGCCCACCAGAAGCACCGATTCCTGCTGAAAGTCTGTATCCCTTGCTACAAGCTGAGTTTTTACTGCGCCAGCGACGCCTCGACGAAGCACTGGAAATTCTTACCCGCCAAGCTCTGAAGCTGCAGGATCCAGAGCTCACGCGCCGAGCGTTAAGGCTGGCAGAATTTCGACAAAACGACCGTCATGCACTCGTGCTAGCGATGAAGCTTACCAATCAAGATAGCGATGACGGTGCGGCTGCCGTTACTGCAATGGGATTACTGATTCGCGCAGGCCAGCCTGAACGCGCCCTGATATTTGCTAGAGCAGCCAAGGAGCGTGGATCGAGAATTAATGCACCCGCTTTAATGGTGACATGGGACCAACTGGGGCCAGAACGACAAAGGGCCACTGCAGACGCCATTGAGGCACTCGCCGCCGATTGGCCAGAAGATCAGGATATCGCCATTGCCTTGGCCTATTTGTACAGGGCACAAAACGATCTTACTAAGGCCTTGAACGCTCTCGTCCCTGTCCTAGATGCAGACCCCAATGAAGAACGGGCCCTATTGCTTTGGACTCAGGTTAAGCTTGATCAAAATGCTAAAAAGCCGTTTAAGCGAATGCATGCCGCCGTAAAACGTGCTCCAGATAATGAAGCTATGCGCCTGCAGTTTGCACGTTTGCTGGCAAGTACCGAGCGCTATGATGCGGCACGCGAGCAATTTTCAGCCCTGCTAATGCTCTCACCCCGAAATGGTGACTATTTATTCTCTCTTGCGCTCATAGAAATAGAAGCGAAGCGACTGGACGCGGCAATCACAAATTTGCTTGCTCTGATTGACCTTGGTCAGCGTCCCGATGAGGCACACTATTACCTGGGGCGTGTTTATGAAGACCTTGGTGAGGAAGCAGAAGCCATCAGTTTTTACGATCGCGTCGGCCCCAGCAGAGAGTTTTTTGACGCGATGCGCCGGGCAGCCGAGCTGCGTCTCAACGCAGGAGACACCCGAGACTTTCAGGACGGTTTTATCAGAGCACGGGCAAATCACCCCGGACAAGCTGAGCAGCTTTACGGCCTCGAGGCAGAGATTCTTGGCGAAATCGATGAGCTGGAACTGGCGATCGAAGTTTACTCAGAGGCGCTAAACGTATTCCCCGAATCTGTATCAATGTTTTATGGTAGGGCCATGGCGTCTGAAGCATTGGGCGACATTTCAGGCATGGAAAATGACCTCCGCGCTATTTTGGTGTTTAAGCCTAATAACGCCACCACACTCAATGCCCTCGGTTACACGCTGACGGTTCACACCGACCGTTATCAAGAGGCCGCAGATTTAATCGAGAAAGCCCTAAAACTGTCTCCGGGGGAGCCGGCAATTTTAGACAGCCTAGGCTGGGTGTATTTCAAACTGGGGCGGTTTTTACAAGCCACCGATTTATTAAAGGAGGCCTACGCCCGCTTTCCTGACGCTGAGGTGGCCGCCCACTTGGGAGAAGTACTTTGGGTTTCGGGGAAGCAGCAGGATGCTCTTGCCATTTGGCGAGCTTCACTACAGCAACAGCCCGATGCTATTCACGTTACCCAAGCATTAGAACGCCTGGGCGTATTGTTGGAAGACGCGGCTGTTGATTGACCAGGGACTTAAGCTCGCGAGCCTCCTGTTAATTCTGGTACTTAACGGCTGCGCAATAACCTCGGTTAACGATGACACAGGTGCGCAAAAGCTGCCCCGCAACAGCATTGGCTGGTCCTTTCAGGGTAAGGCCGCGGTTACTCAGGCAAACGCTAAGACTAATACCGTGAACCTAGACTGGTCCCGTCTTGAAGCCACGCGGGACCAACTACGGTTGAGCGGCCCTTTGGGTTCGGGCGCTCTTGAATTGTGGCGAGAAGACGAACAGCTCTTCTGGCTAGATGGGGGCCTACAAAAACCTTTAGAGACCCTCCCGGTAGATGACGAAGTTGTGGCGACTTTGACCACCCTCCCCCTCAATTTGATCAGCGCATGGCTGATGGGGTATCACGACAGTACTGACGGCTGGCAGGTCAAGATTACTCAGTGGCAGGTCGCCGGAGGTTGGCAGCTACCCCGAAAAATTGAGGCTTACCGAGACGATCTCAGCGTTCGGCTAGTGGTGCTGAAGTGGAATTTAGAGGCGCTTCAGCAATGATAAAGTCACTAAGGTGTCTCTCCCCCGCAAAACTCAATTTGTTTCTACACATTACTGGGCGTCGTGCCGATGGTCGCCACAACCTACAAACCGTCTTCCAGTTATTGCACTGGGGCGACGAAATGACATTCGATCGGCAAAACACCCCTGGCTGCACGTTAAAGGCTGATTTCGAGGGGGTGCCACCGGAGGACAATCTAATACTGCGAGCCGCAAGCCTCCTGATGCCTCAAGACCCAAGTATGGGAGGGGTATGCATTAGCATCAAAAAAAATATTCCAATGGGCGGAGGCTTGGGAGGTGGTAGCTCCAACGCCGCAACAACCTTACTAGCGCTCAACCAGCTGCTTGAACTGGGGCACTCTACAGAGACACTCGCAGCCTTGGGGCTTGAACTGGGCGCTGACGTACCGGTATTCGTTTACGGTCGCAGCTCATGGGGCGAAGGAACTGGCGAAATACTTACCCCTATGACCCTACCCGAGAATTGGTTTGTCATACTCAGGCCCCCTTGTCATGTCAGCACCGCAGATATATTCAATGCGCCAGAATTGACAAGAAACACACCGGCGATCACAATGTCGGCCGCTTTCACGGGGGGCGTTCACAATGACTTGCAAGCTGTCGTTGAGATGCGCTATCCAGAGGTGCGTAACGCGTTGAAATTGCTTAGCAAATCAGCGCCTGCAATGATGACTGGCAGTGGGGCCTGCGTATTCGCACAAGTGGATACACAAGCCAAGGCTCAAGCCATCGCGGCAAAAGTACCGGAAGCACTAGGTCCGGTGGTGGCGAGAGGCGTGAATCAAAGGCCTCAGTTCATTGCAGAGCACTATTAACGTTTATTGGGGTGTCGCCAAGTGGCAAGGCAGCGGGTTTTGATCCCGCCATTCGCAGGTTCGAATCCTGCCACCCCAGCCATCTAACTGAAGTTGCAGGAAAACGAGGCGCCGATCATGTCATCCAAGATTATGGTCTTTACGGGTAACGCAAACCCCGAGCTAGCCGGTAAGGTGGCGGATCGTCTGTATCAGACGCTGGGGGCTGCGCAGGTCAGTAAGTTCTCAGACGGCGAGATCACCGTTGAACTTAATGAAAATGTCCGGGGCAAAGACGTTTTTGTGATTCAGAGCACTTGCCAGCCCACCAACGACAATTTGATCGAACTGGTGTTAATGATTGATGCCTTGCGCAGAGCGTCAGCGGGTCGCATCACCGCGGTAGTTCCCTACTTTGGCTACGCCAGGCAGGACCGTCGCGTCCGCTCAGCTCGAGTACCTATCTCGGCTAAAGTTGTTGCGGATATGATGGCAGCCGTCGGGGTTGATCGCGTGCTTACCGTCGACCTTCACGCCGAGCAAATACAGGGCTTTTTCACCTGTGCTGTAGACAATGTTTACGCCTCATCGGTCTTGAACCACGACATTGTCCGCTGTAAATACGAAAATTTGGTGGTGGTGTCTCCCGATATAGGAGGGGTCGTCCGAGCGCGTGCCATTGCCAAGCAGCTTGATGATGCCGATCTCGCGATCATTGATAAACGACGACCGCGAGCGAACGAAGCTCAGGTTATGAATCTGATTGGCGAAGTCGATGGACGAACCTGCATTATGGTTGACGATATGGTAGATACCGCAGGCACGTTGTGCAGTGCTGCCACAGCGCTCAAAGAAAGGGGCGCTACCAAAGTCGTCGCGTATTGCACCCATGCTGTGCTTTCGGGCAAAGCATTAGAAAACATTCGCAATTCAGAACTGGATGAGCTGGTCGTGACCGACAGCATTCCGCTGTCAGATGAAGCCAAGGCCCTTAACATTCGCCAGCTCACTATCAGCGACCTTTTGGCGGAATCTATTCGCCGAGTGAGCAACGAAGAATCCATTAGCGCACTGTTTGACGAATAATCGTTTGACGGTGTAAACCCACTCATCACTGCACCGGTCGCAGGTAACGTGATGAATATAAAGGAGACAGACCATGTCTGAATCTTTCGAAGTACAAGCCCAGGTTCGGGTTGATGAAGGGAAAGGTGCGAGCCGCCGCCTACGTCGACTTGAAGGCAAAGTGCCTGGTGTCGTTTACGGCGGTGAATCTGCTGCCATTAGCATTAGCCTGATTCGTAAGGATCTGGAAAAAATGATGGAGCAGGAGACGTTTTACGCCTCCGTACTCAACGTTAACGTTGATGGCAAGGTTGAAACCGCCATTCTCAAAGACGTACAGCGTCATCCCGCCAAAGGCTTTCCCATGCACGTCGACTTTTTACGCGTGCAAGCCGATAAAGCGATCAAGGTGAACGTGCCCCTGCACTTCACTAACGAAGATGTCTGCCACGGCGTGAAGATGGGTGGCGGCATGGTGCAGCACCAGGCCACTGATATAGAAGTTCAGTGTTTACCTGGCGATATCCCAGACTACATTGAAGTCGATATGTCAGCTGTGGAACTGGGTCAAATTGTGCACCTGTCTGACCTCACATTACCCGCAGGTGTTGAATCGACCGCGCTGGCATTGGGCGACGACCACGATCTGGCTATTGCGTCAGTCATCGCACCTAGAGGCAGCAAAGCCGAAGATGAATCGGACGATAACGAAAAAGCTGAGGGCGAGGAGCCCGCAGCGGAAGAGTGAGTCGATCCTTTGCTGGCAATCCAGCTCATCGTTGGGCTCGGTAATCCCGGTAAATCCTACGAAGGCACCCGTCATAATGCGGGTGCCTTTTTCGTGGAGGAATTGGCGCGTCAATGTGGCGCCGCACTCACAGCAGAAACTAAGTTCCATGGCGATACCGCTCGAATTAGCTTTGCAGGACACGATCTGCGGCTCTTGCGCCCCAATACGTTTATGAATAAAAGTGGCCTGTCTGTCGCGGCAATGGCGAATTTTTATCGTATTGCGCCGGACGCTATTTTGGTTGCCCACGATGAATTGGACATTGCTCCAGGTACCGCACGATTTAAACAAGGGGGCGGGCACGGTGGCCACAATGGATTACGAGACATCATTCCAGCACTTGGCGGCAATCGAGAGTTTCACCGCCTCAGGGTAGGCATTGGGCACCCGGGACGAGCGAGTGAAGTCTCAAATTATGTCTTGGCCAAACCCAGTAAAGTCGACCGACAGGCGATAGACGCGATTATCGATGAAGCCGTGGCCAGCTTGCCATTGCTTTTAGAGGGCGACGCGGTGAAGGCCATGACCCGATTGCACAGCGTTGATGCTGCGCAGCCCCCTACTTTTTAACACTGAATTTACCGAATTAAGGACACATTATGGGTATCAAATGCGGCATTGTAGGATTACCGAATGTCGGCAAATCTACCCTGTTCAATGCACTCACCGAGGCCGGTATTGACGCGGAAAATTTTCCGTTTTGTACGATCGAGCCTAACGCGGGGGTCGTGACCATTCCGGACTCCAGACAGCAGAAAATTGCTGCTCTGATCAATCCGGAACGCGAAATTGCTGCCACCATGGAGTTTGTCGACATTGCAGGCTTGGTGGCAGGCGCCTCCAAGGGTGAAGGCTTAGGCAATCAGTTTTTGGCTAATATCCGCGAAACCGATGCCATTGCTCACGTCGTGCGCTGCTTCGAAGATGACAACGTGATTCACGTGGCCAATAAAATAGATCCTACATCGGACATAGAGATCATCAATACAGAGCTTGCACTCGCCGACCTCGAGTCTTGCGAAAAGCAGCTAACTAAGGTGACTCGCACAGCGAAAGGCGGCGATAAAGAATCGATCGCAATGAAGCAGTTGTTAGAGGACAAACTTTTGCCACAGCTCAATGAAGCCCAGCCTATTCGAGCGCTGACCTTAGACGACAACGAGCAAGCCCTTCTGAGCACGCTTCACCTGCTAACCACCAAGCCCACGCTTTATATTGCCAATGTTGCAGAGGACGGGTTTGAGAATAACCCCCACCTCGATACCGTTCAGAGCATCGCCGCCGCCGAAGGCGCTGAGGTTGTTGCCATTTGTAACAAGCTAGAATCAGAAATCATTGAACTCGAAGACGACGAGAAACAGGATTTTCTGGCTGAAATGGGCATGGAAGAACCCGGCTTAAATCGGGTGATTCGTGCCGGCTACAAGCTTCTCAATTTACAAACTTACTTCACAGCCGGGCCCAAAGAGGTCAGAGCCTGGACTGTGCCAGTTGGCGCCACAGCGCCACAGGGCGCTGGTGTGATTCACACAGATTTTCAAAAAGGTTTTATTCGAGCTGAAGTGATTGGCTATGACGACTTCATCGCACACAAGGGGGAGCAAGGCGCGAAAGATGCCGGGCGCTGGCGCCTTGAGGGTAAGGAGTACATCCTAGCCGATGGCGACGTTATTCACTTCCGATTCAATGTTTAGTTCAGAGCACTGTTTAACCTAGAGGGTTTAGCTACCTTCAGCCAACCAGCGCCCTCTCGCCCCTAAGAGCCAGTTCAACTGGCGCACTGCACGCTGAGGGGCTTTCTTTGATTCTTGCCTAACATTGTAGCTACTGTTTTTTGTCACCAACATTGTAGTGACTACTGCGCGCTAGGCAGGGGCATGACCCACTTTTTAACATCCCAGTGCTGTGAGCCCAGGATAGTCTGCGGGGCGAGCACTCCCCTCCCAGCAGAATTTTCTGTCGCTCTCGCTAATGGGCATATCGTTGATACTCGCATAACGGGTCTTCATCAGACCCAACTCATCAAACTCCCAATTTTCATTTCCGTAAGATCGATACCAACAGCCCCGATCATCGTGCCATTCGTAGGCAAATCTGACCGCAATTTTATCTGCACCAAAAGCCCACATCTCTTTTATCAGACGGTAATCAAGCTCCTTCAGCCATTTGTTCGTCAGGAACTCAATGATTTCCGCACGACCCTTTAAAAACTGATTTCGATTTCGCCAAATAGAATCCAGAGAGTAGGCCAAAGCAATCGCTTCAGGGCTCTTTCCATTCCACGCATCCTCAGCTCGCCTGACTTTGACAAGTGCATCCTCGTAGGAGAATGGTGGCAAGGGCGGACGTACGCCTTCTTTCATAGATTTCCCCCTTAATAGTTTTCTCTCAATAAAGCCGTCGTCACCAGCTTTTATAAGGTAAGAATTTGCCATTCAAAGTGAGGAGCACACGGTCCCCCTTTGGGTCCTCAATTTTATCCACCTCCATAGAGAAATCGATAGCGCTCATGATGCCGTCCCCAAATTTTTCCTGGATGACCTCCTTAAGCGTCTCACCATAGACCCCAACAACTTCGTAAAGCCGATAAATCAAAGGGTCGGTTGGCACAGCCTGCTCCCATACTTTAGTTGGAAATGCCTCAAGAGCCTTAGCTACCTCATTACCCAGCCCAAGGTACTCTGCTATCGCGCTCGCCCGCTCTGGGGGAGCACTGTTCATACCTAAGCACGCAGACGTCAGCCATACCGGCGACATCCCTAGATCATTACCCATGCTTTCCCAACTTAGCCCTTTCTCGATTTTGGTGCTAACGATGAGGTCTGTCATTTCAAGTTTATTCATAAAAATCCCCAGCTTTTAGGTTAGTGCTAATTAGTCGCGACCTGCAGAGCCGCAATATCGATTTCAGAAGTATCTCGTTGATCTGCCCTCTCGGCGGCAGGATCGACGACCTTAGGCACTGAGAAATGTGCCCCGCCGACCTCGGATTCGTCTCCAGCGCGATTCACAAGGAAATTCACAAGGTAATTTCTGATCTTGTAGTAAGCAGGATCTTCGACAATGGTGCCTCGCTGCCGCGGCCTGGATATATTGATACTGACCGACTCGGCAACCCGGGCTCTAGGACCGTTACTCATGAGTAAAATCCTGTCTGCTAACAAAATCGCTTCATCGACATCATGAGTAATCATGAAAACCGTTTGCTGTGTTTCGCTCCAGATTTTCAAAAGTTCATCCTGGATTACACCCCGGGTCAGAGCATCTAGCGCGCCGAAGGGTTCGTCGAGAAGCAGCAATTTAGGGTTCGTTGCAAAAGCCCGGGCAATACTGACCCGTTGGCGCATACCTCCGGATAGCTCAGATGGCTTTTTATGCAGAGAATGGCCCAGACCCACCATTTTCAGGAATCCCACACTGTGCTCAAGGGCATCTGCCTTGCTCCAGTTGGGCCAGCGCGCTTTCACTGCAAAGTTCACATTCTGCAGCGTCGAAAGCCAGGGCAATAGGCTGTAGTTTTGAAATACCACCCCGCGATCTAGACTCGGCCCTATTACCTCTTTCCCATCCATGATGATGCCGCCATGGGATGGCTTGTCGAGTCCAGCGAGAACATTAAGTATTGTGGATTTACCACATCCAGAATGTCCGATAATGCATACAAATTCCCCTTTCTCAATGCCAAAACTGACATCCTCAAACACCACAAGCTCTTCATTTTTTGAACTGTAGGTTTTGCCCAATTGTTCGATGGTGACAAACGCGTTTCTCAAAGTTCACTCCTTATATTGCACAAGCTTTTCAACGCGACCCAAAGCAAAATCGAGAGCCATGCCAACCACGCCAATCATAAGAATCGAAAATATGACGCTGTTCAAATCTAGGTTGTTCCACTCGTTCCAAACGTAGTACCCAATGCCAGTACCACCGACTAGCATCTCCGCGGCAACAATAACCAGCCACGCAATACCGATTGAAATCCGCATGCCCGTTAATATAGTAGGTGCTGCTGCAGGCAGTATGACCAAGAAGGCCGTCTTCAATTGGCTTAGCTCATGGGTTTGTGCCACCGAAATCCAGTCGCTACGCACATTTGCCACGCCAAAAGCCGTGTTGATGAGCATGGGCCAAATCGAACAAATAAAGATGACGAAGATGGCCGATTGCTCAGAATCTTTAATAATAAAAAGTGCGAGCGGCATCCAAGCTAATGGAGAGATGGGACGCAGAACCTGAATGAATGGATTCAGCGCCCGGTGCATTAGCGGCGACATGCCAATAATAAAACCTAATGGGATCGCGACTAGTGCGGCGCTGACATACCCAGTAAGCACGCGAAACAGCGAGTAAGCCAACTGTATGCCAATGCCCTTATCATTGGGGCCCGCATCATAGAAAGGATTACTCAGTTCATGCCAAGCATGACTCATAACCTGAGATGGCGGAGGCACTCGGGCCTCCTGGTCAACTCCGCCCATCAGTATTTCAAACTCGGTAAGCGCCTCACTCGCCGTTGGCGGCTGATTCAGAGCCTCCCACAGGCCAAGGAGGCCCACCAACAGGCAAACAGAAACGAGCGCCGATCTTGCCGCAAGAGAGCTCATATCAAACCCGTTTAATAGCGAAGCTATTGATATATTCTTCAGGCTTGTTGTAATCAAACTCCTTGCCCATGATGGTGTAGTTTTTATAGGTAGATTCGGGGGGGGTGTAGCCCAGATTACGCATTACCTGCCCCGTTTCAGCAGCGACGTAGACACGCTCTGCTATACCCTTATAATCAATATCACCCTCTACATAACCCCAGCGTTTCATTTGAGTCAAAATCCATACTGCCATTGAATGCCAAGGAAACGGATCAAAATCAATTCTATCTGGAACGTCCTGAACCTTATTTTCAATCCCGTCTACGTAGCGTCCGGTTAGCACTTGCTTAACCACAACTTCAGGTTGGTTCAGATAATTCTTGGGTGAAATAGCTTTAGCAATTTCAGCGCGATTTTCTGCTTTATGGGAATAGTGCGTCGCGTCCACAATAGCCTTAAACAGCGCCGCATAGGTGTTGGGCATTTCCGTAGAAAATTTCTCACTGCAGGCGAAGGCGCAACAAGGATGGCCCTCCCATATATCCTTGGTAAGAACATGGAGGAAACCAATTTTTTCGAAAACTGCTCGCTGATTAAATGGGTCGGGGGACAGATACCCATCAAGGTTTCCCGCCCTTAAATTGGCAACCATTTCGGGTGGCGGTACGACCCGAATCTGAATATCTTTGTCCGGATCGATACCGTGCTCTGCGACGTAATATCGCAGTAGAAAGTTGTGCATGGAGTAATCGAAAGGCACACCAAACTTAAATCCCTTCCAGTCCTTGGGATTACGCTTATCCTTGTGCTTATTGTGTAAAACAATCGCCTGGCCATTGATGTTTTCAACCGCAGGCATAATGTAGGGAGTCGCGGTTGAGCCAGCACCCATACTCATGGCCAATGGCATGGGTGTTAGCATGTGAGACGCATCGTATTCGCCATTGAGTGACTTGTCTCGAGCTACGGCCCACCCAGCAGTTTTAATGACATCCACATCTAAACCATATTTGGCGTAAAAACCCATGGGCTGCGCCATGATAATCGGTGTCGCGCAGGTAATCGGGACAAAGCCCACCTTCAGCTTCGTCTTTTCCAACGGTCCTATCGCGTCTTTGACCGCCGCTTTCACTTTGTCCATGGGGATCATGGTCCCTAACGCAGCGGCTAGAGTCCCCCCACCCACCAACCTGATAAAGTTCCTGCGGCTTGCATCATTGTGGCCGAATACGCCCCTGACAATGGCGTTTTCGACAACACGATCCATCATGTCCTCGCTGCTTCCAAAAGTTTCTGTAGCGGCGCTGGAAGATGTGTGCCTTACCGATTCTTGGTCGGAGATCTGACGCTCCATGAGTATTTGCCTATCACGATCACTCAACCCCTCACCAGATTGCAGTTCAGATTTGCAAACGGCACAGACGCAGCTAGCGGTGTGTGCCAGGCTACTCTCGGCATCAAATGGGTTACCTAAACTCTTGTTGCTCATATTTGGTGCTCCTGTTCGTTATGACGGCAGTACATGATCTTTTATGTTGCGCTTAGAACCTCAAGCCAACGTAAAAGCTTTATTGGGAAGCTCCCATGGGTTTCATATCCTGTGTGGAGCAAGCACCGTGCCAACGCCACTAATTTTTATAAGTGACTGTTTTTGAAAGGCTTCCCAGGCTCACTACCGCGATGCGACGCCTACGATAATTCGTTATTTCTGAATCTTCGTAATGCTGTTCATGGAATTTCGTAATCTGGCCCAATAGTTGCTGCATCGCTTTACAGATTTGCGCCATTGGTAATGCTGTTATGGATAATCTTTATCATCACTCTGCGACGCCCCAAATTGCGGTAGACCCCTACCGGGATGTACTCGTTGAGGCCAATCAGGAAGCCTGCCGTTTAATGCGACTGGACCGTGCCGGGCTGAAGGCGATACGCCCCAGTGACTTATTCAAACCAGATTTACCCAAACTGGTGGTCTTTACTCAGGAAGTACTAGAAAAAACCCGCGGCCTATGCAGTGACTTAACCATCGTCATTCAAGAGCAAGAGTGTGGTATCGAGGTGTTCGGTCGTTTCAGCCAAGTTGGCGAAGAGCGGCTACTACATCTGAACCTGCAACCGCTTCGAGAAATAGCTCAACGCAAAGCGCAGGCAGATGCTATCGATTTATACAACTCGGGATTGAGTCAATGGAACCGTGTTGCCAATGTCTTCCGCGAATTCGAGCACGAGCACCGCTTGTTATTGGATGCCGCTGGCGAGGGCATTTACGGTGTAGACAGCAAAGGGGACACCACTTTCGTAAACCCAGCAGCACTAAGAATATTGGGTTATTCCCTAGAAGAGCTGATTGGACGCAACATGCACACCATAGTGCATCACAGCCACGGCGATGGCTCTCTGTTTGAGCTGCATGACTGCCCTATATTTGAATCACTCAGAAGTGGGAAGGTTCATACAGAAGATGAAGATATATTTTGGTCTCGAAACGGCAAGGCCGTAGATGTTGAATACACCAGCACGCCTATCAAGGAGGCTGGTGTAATTGTGGGTGTTGTTGTCATCTTTCGAGATGTCTCCGAGAAAAAGGCAGGACGCAAACGTTTAATGGCGGCTCTAGAGGAGGTCGAATCGCTAAAAAATCGACTCGAACTCGAGAACGCGTACCTGCAAGAGGAGATCAGTATTGAGTACAACCACCATCGCATTATTGGCCGTAGTGCAGGAGTTCAGAATACATTGCGTCAGATCAATCTCGTCGCACCAACGGAAGCTACCGTCCTGATTGTTGGTGAGTCGGGCACCGGCAAGGAGCTGATTGCGCGCTCTTTACACGAACAAAGTGATCGCTCTCAAAGGCCACTTATCCGGGTGAACTGTGCAGCGGTTCCGGAAGAGCTTTTTGAAAGTGAGTTTTTTGGTCATATTAAAGGCGCTTTTACCGGCGCCACAGGCGACAGGCCGGGACGATTTGAATTAGCTGACGGTGGCACACTATTCCTGGATGAGGTGGGCGAAATACCGCTTCATCTGCAAGGAAAACTTCTTCGAGTACTCCAGGAGCAGCAGTTCGAGCGAGTCGGAGAATCTACAACCCGACACGTAAATGTCCGAATTATCGCCGCCACCAATAAAGAGTTACGCCAGCTGGTGGAGGCTGGGAAATTTCGCGAAGATCTTTATTTCCGACTCAACGTCTTTCCAATTACCTCAGTGCCTTTACGTGAGCGTCGAGAGGACATACCCCTGCTGGCCCAAATGTTTCTGCAAAAGGCTGCTACGCGTGCCAGTAAAACCAATCTAAGAATGCCACTAAGCGAACTAGAAAAACTTGGCAATTATCATTGGCCGGGCAATATTAGAGAGCTGGAAAATTTTATAGAACGACAGGTAATACTTTCTCAGGGCGATACCATTCGGATTGGGGACTCGCTGGCGGGTAACCATCAGACGGCCAGCAAAGTGCTCGCCTCTCCACAGGGTGAAGTCGAGCAGGAATCTCAAAGCAAACAGCGGCAGCGGCGAAACATTCTACTCGCGCTCGAAAGATCCAAAGGCAAGGTTTTCGGAGAGGACGGAGCTGCTGCAATATTGGACATCAAGCCCACCACTCTCGCTTCGCGAATAAAGAAGCTCAACATAGATACCCGAAGCTTTAAAGTTTGAGTGCGGCCCCTGGTAAGTATCAAATCGCTACGAAATTACATAACTCAAACTACGAAGATTCAGAATCTACGAATTTCCGCAGCCAGCTTTACCAACGTAAAAAGTTTTAATCCATTGATAATCATAGACTTAAAGACTCAAAAAAGAATGGCACGGCGTTTGCAAAACTTTGTTCGAGGGCGGAAGCGTCCCGAAAAACAAGCTTGCAGGCAGCGACATTCACCATTGCTTCCTCGCAGTACTCATCATGGTGGAAACCCTTCGGAGTCGAACAATGACAAGGCAATATTCGGACACGCACATACACTTTTTATCAGCGACAAAAGTGCTAGCGCTGCTTATCGCAAGCAATACCGCAAATGCAGAAACTAGTGGTTTTGATAGCTTGGCAGAAATGGTCAAAGGAGGCACGGCGAGTGTAGATCTAAGGTATCGCTATGAAGGCGTTGATCAGGATGGTGTAGAGAAAAATGCAGATGCGTCAACACTACGCTCTCGATTGACGTTGACCACGACAACCTTGCGAGGCTTTAGCGCGCAGTTAGAATTTGACAACATCACCAGTGTATTGACTGACAATTACAACTCTACTACCAATGGAAATACAGAATACCCAATTGTCGCAGATCCTGAGGCAACAGACTTCAATCAGGCATGGCTGGCATATGACGCAGACAAATGGAACGCAAAATTTGGGCGCCAGCGGATAATAAATGCCTCTCAACGTTTTGTTGGCGGTGTTGCATGGAGACAGAATGAGCAAACCTACGATGGCCTGAGGATACAACTCAATCCCACACAAAATCTGTCGGTAGATGCCAGCTATGTTTACAACATCAACAGAATTTTTGGGCCCAACGACGGTGCACAACCGGCAGACTGGGAAGGAGACAATATTTTCCTTCGAGCAACTTACAACCTAGCAGAGGCACATTCTGTCTCCGGCTATGGCTACCTTATAGATGTAGATCCACAAAGCGGGTATACCGCAGGAAAAACCGTGAACAACTCTACAAATACGTTCGGTATTGAATACCAGGGTAAGTTTTCGGAGTGGCTCGGTGTAAAAGCCGCTTTTGCCACACAGTCTAGCGAGGGCAATAGTGAACTTGATTACGACGCCGATTATTACATGGCTGAGCTTAACGCCAGCTTCAAACCCGTTACGCTAAAAATTGGATATGAGGTGCTTGGCTCAGGTGAAAATGGTAACACTGGTGGCGGCGTTGGCTTTAAAACACCACTCGCTACATTACACCTATTTCAAGGTTGGGCTGATAAATTCCTAGCGACGCCTGCCAATGGCATTGAAGACGCCTATGTCGGCATCAGCGGAAAATTAGGCCCGGTAAAGGTTGGCGCCTTCTACCATGACTTCAAGGCAGAATCTCTGGACACCCAATACGGCACTGAGTTCGATATGATTGCGACGTGGCCAGTCAACAAGCAGTTGAGTCTGCAGGCAAAGTTCGCCGACTATCAAGCGAAAGATTTCCTAACCGATACGACCAAGTTTTGGTTAACCGTTCAGCTGAAACTCTGAAATCGCCGCAGGAACACACCGCTCCTCACAAAAGTCAGCCGATGTAAGGATTATTCTGGCCATCGGGTGTTTACTAATGTCCCCAAGGGCTTTGTCTAAAACACTCAAGCTGGCGAGCGCCTGCCACCAGAGCATTTACTGTTTTGCTGTAGTCTCCGGCTAGCGCGTCGTGAGGGGGACTCGCTGGAACACCTGGCAATACGGCGGTCAGGTCGCGCGCAATCCCTGCATCATTTAAAGAGTGAGCGTCGAAGAGACCATGAACGCGTCCGTTGGAGAAAAGGAGCACAGATGCCGCCACCGCCAGACAATACGCACTAGACGCCACGTTTAGTAACTGCTACAGGTTGACTTGGAGGCAGCAGTTGTAGAAAATCGCGACCCTCGCAACACACCCTTGTGGCTACGTAGCTCAGCTGGTTAGAGCACAGCATTCATAATGCTGGGGTCGGTGGTTCAAGTCCACCCGTAGCTACCATTTTTTTAACTTCAAAAACAGTAACTTACAAATCGATCAAACCAATTTTACGTTTTCCCGTCTCCCAACTGCGGGAGATTTGCGGGAGTTTTCATTATTGATCAAGGTTAGGGTCGGCGCTGAACTACCCGACCAGCTCACTTTCTCCACCGCGTCTATCAGTTCTCCAATTTCTGCAGCGGAGTAATGCGTTGTGATCTGGCCGTTTTTATGGCCCAGCAGGACTTGTCGGGTTTCATGACTGACACCTTTGGCCCGCAACCGGCGACCGAACGTATGCTTCAAATCATGGACCCGCACTTGCGGCAATCCAGCCTCCTCTCGCGCTCGGCGCCAAGCTTTGGTATTGATGCGATCAATCGGCTTACCCTTTGAGTAGGTGAATACATAGTCTGAGTTCTTGCCACGCTGACGATTGATTACCGCTCGCGCCTCAGCATTCATCACCACCAATCGATCCTCACCATTCTTAACGCCATAACCGGGGACAACAAACACACTGGCTTTCAGCTCAGGAATCGATACCTCCCAACTCCACTGCAAACAAGTCACTTCCTGCTCCCGCGTTCCAGTATTAACCTTGAACAAGGCCATGTCCCTTAAGTGTTCCGGCAAGCGCGCAAACAACCTCGCCTGCTCCTCCCATGATAGGGGATATGGCTTGCGGGCATCGTCACAATCGAGCAACTGCAACAAAGGGGCAGTTTCAAGCCAGGTCAAACCCGACTCATCCCGCCATAATCGGGCGGCAAGCGTCAGAATTCGCCGCACCACCGCCAGATCACGGTTGATGGTGTTGGCTCGCATACCCTGCTTACGACGATGCTGGATAAACGACTCCAGCGTCCCCTGATGGACCCGACGCAAAGGCAGATCGCCTATGTATGGGTCCAGAATTTTCCGGGATTGTGCATAGCGGCCAATACTGCGCTTGTGCTGATAATCCAGCAAAAACCTGGTTGCCGCCTGCCGAAAAGAACGCTCCATTCGAATGCCGTAAACATTCGCATTACGCATCTCTTCCAATCGTCGAATCAGGTACCTTTCCGCCTCCGCGAGCTCACTTGTTCCAGTGCTCTCGTGAAGTCGGCCATACCCCCTGACGCATTTATCGATGTGCCAGATGCCCTGGGTGCCTCTCTTGTAGAGGCCCGGGATTCGCTTTGACA
>CALKNZ010000032.1 GCA_938091995.1 uncultured Luminiphilus sp. | reverse complement strand
GTAGCATTTGATGATGACGGTGTAGTCATCGAATGTGAGTTGAATGCGGTTATGTCTAATCGTTTTTTTGACATTGAGTGGTCGACATTAAAAGACCCTGCTGTATGGCTTCAAGGATGGCTCTAAGTCTTTAGCGGCCTTTAGCTTAAGTCGATTTTCTCAGCGCTGGCGCTTCTCCGGGTCTTGTTCTGGCCCCCACCAACCTCCCCTACATCTAATCACCCCCCGATCCTGCGAATTCAAGAATGACTGTACGCCCTTGTGTGATGGATAATAAATTCATACCACTACTCGCAATCTTTTCATGGTGTTCGATAGGGATGGCAACTTGGGCCAGAGTTCGCTTACCGTGACGCGCCCTCACAACCTAGGGTATGCGAGGATTGTCGAGATTGCCCAAAACAGACCTTAGAGGATTAAATAATGGAAATGCCCAGCATGAGCCTGTTATCGATTACCCCAATGTATGTTGCTGTACTTGGAGTGCTCTTCATACCTTTCACACTGCGCGTAGGTTTATACCGCGTTAAAAACAGTATCGACATCGGTGATGGTAAAGACAACGCGCTAATTAAACTGAACCGCGGACAAGGTAACTTCATTGAGACAGTGCCTCTGGCGGTGATATTGCTAATAGTGATGGAAATTCTTGGTGCCAGCTCTACGTGGCTGCATACACTGGGCGCTTTATTGGTGGTTGGGCGCTGCCTGCACTATGTGGGCATCACCGGGGCTGGGCCAGCAAACTGTCGACCTGTTGGCATGTTTTCCACCTTAGGTGTTTACGCCGTCAGTTCATTCTGGATTCTCTTTCACACCCTCGGCTAAAGATATACGGGCATCCAATGGCGTCTGGGGGCATCAACCCGTAGACGCCCTACCCCCTACAGCTGAATCTCGCCCCGAGGGATTGACCCCTACGCCACTGCCCCAAATTCAGCAGACGGCCTCTAAGCCTTGCCAGCTCTGCCTCGCCGGTACTTTATAAAACGTTATCGCTCTACCGCTTTCTCAACCGCAGATCGCCTTGTTTACTTCGGCGCTCTGGCAGTTACCAAAAGCCGTGCACGCGGCAATTTACAACAACCAGGGGGCACCGCAGTGGATATTGCTGCCGTCGTGCACCCTGTAGTGGCGGATTGCTGAGCCCATTTGCGGGCATCAGTACTTCACCAGTCACCACACCAACCGACGGCCAAAAAAAAGCCCACCGAATGGCGGGCTTATGTTTTCTTAGAACGTGCCTAGAAGCGCAAGGTTCCTCGCACACCGAACACCGCACCTTCTTCCATAAAGCGGGTGTGACTACCTGCCAAAACTGGCGTGTCGAAGCTTTGCTGGTAAGCAACCTCATCGAAGATGTTACGACCGTAAGCCACCAACTCCCAGCGCTCGCCACCTAAACCAATTCGAGCGTTTACCTTGGTGTAATCATCAATTAAATCATACGGGTCGTTGTCGCCGGCTGATGAGAACTCACTGCGGTAGTTCATATCAACACCCGCAAACAGCTCCATACCACCCAACGGTCTGCGGTAATCAATAAATGCGTTACCACTCCAGTCTGATGCGTAGAGTGTATTAACACCTGTCAAGTCGTTGAGAGAACCCTGAGCAATACCTGCTGGAGTTCCACACAAAGAGTTCTGATCGAGCTGAATAGCATCACAAGGACCATCGACAAAGTCACCGTACGTGGCATCAAGGTAGGCCATGTTAACGCCCAGACGCAAGCTGTCCGTAATTTGCATCAGCCAATCCACCTCAAAGCCCTGAACTTCAGATGACGCAGCGTTCTTAACTGAGAAACCTACGCCCTTAAAGATAGTGGTTTGCAGGTCTTCATACTCAGAATAAAAAGCGGCCCAGTTCAAACGCATACGACCGTCGAGGAACTCGTGCTTACCACCAATTTCAATGGCGTCTACCGACTCATCATCAAACTCGAAATCAGCGTTAGGGACCGTAGATACAAAGCCACCGGGAGGCGGTAACTGTGCCACGGAGAAATCACCGGGCTCACCGTCATCTGCCGCACTAAAGCCACCCGACTTAAAGCCTTGAGACCAGCTCACATACAGCATGGACGCGTCGCCCATATCCCACTGCAGGTTAAGCGATGGTGACAGATCATCTGTTTTACGGCTGCCAGCCCATTCCTTGTTGTAGGTATTGAAGTTTTGCGCTTGAATAATATCAAGGAAATAGTTGTATCCCTCAGGGCAGGCGCCCGTCATGCTGATGCTCTTGGCCTCGGTCCGGTTTGGATCTGAGGCGCAATTTTGATCACCCAGTCGCTGACTGGACAGGGCATCTTTTTCTTCTTCGGTATAGCGAAGACCGCCGGTTACCCGAAGGCTGTCGGTTATCTCGAATGTACCTTGAGCAAACACCGCCCATGACTCGGTCTCTTGATTGAAATTATGATTACGGCTGATTTGATCCGATCCGTAAGCACCGCCCGTCAGCAGCGTTAGCAAGTTGGGAAAGGGGGCTCCGAAAGCCACTTGCGCAAACTGAGGAAACAAACCATCAAAGTTGGTATCAATACCCACTTGGCCCTCCATGTCCAGTTCGTTCTCATCATAATAGGCACCCACGGTATAGGTGAATCGATCGCCTATGTCTGAGGCCCAGCGAATTTCTTGACTGAACTGCTCGAAATCGTGGATATCGGAACGGTCAATAAACTGCAACGGCAGCCAGTCGACGTCGACATCGTCGTTGTACTTATAACCAGCCCAGCCCGTGACCGATGTCAAAGTGCCGTTACCCAGCTCCCAGTTCATATTTAACGAGAAGTTTTCTATCTCATCGTCATAGCTGTCTGGCTTGTAGCCGATGCCCGCTGAAGAGCAAGACTTATCGAGGCCGCAGTTGTTATCTTTGTAAGTGGTAAAGTCCTGCCCCGCCACTGATGGGAAATCAGGGAAAAACGTGTCCATTAACGTATAAGCAATGCCGGCAAACGCAGATCTATTTGGTACCTGTTGGGTTCGCTGGTCGGGGTCGAGGAACCTCCAGGTTGCACTGTTTGCACCATCACGTTCCCGCTGCATATTGGTGTACTTCATATTTGCCGAGAACGTATCGCTAGGCTGCCAAACCAAAGTCAGACGACCACCGGTTTCGTCGAGGGCGCCCTCATCCTGCTCAAGGTAAGCGTTGTAAACATAGCCGTCGGTCTCGCGATAACGCAGGGCCAGACGGGCAGCAAAGGTATCGGTTCCGCCCTGAATATACCCCTCGTAAATTTGTCCACCGTTTTCTTCGATGGAGGCGTTAATTTCACCCTGTGCCTCATCTCCGGGCACCGGGGAAGCGCTGGTAATGTTAATCGCACCAGCAACCGTATTCTTACCGAACAGAGTGCCCTGGGGGCCACGCAGCACCTCGACACGCTCGACGTCCATTAAGGCAGAGCGGTACTGACGTCCACGACCGAGGTATACACCATCGAGGTACATACCAACCGATTGCTCAAAACCCCGGTTGTTACCAGAACCTATACCGCGCATATAAATATTGGTATTTACCGACGCTTCTGCGATGTGCAGGCTGGGCACAAAGTCGGCCAATGCGGAAAAGTTAAAAATCGTGTTGTCTTGGATTTTTTCAGCGCCCACCGTACTCACGGAGATTGGCACGTCCTGAAGGTTCTCCGCGCGTTTCTGAGCGGTTACGATCACTTCTTCCAGTTGTTGCGCAGCGACGGGTGTCGCAGCAACGAAGGCCGTTATAGCTGCCGCTAAAGGCAGGCGTTTATTGGAAAACAGCATGAACAATCACCTCTTTGTGTTTTTTTGGGAAATCTAGCAATACACTCGTTATTTTTAAATTAGTGTTGCTTTTCTGGCGCTAAGCGTTATTTTTTTGCGAGCTCAATGCTATACACAGTTGCCCTTCGTCTCAAGTAGGAAAATAGTCGAAATATGACACAACACCAACCGATCATCGTGGAGTACCACGGAAACGTAGCTCTAATCACTCTAAATAGGCCTGAGGCCTATAACGCGCTAAATCATGATCTCAGTACCGCTATTGTTCGCACGTTTGACGAACTTGCGACCAACGCATCGGTGCACGTCATTGTATTAACTGGCGCGGGAAAGGCCTTTTGTGCTGGGGTAGACCTTAAGGAGCTCACAGCAAACCCCGGCGTCTTAAAGGAAGGTGGCATGGGCACTGACTCACCCATGGTGAAAGCCTTGAGAAACTGCGGAAAACCCATTATTGGCGCTATTAATGGAGCGGCCGTGACCGGCGGCTTCGAACTCGCCCTCGCATGCGATTTTCTATACGCCGCAACGAATGCACGCTTTGCCGACACCCATGCACGTGTGGGCCTGTTACCGGGTTGGGGGCTCTCTCAAAAGCTAGGACGCCTAATTGGCATTAACCGCGCCCGTGAAGCGAGCTTAACAGGCAACTTTATTGACGCAGAAACCGCCATGGCTTGGGGGCTGGTAAACAAGCTATGTTCGCCAGACACACTGATCGAAGATACACTGGCCGCCGCTCAGCAAATTGCCGAATCAAATCCGCAAACCATTTCCGCCATGCGAAGCCTTATGAACGACGGAGATTTATTGGCGCTAGGCGATGCCCTTGAACTGGAGGGTGCCCGGGGCATTGCTTATATGGAGCAGGCAGATTTCAGTCAAATGGAATCTAGGCTGCAAGCCCTCAGAAACCGGGCTCAAAATAGATAGACACCGGGACGAAGAAAATCTGATTAGGGAACTAAATCGAGTGCCTTAGCATGAGAACACTAGGGCGTGAGGGCACAGTGGGGTTGCGCTAGCCCTATCCTGCCCGAGCACCCCCATAAATTTATAATTCCGATAAATACAGTGATGCAAATGTCGTAATGAGGGACCAGTGTGCCGGCTACTAACAGTCAGGAAAAATGGATTGAATGGACCACATCCGAACCACGCCGAATCGCCGTGGTGGGACTCTCTAATCGTGAGGACCGAGATAGCCACAAAGCCAGTTTTTATCTGCATGACATAGGCTATGAGATTGTTCCCGTGAACCCCAACTATGACAGCATTAAGGGAATTCAGTGTTACCCCAGCTTAGCTGACATTCCTGGCACCATTGATATTGTCAACATTTTTCAGCGCATTGACAGGGTGCCCGCCACCGTTGCTATGGCCATTAGACTTGAGCCCACACTTATCTGGATGCAACTCGGCGTCATACATGCTGAAGCCGCCCATAGTGCCAATGCCGCAGGCATTGGCGTTATCATGGATCGCTGTATCAAAATTGAGCATCAAAGAACGCATGGAAGATGACACCACTTGTTTTGGTCTCTTTCTAAGCCAGTGTTCGTAACAGCCCAATGAAGCTATTAGCACCCGCGGACGATTCGATGGGTTAACTCGGACAACAGTTATAACCTATCATGAACGGCTCAGCGTAAAACTGACAGAGCTGTGTGTAAGAAGTACTCAGCAGACTAGAAGCATCACCCCACAGGAATCGAAGCATGAATACGCCCTACCCCACGCTAAACCACGGCCTCAGTGAAGAACTCAATATGCTGCGGGACACGGTTTATCAGTTTTGCCAAAAAGAGCTAGCTCCTCGGGCGGGAGATATAGATAAGAACAACACATTTCCCATGGATCTCTGGCCAAAACTAGGAGCCCTCGGCGTATTGGGCATGACCGTCGATGAGGCTTACGGCGGTACGAACATGGGCTACCTTGCACACGCTATTGTCATGGAGGAAATCTCCCGGGCGTCGGCAGCGGTTGGTCTGTCCTACGGTGCGCACTCAAACCTTTGCCTGAATCAAATCCAGAAAAACGGAACACCAGCTCAGCGGGAACAATACCTGCCAAAGTTGTGCTCGGGGGAGCACATTGGCGCATTGGCCATGTCCGAGCCCAGTGCAGGATCAGACGTTGTTAGCATGCGTTTACGCGCTGACAGAAAAGGTGACAAATTTGTCCTTAACGGCAATAAATTTTGGATTACCAACGGGCCTGATGCTCATGTTTATGTCATCTATGCCAAAACGGAACCCGATGCAGGGAGTCGAGGTATTACCGCGTTTATTGTCGAGCGCGACAGCCCTGGGTTTTCTCGGGCTCAAAAGCTCGACAAACTGGGCATGCGAGGTTCGAATACCTGCGAGCTGGTCTTTCAAGATTGCGTGGTGCCCGCAGAGAATATGCTGGGCCAACTGAATCAGGGCGTTGCGGTGCTCATGTCGGGCTTAGACTACGAGCGCGCGGTATTATCGGGGGGGCCTGTTGGCATTATGCAGGCCTGCCTAGACGTGTGCGTACCCTACGTACATGAGCGTAAACAGTTTGACCAGCCCATCGGTGAGTTCCAGCTGGTTCAAGGCAAGCTCGCCGATATGTACAGCCTAACCGCTGCAAGTCGATCGCTTCTTTATGCCGTTTGTCGTGCCCTTGATCGCGGCGAGGATAGCCGAAAAGATGCGGCAGCAGTCATTCTTTATACCGCGGAAATGGCGACCAAATGTGCTCTGGATGCCATTCAATTACTTGGCGGCAACGGCTACATCAACGATTATCCGACCGGGCGATTATTACGTGACGCCAAACTTTATGAAATTGGTGCCGGCACCTCCGAAATCAGACGGATGCTTATTGGCCGGGAGCTATTTCGAGAGACCGACTAAGGACGCAAATATTTTACTGACCCGGGATGGTTGATCGGTAATACTGCGCAGCCTGTGCACGGCGGTAAATTTAACGCGACGCTTCAAGCTCAAACCGACCCGCACACAGGACTCGAGTTGTGTTGTGTTTTTGGCGATAAGCCGAACACAACGCTGCATCGACTGAAACCTTATTGATTGAGGCTAAACTCAATGACAACAAAGCGTCCAGCTTGAATGGGTTTTTAATCCATCAAAGCCATGACGCGGGTGATCAAACTGGCAACAATTGGTCGCTAACTGATACGTTTAAGTAGGAGCACTTATGGCACGCTGGGAATGCATCGTTTGCGGCCTCATTTACGATGAGAAAGACGGATGGCCCGAAGACGGCATACCCGCGGGCACTAAATGGTCAGATGTTCCTGACGACTGGCTGTGCCCCGATTGCGGAGTTGGAAAAGCTGACTTTGAGCTTATTCCCGGCTCAGAGGATGAAACGACTGAAGAGGCTGATGCCAATACGGCCCCAGATAGCTCAACAACAAGTGCGCGTCACGTGGTTATTGTCGGATCAGGTTTGGCGGGCTATGGCCTCGTTAGTGGACTACGCAAATTCGATTCTGAAGTCGCCATTACTCTTATAACCCGCGATGGCGGAGAAAGTTATTCGAAGCCGATGATTTCGACCGGCTACACCAAAAATCTATCTGCTGAAAAACTGGCCGCCCAAACCCCCGCTGCCATGGCCGAACAACTGGGTATTACCTTATTGACTCGAAAGACCGTAGACAGTATCGACGCCGAGGGAAAGCTGCTGCTTTTGGAGGGCGGCGAGACAATCGCCTATTCAGAGCTTGTCCTCACCCTTGGCGCTGAGCTTATTCGCCCACCGATGGCAGGCAATGCTGCGGACGAGGTGATGGGGGTCAATGACCTCGATGATTACCGACGCTTTCGCGACACTCTCGAAGCAAAAGGAGCGCGAAAAATTGCGGTTATTGGCGCTGGCCTCATTGGCTGCGAATTCACCAATGATTTGCTCAACGGAGGCTTCGAGGTAGAGGCCGTCGATCCTATGAGTTGGTGTCTGCCCACTTTACTGCCTGAACCCGCAGGGCGTGCTGTTCAAGCCGCACTGGAAGCCAAGGGGGCACGCTTCCACTTTGGCCCACTGGCTACAGAAGTGAATCGATCCTCTAATGGGTATCAGGTGCTTCTTAATAATGGCGAGCACATTGAAGCCGATGCCGTGCTGTCGGCTGTCGGGGTAAGACCGCGCACCCAACTGGCCGCTGCGGCCGGTCTGGAAATCGGTAGAGGTATAAAGACCAACCGCTTTTTAGAGACCAGCACTCCCGGTATTTACGCTCTAGGCGATTGTGCTGAAGTCGCAGGGCATGTACTGGTCTACGTTGCGCCGTTACTCGCCGCAGCTCGGGCGTTAGCCGCGACTTTATCGGGCAACCCAACCGAGGTCAGCTATCCCGCCATGCCGGTAACCATCAAAACCCCTGCGTGCCCAGTGTGTGTGTCTCCGGTAGCGAAAGACGCCGAGGGGAGTTGGACCCTCTCCGGTGAAGGATCTGATATTAAGGGCCTCTTTCACAGTCCAGAGGGTCAACTCTTAGGGTTTGCTCTGACCGGTGCAGCGGTTAAGGAACGCATGGCATTGGCTAAAGAACTACCGCCGATACTGCAGTAACTGACTAGCGCTACCATCACAGGGAATTAGATCGGCGCTCTGCTTCCCTTTGGATTTGATACTCATCGCTGCTTTCGTCTTTTTATTCGTTGATGGCCAACCGTATTAAGTTGAATAGGAGTGGCTTAGAGGGTCTGGACAGTCCACCCATGAATGCAACAACGCTAGGACTTCGTCACGGGAGCCTGTGCGCAGATCTCATGGGCTGAACCAAGGAAGCCAGCAAAATCAATCAGAGAAAACCTCCGGGACCGACGGTTCCGGACGAATTGATCCCGAGCGATGTCTTGCCTAAGAACCTCCTGCCCAAATAAAACTGGGGCACCCCTAGGGATCGGGAATAGGCTTGACCCTAAGCTTCACCTGGTCGCCGCGAGTATGGTGCTCTTCCCAAAGCCGCACATAACCGGTGCTTGCAATTCGCCAAACGCCATTGTCTCGACGATAGGCATCCTCATAAAGTGCGCTCCCCATCACCGTGATGTCATGCTTGAGTTGTACAAAGATGTCCTGCAAATACCAAATCCCCGTAGCCTGATCTCCAGCAACTTCTATTTCAGGATGATGGCCGTTGTGCATGCCAAAGGCGTCAGCGCTAAATGACTTTCGATAAAAGGCCTCTAAAGCGGGCCAGCCACTGAGGTCAAAATCATAATCCGCACCTTTGAATGTAGCTGTAGCATCCTCGGTAAAAACACTCTGCAAGCCTTCGATATTTCGGGTATCCAAAAAGCGAAAGTAACGTGCTTTCAGCTGTTTAATCAGTTCAATGGCTTCTAAATCCAGTGCCATAGTATTAACCCTCAATACCGTTGATTAACTTTGCGCTCTGATACGCCATAGTCATAGCGGGACCTAGGGTTGCGCCCGGCCCCGGATACGTTGGCAATATCGCTGCAGAACAGTTACCCACCGCAAACAATCCCTCGAGCACACCTCCAGCCTCAAGCTTGACTCGGCCGTGCACATCCGTATCGAGACCACCCAAAGTACCGAAGTCTCCCGCTTCAATGCGCATAGCGTAAAAGGGGCCCTCATCAATACTCGCCAAGCAGGGGTTTGGCTTTATGTTGGGGTCGGCGTAGTAGCGATCATAGGCCGATTCACCGCGATGAAAATCCTCATCAATACCTGTCTCAGCATAGCGATTCATTTTAGATATCGTTGTTTCAAGACCTTGAGCATCAATGCCAACCTGCTCGGCGAGTTCACGTATTGAACCCGCTTTCGCAACAAAACCCGTCTCAAACCAGGATTTTGGAATTTGCCAGTCTGGCTTCATCGCGGCGGTCATCAAGGGTCCCACCATAAAATTGCGTCGGAAGCGCGCATCAAAAATATGCCATGCCGGCGCGTTTGGGCTGTCATCGCTATGGGTCGCAAAAAGGTCCTTCTGAAAGGCCATGTAGTTTTGAGACTCGTTAGCGAACCGCTCCCCTGCGCGATTGACGACACAGGAACCCGGAAAAGATTTCTCCATTATTGCCAGTCTGGGTGTCGGTTCATCGGGAACGCAGAGGGTTGTTGTCCACCATGCATCTTTCATCAGCCGGGTCTTCGCACCTAAGGCGAGTCCTGCTAGCAAGGCGTCGCCCTCGTTCCCCGGATTACCGGCACTCCACTGGGTATTGGTGGGTGCTGGTAAATATTGCTCACGCAGCGCCTGGTTTTTTTCAAACCCGCCGGCACCTAGCACAACGCCTTTTCTTGTACCAATGCGCAGGGTCTGACCGCCCTGCTCTACGATCACACCAGTCACACGGCCGGCTTCTTCGACGAGGGAGGTCATTCGCGTATTGAATAGCAGCGGAATGGCGCGCTTTTTAACTGACAAATAAAGCCGGGCAATACCTGCGGAGCCGGTGCACAAACGTCGATCTATTGACGTCCGAAACCGCCAGCCAATATCAGTCACATAGCCCAGTATCATTTTCGTCAGCAACGACTTCCAACCCGGAGCTTGGGTCATGATGGTGTGGGCTTCGACTTGTGTAAAGTGAATGCGACTGAACATGCGCATCATATGATGGGTCCAACGCAAGTTTTTCCAGTCATCCCCCAACTCCGACATGTCAATTGGCTTAGGCTCTAGTGATCTATGCCCGGAGCGAGCCCCTTCGTAATTGGTGTAGTAGTCGGGGTAATGCTCCAGTGACTCATAAACCACGTCGGTCCGCTCCGCCAAAAATTTTAGCATTTTGGGCGATTGCTCTATGTAGATATCAATCATTTCCTCAGGTACGTCCTCGCCGAACAGCGTACCCATCAAATATTTTTTGGCATCTTCTGCTGAGTCGTCGGCCCCACAGGCCTTTGCATAGTGATTATCAGGAACCCAAATACCCCCTCCTGAGGTCGCACTGGTTCCCCCAACTTTGTCGGTCTTTTCAATAATCAACACATCACGGCTGCCCATCTCCCAATTACACAGGGCTGCGGTTAGCGCGCCATTACCGGTGCCTACAACAAGGACGTCGACCTCTCGGTCCCACTTGGCTTCACTCATTTTCGCTCTCTCCACTGTTCTTCGCGACTACCGCTACACCCAGATCAGAATTTCAGGCGTGCTGGCTCGAAACCGAGACGACTTCACCCGTCATATAACTCGCATAATCAGACGCCAGGAACATCATGACATTGGCGACCTCCCAAACTTCCGCGGCACGTCCAAAGGCCTCTTTTGATGCCAACTCTTGTAGCAGCTCAGGTGGCGTGGTTTTACGCAGAAAATCGTGCATCGCAATACTGGGAGAAACCGCGTTAATTCGTACACCGAACTCTGCGGCTTCCATGGCGGCACATCGAGTCAGAGCCATAACCCCTGCTTTAGCTGCGGCGTAATGACACTGCTCTTTCTGGGCGCGCCAACCCAATACCGACGCGTTGTTAACAATGACCCCTGCCTGCCGAGGCTGCATAACCCTTAACATAGCGCGAGTCATTCGCATCGTTCCGGTCAAAGTAATATCAATAACCCGATGCCATTCTTCATCGGTCATATCAACAAGATTTTTAGTACCGCCTAAACCCGCATTATTGATGAGCACGTCAACACCACTGGTCACTTGTTCCGCTGATGTCACGAGATTTTGCACCGCATCTTCATCGGTAACATCGGCGAGAAAACCATGAACAGCGACCTCACTGCTGAGAGCCTGCAAGCGCGATGTGGCGTCTAAGAGCCGGCCTTCATGAACGTCACTGATAACAACAGCACGGGCCCCCTCCTCAACCGCACGCTGAGCCGCAGAAAAGCCAATGCCAGCACCCGCTGCTGCAGTAATGAGCACGGCTTTATCCGCCAACAGTTGATGTCCCGAAACATAGGGGGGAATAGTTGCGCTCATAGGTACTCTCCTAGGACTCGCCCCGCGGCTCTCTGGGCATACCCAGAGCGCGCTCGGCAATGATATTGCGCTGAATTTGATTGGTACCACCGTAAATGGTGTCGGCTCGTGTAAATAGAAATAAAGACTGCAGCCGCCCCAGATTATAGGGTTCAGACTCTAAAAGTTCCGCTTCGGGACCCAGCACGTCCATCGCCAACTTACCAAGGTTACGGTGCCAGCTTGACCAACATAACTTATAGATCATGGCTTCTCTGCTGAGACTGCCATCGTCACCGCCCGATAGCATACGAAGACTGTTGTAGCGGAGTGTCCTAAGGCCAATATGGGCTTCAGCAATACGTTGGCGCAGAGCGGGGTTTTTACTCGAGCCGTTTTCTCGAGCAATACGTATGACCTCGTCGAGCTCAGTCTGAAACAGCATCTGCTGACCTAATGTCGAGACGCCCCGCTCAAAACCCAGCAGCCCCATAGCCACCTTCCAGCCTGCTCCCGGCTCACCCACAATGTCATCTTTGCCGCAAATGGCCTCATCAAAAAACACTTCATTAAACTCTGCGGTGCCGGTTAGCTGGGTGATAGGTCGAATCGTCACACCGGGCTGATTCATAGGTACCAGGAAAAAACCCAACCCCTTATGCGCCTTTTGCGCAGGATCAGTGCGAGCAAGCACGAACACAAAATCAGATTCGTGAGCCAGAGAAGTCCAAACTTTCTGGCCGGTAATACGCCAACTCTGCGTGCTTTCATCCAAGATAGCGCGGGTACGCACTGCGGATAAATCTGAGCCTGCACCGGGCTCTGAGTAGCCCTGACACCACAGCTCCTTCCCCGCCCTAATGCCCGGAAGATAGCGCTGCTTTTGCGCTTCTGAGCCAAAGGCCAATAAGGTCGGCCCTGTCAGGGTTTCACCAATATGGCCGACACGGCCAGGCCCCCCCGCCCGAGCATACTCTTCGTTGAAAATAACTTGTTGTTCAATCGTAGCGTCTTTGCCGCCCCAAGCTTCGGGCCAACCAATACAGGTCCAACCCCCTTCCGCCAAACACTTTTCCCAGGCTTTACGCTCTTCGACAAAGACATGCTCATCACCCGGACCGCCACGGTGGCGAATTGAGGAAAAATCTCCCGCCAGATTATCTGACAACCAATCCGAAACCTCGCCACGAAAACGCTCATCTGCCTCTGTGAATCTAAGCTGCATGACCGTCATCTCCATCGAGCAGCATAGTGGCAAGCACCTCTCGCTGTTGATCTGGACGCCCCAGATACGCTTCCATTGACCGGGCTCGCTTGAAATAAAGCTGAATATCGTATTCTTCGGTGATGCCCACACCACCGTGCAATTGAATGCCCGTGCCCGCACAGAAAAATGCCGCATCGCCCGCAGAAGATGCGAGCATCGCCGCCGCCTCCCTGAGATCTTCTTCGGAGGCGGTTCCCAGCAGTGCCTCATCCCCGACGCAGGCTGCGTAGTACAGTAACGATCGCGAGGATTCAACTTTAAGCATCATGTCGGCCGCTTTGTGTTTAATGGCCTGGTAAGACGCAATAGTTCTGCCAAATTGCACCCGCTCGCTAACATAGGCGACACTTTGATCGAGGCTCGCTTGAGCACAACCCACTTGCTCTGCCCCAATCAAAATACGACTCAAATTAAGCACTGCATCGAGGTGCTGCCGCCAACTCTGAGCAAGACACTGTGCTGCTGCCACAGTGACCTTCGACAGCTGCAATAAACCCATAGGTCGAGTCTGATCCATGGTTGGGGTTTTTGATAAGGTGACTCCAACCTGATCTGGAGTAACTTGAAATAGGCCCAGATCGCCGTCGAGCTGAGCAACGACCAGCAGCGCATCGGCTGAATGCCCTGAAGCCACAAAACGAGCTTCGCCGTTTAGAATAAATCCATCATTAGTCTCTGTGGCGACCACCTCTACACCCGCTGCCCCCCAATGGGGCCGCGCCGCGGTATGGGCCAGAGCGACGAGCTTTCCCTGAGCCAGCTCTGTTAGCAAGGTTTGGGCAAGATCATGATGAGCCACCGTGCGCAGTGCTAATACACTCTGCACTCCCGCAGCTATAGGCACCGGCGCGAGAACACGCCCTATCTGTTCCAAGACGATAACGCTCTCAACAAGGCCCAACCCCAAGCCTCCCCAGGCCTCAGGAACTAGAATCGCCTGCCAATACATTTCGGTACAAATCTTGTCCCATAGCGCTTCATCAATGCCCGACTGAGAAACCATAGCGTGACGCACAACACCGCTGCCCGCGTGCTCAGCAAGAAAGCCCTCGGCCGAATCTTTAAGCATTAACTGTTCGTCTGTAAAACTAAATTTCACAGTTGAATCCTCAAGTTCCCCAAACCTTTTGTGCCGGAACTTCGGTTTCTAACAAGGCATCAAACGCTTCTCCCACATCTCGAGGTGCCCAGCGCGCTCCCCGATCGACGCCCTTCGTACTGCGCCAACCGTCAGCGATAGCAATTCGACCGCCCTCGGCTTCTATAATTCTGCCCGAAACGTGGTCGCTTAGAGACGAACACAACCAAGCAACAACCGAAGAGACATTCTCTGGTGCAAAATGGTCAAAACCGCCGTCTTCTGGGGCCGCCATACGCGCAGCCATTTCTGGAACTGCAGTCGTCATACCCGTTCTGGCGACCGGACATATCGCATTGGCGGTTACCCCATAGCGTCCAAGTTCAGCTGCCTGATTGAGGGTCAATGCGGCGATACCGGCTTTCGCCGCTGCGTAATTTGACTGTCCTATCGAACCCTGCAAACCGGCACCGGATGTCGTATTCACAAGACGGCCACTCACCGTTTTGCCCGCTTTAATTTGATGGCGCCAATACTGGACTGCCTGGCTAGCGAGACAGAAATGACCCTTTAAATGAACTGCCATCACCCCATCCCAGTCGGCCTCGCTCATTGACGCAAACATACGATCGCGGTTGTTACCTGCGTTGTTCACCACTGCGTGAAGATCACCATAGGTTGCTAGCGCCTGCTCAATCGCCTCGCCTGAACTCTCATAGTTAGTAATATCAGACGCGTTGGTGACCGCTTGGCCGCCCGCTGCGATGATTTCCGCCACCACCGTATCGGCAGCCTCAAGGTTGATGTCGTTAACCAGTACCGCGGCACCCTCGGCAGCCAAAGTCCGTGCATGGGCCGCCCCTAAGCCGCCGCCCGCCCCGGTAACAATTACCACTCGTCCCGTACATATCCCAGACATAGCCGTTATCCCTAAACTCTCTCAAGGATGGTGACGTTGGCCTGACCACCCCCTTCACACATGGTTTGCAACCCGTATCGAACTTGTCGACGCTCCATCTCGTGAAGCAAGGTTGTCATTAATTTTGTTCCCGTAGCCCCTAAAGGATGCCCCAGTGCGATGGCTCCGCCATTGACGTTCGTTTGCGTATGGGGATAGCCGGTCTCCGCCAGCCAAGCCATGGGCACCGGCGCAAACGCCTCGTTGATCTCGACGAGATCGATATCCTGCAGCGCAATTCCCGATCGTTCGATCGCCCGTGCCGTTGCTGGAATTGGCGCCGTGAGCATCCAAATGGGATCGTCGGCGCGCACCGTCATGTGCGCGATACGAGCTCTTGGCACCAAGTTATAGCGTTTAAGTGCTGCTTCAGAGACGATCAATACGGCGGATGCGCCATCACAGGTTTGGCTGGAGACCGCGGCCGTAATAGTCCCACCCTCCTGCAGCGGCTGTAACTGCGACATCGCCTCTAAAGAGGTATCCCGGATGGTTTCATCGGCCGTCAAACCCTGATAGGGCAGGATCTCTCGATCAAAATATCCCGCGTCGGTAGCGGCTTGTGCACGGTGGTGAGACTCTAGTGAAAAGACCTCCATCGCCTCTCGGGACAACTGCCATTTGTCGGCAATCATCTGCGCAGATCGAAACTGGGTGACCAGACCATCGCCATACCTTGATACCCAGCCTTCACTGCCACTAAAAGGATCGTTAAAGCCAAGGGGCTGACCCGCCAGCATCGCTGAAGAAATAGGAATGGCGCTCATCGTTTGCACCCCTCCAGCAATAATCACATCCATCGTGCCCGACATAACCGCTTGAGCCGCAAAGTGCACCGATTGCTGAGATGAGCCGCACTGACGATCAATTGTTGTGCCCGGCACCTCGTCACTGAGGCCCGCTGCGAGCCAGCAGGTTCTGGCGATATCACCCGCAAGAGGACCGACGGTGTCAACGCACCCAAAAATTACGTCATCATAATCAACATCAGGTATACCGTTACGCTCAACCAGTGCTTTCAGGACCACAGCCCCAAGATCGGCACCGTGAATTTGAGCCAAAGAGCCGCGTCTTCGTCCAGTCGGTGTTCTTAGTGCGTCGACAATGTAGGCTTCAGCCATTTGTTTCATATCGGTACTCCTTAAGCGGCGACTGAATCGGTGATAGAACCTCGGCCGAAGGTCAGATCAGGACCGAGTAAGGCATTTGGTCGCAGCAGCCACTCGTGAATGCGGTTTTTATGGAAGCCTTCATCTCCCCATTCCCGCGCCAGGGCCCAGGCACGCTTCACCCAAATCTGCAGATCACATTCCCAGGTGTAGCCCATAGCGCCATGCGCCTGCAGGCAGTGCCGACTTGCGAGTAGCGCCGCACGCGCGGCCGCTACTTTGGCGTGCGATACGGCTAAATCAGCGCGGGTTGGAGATATTTCTGCGGTATAGGCCGCACGGTAAATAACCGGTTTCGCGTATTCAATTTGTACCGCTACATCAGCTAATAAATGCTTCACGGCTTGATTGGCTCCGACCGCCTTGCCAAACTGCTCTCGGTCAGTCGTGTAGCGCACGCTTTGATCAATCATCGCCTGAGCAAGACCCACGAGCTGTGCGGCCGTGGCTAAGGCTCCTCGATTTAAGGTCGCACGCCAGAGTGCCGCTCCCGACTCGCCCTTAGCCAGACAATGCGCGTCAGTGGCTTCGAAGGTTACCTCGGCAATCCGTCGCGAAGGGTCGACACTTTTACTGGGCTTAACGGTGACTGCATTCGCAGGCAGCAGATACAAACCCTCACCGTGCCCCAGTAAAAACCACTCGGCCTGTTCGGCAAAATTGATAAAGGGATTGATGGGGTGTCCGGTGGCAACCAATGCCCCACTTTGCAGGGCATCTAGCGCTGTTTGCACAGAACCATCGCCTAAACCCTTATCGAGGACATCGACTAACAACGGCGCCGTTACCATGACTTGTTCCACAATGGGCTCAGGGCAAGCCACATAACCACAGGTTTGCGCCATCATCACGAAGTCCGTCTGCCCCAAGCCTAGCCCGCCCAGAGCCTCGGGTACCAGCATCCCGGGGAGGCCCAGCTCTTGAACCTGCTTGAGCAAAGAACGATCTAAACCTGATGCCGTTGACCAGCGCTCGCGAATGCGATCGCTAGTCACCTCTGCCGTGAGAACAGAACGCGCGGCTTCGGCAAACATCTGCTGATCTTCAGTAAAAGTGAAATTCATCGTATTTAAATCCTATTTTCTAGGCATACCTAGCATGCGCTCGGCGATGATATTGCGCTGTATCTCATTAGTGCCCGCGTAAATTGGCCCGGACTGAGCAAACATAAAGCCGTCTAACCATGTCCCTAAATCTACAAATTCCTGAGCGGTTTGAGGCTCTATTTCGGCACGGGCACCCAGCAGTTTCATAGCCGTTTCGTGAATCAGAAGGTCTAACTCTGACCAAAATATCTTGTTGCAGCTCGCCTCCGGACCAATACTACCGCCACCACAAAGCAAAGAAGCAGTCTGATACGTCGACAAGGCATAGGCCTCAGCATCCATGTAACAGCGCAGAACTGCGTCTTCTATTGTCGGATCCAGTACCTCATTGCTGCGCGACCGATAGAGCTCGACAAGACGTTTGGCTGCTTGCTGAAACCGCGCCGGACTGCGCAGCATGAGACCTCGCTCAAAACCTGCTGTAGCCATTGCAATGCGCCAGCCCTCGCCTTCACCGCCTAAAAGGTTAAACGCGGGCACACGAACCTCATCAAAAAAGATTTCTGCAAAACCGGGTAAACCATTGAGCTGTGGGATAGGTCTTACCGTTATTCCTTCAGCATTTAAAGGGACCAATATTTTGGAGAGTCCGTGGTGACGCTCTGAAGCTGGGTCGGTTCGAAATAGCCCAAATACCCAATCCGCATACACAGCACGGGTAGACCAAATTTTCTGCCCGCTGATTACAAAGTCATCGCCGTCGCGCACGGCGCGACAGCGGATAGCCGCCATATCAGACCCCGCATTGGGCTCCGACCAACCCTGAGCCCAGATTTCATCGCCCTTGGCCATTGCCGGAATAAAACGCGCTTTTTGTGCTTCGGTGCCGTACTCCATGAGAGTGGGAGCGAGCAAGAATATGCCATTTTGATTAACGCGAAGCGGCGCCCCCGCCCGATAATATTCCTCCTCAAAAATCAGCCATTCCAGTAAATCACAACCGCGTCCACCAAAGGCCTCTGGCCAGGTCACCATGCCCCAGTTGCCCTGAGCTAATGTGCGCTCCCATGCCCGGTGCGCCTCAAAACCTTCGGCGGTATCAAAGGACGGTAACGGCGTTTTGGGAACATTGGCTTCCAACCAGCTACGCACCTCATCTCGGAACGCAATTTGCTCTTGCGTATAGCGTAAATCCATACTCAGCTTTTATCCTGCTCTTTGTTGGCAGCCGCCATCCTTTTCGCATCGAAGCCACCCAGCTTGTCACCTGATACGAGGTCATTATGCGCATGGGAGAAGTGGTGCCAGGCGAAAGCAGCCTCCATCCCCGATCGCTTGCCCTGTAAATCTTCAACGTGATTAATGGCCTGTTTTGTTAAAGCGAGGCCCATACGGGGCATCCCTGCAATTTTTTCAGCAAGCGCTGTGACGTCATCGATAAGCGCTTCGCGACTACTGATCTGATTGACCATACCCATTTGCCAGGCGCGCTCGGCACCCATCTTGTTGCCCGTGAATAAAAATTCTTTAGCAATTCGAGGATTCAGCTCGTAGGGGTGCGCAAAGTACTCCACTCCGGGAATTCCCATACGCACAACAGGATCTGAAAAATACGCATCGTCAGTCGCCACAATGAGATCGCAAATCCAGGCCAACATAAGACCCCCAGCAATACATGCACCCTGCACTGCGGCAATAGTGGGTTTCGGTATATCCCTCCAGCGACGACACATACCCAGATAAGCTTCCGCCTCTCGAACATACAGAAACTCGCCGCCCTCCTTGTTGGCATGGTCATACCACATTGAAACCCTATCTTGGCTGAGGTGAACATCACGGCCGGGCGTTCCAATATCGTGGCCCGCAGAGAAATGCTTGCCCTCGCCCCGCAACACAATCACTTTGACCGCATCATCAGCGACGGCACGCTTGAATGCATCGTCAAGCTCATAAGTCATGCGTCCATTCTGCGCGTTGTTGTACTTTGGCCTGTTCATGGCAATCCAGGCTATGCCGTTGTCTGCCGTGTAGGTCACAATATCGTGTTCTTCGGCGTTCGACGCACTGTCTTGGCTCATGATTAAACCTCCTCTGCCTGACGGATACCCGCAGGATTATTTTTAAGCTGTCGAGCTCTCGCATTCAGTGGATCTAACTCGTTCAACATCTCGAGCTGATCGTCAGAAGGTAGGGTAGTTTCAGTGATATCGGCAGCCACGGCCAAATCAAAACCCGTATTATCCTGCACCTCCTCCAAACCCACTCCAGGATGTAAGTTCACCACCCGCATCTGTTTGTCAGGACCATTGAAATCGAGAACGCATAAGTTCGTAATAATGCTTCTAACGTCAATGTCCGCGAAACTGTAACCACGGGGCAAGCGGTCGTTGTTGTATCCCACAGAGCACACCACGTCACACTCACCCTCAACAAAAACCCGGCGACTGTGACTGGGCACAAAAAACGAGTTGGCATGTGATATTGAATTGCCGGGAAAACCACGCACACCGAGCAACTGCACTTTTGGTGACTGATGGCTGCCACCCAAGGCCGAGATATTACTTTGACCAAAACGGTCAATCTGCGATGGACCTACCAGAGCGTGACGACGACCGCTCCAGACGTTGTCAAAAATACGCGCAAAACCCATCCAATTTTCGTTAGCCTGACCTTCATGACTTTCGAGGCCACTCACAGGATTGGGCTGAGATAAAACAAAGGATTGGCTGTCGGTCATCAAGAGGTCGGTATTCGACGCGCGCATTGCCAAACTGGCGGCTAATCTAGGCAGTAAACCGATACCGGTGACAAGCACCTCACCCTCATCGTCAAAAATACGACTGGCGGCGCAGACCATTAATTCAGCTAAAGAAAAGCGCATAAGACCGAACCTCAGTAGACGGGAAGTGGTAGCGATTGGATGGCCTCTAAACCGCCCACAGCGCTTTGGTAGGACGGTTCACTATCACCTAAAAAGGCGTCAGCCCAGGCGTTATAGCCGCCCTCGTTTAACAACTCTCCGTATTGTTTAAAGTGCTTCACATCAAAACCGTGCAGAGGGTCACTCGAGCTCGGGTGCGCGCCACCCGGTATGTGTACGACCGAGTGGGTGCAGTTTCGCTCCCAGAACACCCGCCTGGCGACTTCGGCATCGTAAAAATAATCAGAGGACACCATCTCATCAACCGATACAATCACGTGCTCTGCCGCACGAACAAAGAGGTCATCCATGTAGTGATCGGGGCTGGCAATCTCACAGACCCCGCGGACATCAGCCCGTGTTGCATGCACCAAGGAGACATCAGGCTTTAGCGCTGGCATTGCCACCCATTCCTTGCCATCGTAGGGGCTGTCAACTAGCGCCAAATCCGGCGCGTTTTTGAGTACATCAGTGCCCAATCCAATACGAGTGGGAATGAAGGGGCAACCCCATGCACCCGCGCGGAGCCCCAGTAGCAGCATACCCTCATCGATTTCCATGACATCGATAGCACCCGCTTCCCGAGCTTTTCTAAAGGCAGGTTCCAAGGGCATAAAATCGAGCGACACGAAGGCAAAAATGACTTTGCGCACTTTACCCGCCGCACACAAGAGCCCCACATCGGCCCCCCCGTAGGCAATTACCGTGAGATCTTTAACCTGCGATCGAAGCAGCTCCCGGACTAGCGCCATGGGCTTACGGCGCGGGCCCCAGCCTCCAATCCCCACCGTCATGCCATCTTCGATCACAGACACGGCTTCGCTGGCTGACACCAGTTTGTCCATGACAAGCTTCCTATATGAGAGAAATACTGAGAATTTAGTATCAAATCCACCTCAATCGGTATCATCCCCCATTGAGACTATGACAGGGGTTAAACAGCCCTTTAGCGTGTCGTCTGGAAACTGCATTCAAAGATTCGGAGTCATTAATGACGACTGAACTCAATCAATTGCCCGGGACCATCCCGGAACTTTTGGCGAGTCGAGCCGCCACCACACCCGACAGACCTTTCATTATTGACGGGGGTGTAACGCTCACCTATCAACAAACTCAAGACCAAGGAAACGCATTAGCAGCTTGGTTGCTTTCCCAAGGCTGCCAACCAGGTGACCGCGTGGCGTTATGGGCGCCGAATTGCTACCAGTGGATTGTTGCGGCTTTAGGGGCTCAAATAATGGGGGCCACGGTGGTCACGCTTAACACCCGCTATAAAGGCGCTGAGGCGGCCGATATTCTGCAGCGCAGCGGCTCTCGATTTCTTTTTAGCGTGGCTGAGTTCCTCGACGTTAATTATCCGGCGCAGCTACAATCTTTCCCGTTGCCCCACCTGATCACCACCATCACCATGACGGTGCACTCTCAATCTGACCAGTTTTCCAGTGTCCTCGAAGAGGGGCGAGGTTTTTTGGCCACTGAACAAGGCCATGATGCTCTGCTAGCGGCCGCAACCCACGTCAGAGAAGACACCGTTTCAGATATTTTGTTTACATCAGGGACCACGGGACTGGCTAAAGGCGTTGTGACCGACCATGGGCAAAATCTGCAGGCTTTTACGGCTTTTGTTGACATCCTGGGTTTAGAACCCAGCGATCGCTACCTCATCATCAATCCATTTTTTCACAGCTTCGGCTACAAAGCAGGCTGGCTCGCCACTATGATCGCAGGTGCGACCGCCTACCCCCTTGCGGTATTTGATGTACCCACCGTAATGGCGCAAATTGAGACCCATCGAATCAACGTCATGCCGGGCCCACCGACACTGTTCCAGTCCCTTTTAGACCACAAAGATTTCGATCGCAAAAAGATAAGCACGTTGAGCAAAGCAACCACCGGTGCAGCAGTGATTCCGACACAGCTCATTGAGGACATGTGGCAAAAGCTGGGACTTGAAACAGTCATAACGGCCTACGGACTCTCAGAGACCTGTGGTCTAGTAACGATGTGTCGGCGGGGTGACGATGCGCATACCATTGCAACCACCTCTGGGCGGAGCATTCCCAATATCGACGTCGCGATTTTTGATAGCCAAGGCAACGTGTTGCCAGCTATGGAACCCGGAGAGATTGTAGTGAAAGGCTACAATGTCATGCGCAGTTATTTTGAAAACCCGGCAGCGACAGCAGAAACTATTGATCCTCAGGGATGGCTGCATACAGGAGATATTGGCTTCCTAGATGCTGCTGGCAACCTGCATATTACTGACCGGCTAAAAGACATGTATATCTCGGGTGGCTTCAACTGCTACCCCGCGGAGATTGAACAGCAACTGTGCCAGCACCCTAGTGTTGCTCAAGCTGCTGTGATTGGTGCGCCAGATACACGAATGGGCGAGGTTGGCGCTGCATTTCTGATTTCCAAAAACCCACATCCGCCTGGGGATCAAGAAATTATTGGTTGGTGTCGCGGGGTTATGGCCAACTATAAAGTCCCCAGGGAAGTTTTTTGGGTAGAAAGCCTACCCCTCAATGCAACAGGCAAAGTGTTGAAAACTGAACTTCGAAAACAATTGAATCTCTTTAAGGGATGACAGGAGCTTACTGGCATGGCGATTAAAAGTTTAGGGTACATCGGGGTTAGCAGCCTACAGACCGAGGCCTGGCGAGAGTTCGCCTGTAACGTAATGGGACTTGAGGATGTCAGCGAACGCTGTGACGCTCAACCCGACGAAGCGTACTTTAAAATGGATGACCATCCGTACCGCTTATTTGTAACCCCAGGGGACGTCGAGACCCTGCAGGTGTGTGGCTGGGAGACAAATTCAGCCGAGGGTTTGCAAGAGGTAGCCGATGCGTTAGCCCATGCCGGGGTAGATTTTACCTGGGGTGACACGGCGCTCATTAGTCGTCGGCGCGTACAAAACGTCCTGTCTTTTAAAGATCCATCAGGCAATCAACACGAAGCGTTTTGGGGTGTGGTCTCGGATTTTCGAAAGTTCAACTCCGCAACCGGCGTACAACATTTTGTCACTGGGGAGCAAGGCATGGGACACATTGTGCTACCCGCACCCAACTTTGATGAAACCGTAGCTTTTCTATCAGATGTTTTGGGTTTTGGTCTTTCCGACCTCATGAAGCTGCGCTTCACTCCAGACCCAGATGAGCCCGTTACACGCCTGTGGTTTATGCATTGCAATCAACGTCATCACAGCTTGGGACTGTTTGAAATGCCCATGCCTGCCGGCTGTGTGCACATGATGCTCGAGGTTAACGACGTGGATGAAGTCGGACGTTGCAACGACAGAAGAATCGCTGCCGAGGTAAAACTTACCGGCACTCTCGGTCGACACGCCAATGACCACATGGTGTCTTTTTACATGCGCAGCCCCTCTGGCTTTGATGTTGAGATTGGTGCCGAAGGCCGAACAGTGAGCAACTGGAGCGACTATCAGGTCTTCGAAAGTACTGTGGCCAGCTTTTGGGGACACGACTTCAGCGTGGGTCAAGAAGACTAAGTGTTCATACGGACTATCCATACGGACTAACCCCTCAATTGGATATTGGGTTACCACATACGGGTGATGAAGGTTCGCATCGGCTTTGCAAGGATGGGTGCGAGATAAGTGAGTTGTGGTCGACCCGATGGGGTCAATCAATTAAAAACAGGGGAAACGCATGAGCAGCCATCAACCCGTCGTAACCGATCAGGTCCTCGAGCTCATCGAGAACAGATCAGACGAGCAGCGCGGCAACCGCAAAATGAGTTCGGAGGTCGTTCAGGCTCTAAAGGATTGCGGCTTCTATACGATGATGCTGCCCAAAAAATGGGGCGGCCAAGAACAGCGACCTCAGGAGTTTTTCCGCGAACAGATACGAATTGCCGAGGCAGACATGAGCACCGCATGGGCGAGCGGCATCATTGCCGTTCATGCCTTCCAAATCGCACTCATGTCTGAAGAGGCGCAGCGAGAG
>CALKNZ010000031.1 GCA_938091995.1 uncultured Luminiphilus sp. | reverse complement strand
TGGCGCGTTGAGCCCTAGCCTTGCCCGAGACCTGGTGCATGGCGGTGGCCCAACCGTAGAGGCTTTTAAAGAGTCAGGCCGGCCTACTCCATGTTTGTGGAACTTATGCGGCTCCCTCGTTTATGAAAATGACCACGAGCAACACTTGCTTGAGCTGACGAAGGACCCCTCACTATTTCATTTACTGTTTTAGTGGTAACACCCTGGCTGGACTGATATTTCTTGTAGACAGTCGTTCTGGCTACTGCTTTAGTTTTTTAAGCAGCTCTGTCGCTGCACTGAAAATACATCACTGCCTTGTAATAAAAATAATCTATGTCAAGTTATTTTTGACTGTTGTGGTTTAATTGCCTCGATAACTTGCTTTCCTACCGCAGGCTGGCTAGCTTTAAAAAAAAGATAAACCAAGAGCGAAATATAATGAGAAAAAGCATCTTCACAGCATTGGCCCTGTTATGCGTTGCTTGCAGCGACTCATCCAACAATAGTGCGCCACCAACGCCCGAGCCACCTCAGCCACCTGAGCCAACCTATGAACTCAGTGCCGAAATAAAGCGCACTGAGTACGGTATTCCTCATGTGAAGGCTGATGATTGGAAGAGCTTGGGGTACGGGTTTGGTTACGCTTATTCTCAAGATAACTACTGCGTCACAATGAAAGAAATGGTGTATGCCAGTGGTCGCTCCGCTGAGCTACTGGGCGAAGCAGAAGGGAATACGGGTTCAGATTTTTTATTCCGTTACTTAAATGGTGATGACGCCGAGTTCGAAGAGCGTTTCGTTGACCAACTCCCACAGTTTAGTCGTGATCTTGCCGAGGGCTTTGCCCGCGGTATGAACCGGTATCGTGAAGAAACCGGGGACGAAAATTTGGCTGAGGGCGATTATGGCTGTCGAGACGCCCAATGGCTTTTCGACGTGACTACGATTGACCTTTTTAAGCACATGCGACGGGAAGCTTTGCGAGGCAGCTCTGACAATGGGACTTTTCGCAATGCGTTGCTATCCGTTGAGGGACCTGAGGAAGAGGGTGCGACGGGTAGCTTAAATGAAGCTCAGCTCTCAACTTTTTCTGATAATGTATCGGCTGCAGTTGGCAGTCTGCAGAATCTTGACCGGGGTAGCAATGCTCTTGCTGTAGGCAGCGAGAGTACGCAAGACGGCGGTGCCATACTGTTGGGTAATCCTCATCAGCCTTGGTTTGGAGCTGGCGCTTGGTATCAAGTGCACCTCACTTTGCCCGGGGAGTACGACGTGGCAGGTGCTGCGCTGCATGGCTTTCCCTTTATTGGGATAGGCTTCAACAAAGACGTGGCATGGACGCACACCGTGTCGCTGGCCAATCGCTTTAGTCTCTATGAGCTTAAGCTCAACCCCGAAAACCCACTCGAGTATCAATACGAAGAAGAAATGCGAGAGATCACGCCAGTCGAAGTGACTATCGACGTTTTGCTGGCTGATGGCACCCTCGAACAGCGCAGTTTTACCTTCTACGAATCCCATTTCGGACCTGTAGTAAATTTGAAGGGAGTGTCTGAGTTTCTCGATGGCTGGCCAATGTTTAATGGTTCTGTGCTGGCTTTTAGAGACGCAAATCTTCTTACTGGCATTCGCGGCATAGAACAGTGGATCAATAAAGGAAAAGCTGCTGACTTGTCCGCATATATTGATGCACTTGCCAGCATTGGTAATCCAGTATTTCATGAGATCGCAGCTGATCGTAATGGAGAGGTTTTTTATGGGGAGTTATCGGCTATCCCCTTCATTTCCCAAGCTCAGCTTGACAGCTGTGTTAACGGCATTATCGGGCCACTGTTGGCTGACGCGACAACCAATGTAATCATTTCACTGGACGGTTCGGTATCTGAGTGTGAGTGGGGGGATGACCCTGAAGCTCCGGAAGGGAGCAATCTTTATGGTGCTAGCCAATTGCCGCAGCTACGCACTCGCGACTATGTTGGCAATAGCAACAACAGTTACTGGTTAAGCAATGCCCAGCAGCCGATTGAGGGTTTTCCCACGATCATGGGGCCCGTTGGATATGAGGGTCAGCAGCAATTCCTGCGCACGCGCATAGGGCATCTGATGGTTGAAGAGCGAAAAGCCGCGAGCGATGGCCTTAGTGATACGCCATTATTTAACTTGGAGACGGTTAAGGGTCTTATGTATGCCAACCGCGTATATGGTGCGGAGGTCACTTTAAACGACGTTCTGCAGTTTTGTGACTCGACTGAAAACGATGATTTGAATACTGTATGCGCTGTTCTGGCTCAATGGGATCGTCGGGTTGATCTAGACAGCCAAGGTGCTCAGGTGTTTACCGAGTTTTGGAAAGGGATAGGCTCGCGAATAGGCGGAGGATTTCAGGGGGTAATCGCGAACGACACTTTTTGGAAGGTTGATTACGACGCTACAAATCCCCTCAGTACTCCTTCGGGTATCGATTTAGAAATAGCTTCTAACCAAACGCTGTTGACGGATGTTTTGCTCAAGGCAGAGGCAGACTTAACCTCAAGGGGCGTGTCACTCGATGCTCCCTGGTCAGATGTGCAGTACCTTGAGCGTAACAATGAAAATGTACCTATCCACGGTGGCTCGGGCACGATGGGTGTTTACGGCGCTATTAGTGCGAGACTTTCAGAGGGCGGGTATGTTAACCCTGGGTCGGGTAATAGCTATATTCAGGCAGTCACTTGGGATGAGTCAGAATGTCCAATTGCGGATGTGATCTTAGTTCCTTCCCAATCAACAGACCCTGCTTCACCTCACTTCTCTGACCAGACCAAGCTTTATGCCGATAAACGCTGGGTGCGCTTCCCTTTTTGTGAAGCGGACATTGCTGAAAGTCAGATTGGCGATACGTTGTTATTACAAGAATGATGAATCGGGTTTGGCAAAAACATTGTCTGAAAATGGTTCATGATGGCGAAATACGGTTAATTAATGTCGTCTAGGGTGCAGACGACTGCCGAGGGTTTGTGAAAACGTGTTGGGGCTAGAACCTACTGTTCTCTGTATTTTAGGCATGCACCGATCGGGAACAAGTTGCCTGACGGGATCACTTGAAGAATCTGGCGTTGATTTGGGGGACCGTCACACATGGAATCCTCACAACCTTAAGGGGAACAGAGAAAATCAGGCAATAGTAGATCTCAACGATGCCGTGCTTATGTCCAATGGTGCAGCATGGGATCAACCCCGGCACAAGATTCAATGGTCGACAGAGCAGCTTGAAGAAGCTCGTCGGCTTGCAACCCCAGCGATGGGATCAAAATGTTTTGCTTTCAAAGACCCAAGAACCTTGTTGACGCTTGATGGATGGGTTCAAGCTGTTCCAGAGCTACGTTTTATCGGTATTTTTCGTCATCCAATGAATGTGGCGCAGTCCTTGAATAATCGCAGTGGTATGCCTGTTGAGGTCGGGTTAAGCCTTTGGTACCGTTATAACCGTAGGCTATGGAGACATTACTGTCGAAGCCAATTTCCTATACTGTGTTTTGACGATGAGCCAGAACTGTTCAGCGAAAAACTCAAAACAGCACTCGTCAGCTATGGGTTGTATGACGGGAAGAAAAAAGGCGAGTTTTATGACGCCAGTTTGCGTACTGCAGCAGGCGATTACTCCTATCGTCTGGGTTGGCGTATTTCAGGGCTGTTAAAAAAACTAAAAAAAATAGCAGAGTAGAACTTATGGCAAAACGTTGGCTTAATAGTATGCGTAAAAAGTGGCTTGCGAAGAGTCACGGTTTTGCCAAGCCGGGTGTAGCCTTGGTTGTTGTTGTTTTCAATATGCCGGAACAGGCAAAGAAAACCCTATACTCACTAACCAGTGAATACCAACAAGGTGTCACGGAAGATGACTATGACGTTGTCATTATGGAAAACCAGTCCCCGAACACCTTACCCAGTGACTATGTAAAATCATTACCGGCGAATTTCAGTTACCACCTGCGTGATGAGGCTTATCCAACCCCTGTATTCGCCGCTAATCGTGGTCTAGAGCTTTGCCAGCGTAGCCACGCTGCGCTTTTGATTGATGGCGCGCGAATGGTGTCACCGGGTCTCATTAAGAACCTATTGCGCGGTCATCGTTTGCAGCACAACTCTGTTGTTAGCGTCCCTGGATACCACTTAGGAAGCCAGTTACAGCAACGTTCAGTAGAGCAGGGATATGGTGTTGCCGCAGAGTCTCAGTTGCTGGCATCGATAGATTGGCCAAGAAATGGATACGGTTTATATGATGTCGCCTGCTTCAGTGGTTCATGCGCTGCTGGGTTATTTCGATCACACAGTGAAAGCAATTGTCTCAGTTTGCCTCGGCACCTATGGACACAGCTTAAGGGGTTAGATGAGCGTTTTAATCATATGGGTGGTGGGTTAGTGAATCTGGACTTGTATCGGCGCGCCTGTGAGCTGCCCAATGTTGCCCATGTTTTATTGGTGGGTGAAGGTACATTTCACCAGTATCACGCGGGTGTTACGACGGGCGGTATTGATCGAAAGGCTAGAGAGTCACTGATTGTTCAATTTCAAAAGCAATATGAAGAACTACGCGGTAAGCCTTTTGAATCGCCGCAGACAAATCCCATTTTTTTAGGAGAAATTCCCCCGCAGTTGGCACGCTTTATTAGAATTTCCAGCCAGGAAGCGGTTCCAAAAAGTGAGCAGGTTACGAGTGGCCAGCACCTTCGTCCCGTGCCGCATAGAATTTAAGTTCAATGGAATCTCGTATTTATTTTCCCTCTTCACTTCAGCGCTTTGAACCCAAACGCATGGTCTTTAGCACGTGGGTAGATCATCTGCCCTTCGCTTACGATTTGGTTGAAGCACTCTCTCCTAAGATGGTTGTTGAGCTAGGCGTTTATAACGGGCTGTCATTTTTTACGTTCTGTCAGGCTATGGTAGAGCACGACATCGATGGTGTGGCTTACGCCATTGATTGTTGGGAGGGTGATGCGCATACCGAGGGATACGACGACTCGATCTATAACGACGTGGCAACTTATGCACGGGATCACTATCGCGGTATCGCCTATTTAATGCGTACCTACTTCAACGATGCACTTGCGCACTTTAGTGACGGTTCAGTGGATTTGCTGCATATCGACGGTTTGCATACTTACGAGGCGGTTAAGGAAGACTTCACCAATTGGTACCCCAAGGTCAGGCCAGGGGGCATTATTTTATTTCATGATGTTATGGCCCGAATAAAAGACTTTGGGGCTTGGAAGTTTTTTGATGAATTGCTGCAAACTGAGCCGGAGATTTTTAGATTCAACCATGGCTTTGGCTTGGGGGTTTTGCGAAAACCCGGTGGTCCCGATACAAACAATCAGCTTCTTGACCTGTTGTTTTCTGG
>CALKNZ010000030.1 GCA_938091995.1 uncultured Luminiphilus sp. | reverse complement strand
TGGTCCCAAGTGTTTTGGATTACCGCGGCTTTTATGGGGGTCGGGGTGCTGCTGTCTCTGGGTGTCAGGGAACCCAATAGGGAGACACGCCCCGTAACAAATTTGCAAACGGCGGTACTCGAGCCCTTTTTAGAGTACGTTCATCGCCGTGGTTGGCAGAGTTTTATTCTCGCCCTCGCTTTCATGGTGCTCTACAAGCTGGGCGATAATATGGCCACGGCACTTTCAACTCCCTTTTATCTGGACCTGGGTTTTTCCAAGACCGAGATTGGTTTGGTGGCTAAAAATGCCGCTCTCTGGCCGGCGATTATTGGCGGGCTCTTGGGTGGCGTGCTCATGATTCGCCTAGGTATCAACCGTGCGCTGTGGCTTTTTGGCGCTGTGCAAATGGCCAGCATTTTGGGCTACGCTTGGTTGGCGAGCGTGGGGCCTATACTCTGGATTCTCGCTGCAGTGATTGGATTTGAATACCTTGGTGTGGGTTTGGGTACCGCAGCCTTCACCGCTTTCATCGCCCGGGAGTCCAGTAAGACCTTTGCGGCAACACAATTTGCCTTGTTTACGGCGCTAGCGGCTTTACCGCGCAGCCTTGCCAATGCGACGACAGGCGTTATTGTTGAGCACACTGGCTGGGTCCCATTCTTTTTTGTCTGTACTGGACTGGCCCTGCCGGGCATGTTGCTCTTGTTTTGGGTTGCGCCGTGGTCTCAGTCAATCTCGGCGCCGGCACCTGAACCGTTGGCTGTTGCCAAAAATCCCGATCCCAATAGTTGAAAAGGGGATGCTGAAAAATCTGGTGCTGAAAAGCACCCTTCAAGGCACTATTTTTTTACAACACATTTTGAAGAAGATCTCTTGAAAAAGAGGTCTGTCAACGAGAGGAACCTTTAATGCGTTTGTTGCTGCTCTTCTACCCTTGGCTCGAGCTACTGAGTCTTATTCAGCTGGGTATTGAGACCCGTGCGATGGTACCTTTGCTTTGGGTTTTGGCCATGTTCATGCTGGGTGGGGCGTTGCTTAAGCGCGTGGGAGCGGCGAGTGTGCTGCGGCTGCGAGAGGCACAACAAGGTGGTGTGTTACAACAAAGCCTGTTTCTAGATGATTTAGCCGTTGCCGTGGCTGCACTGCTCCTGATAATTCCCGGGTTGTTCTCTGATTTCTTCGCTGTGGTGGTGCTCATCGGGCCGCTACGACGTTTTCTCGCCCGACTGGTAATGGGAGGGGTTGCATCCCAATCGGATGCCTCAAGTTGGTATGGACCGTCATCGGCGCACGCTAATGGCGCTAAACCCGAGTCCTCTGAGGTTTTGGAGGGGATTTACGAAGATATCTCTCAGGACGCTGAACAAGCTAACGTTTCAAGCCAGCTGAGAGACGATCCGAGATATGACCCATGAAGTCCTGGGCCTGTGACGGGGCGGCATGTTCTTTCATTGAGTAACTCGAAAGGGATGTTCGTGCGTCGATGTCCGAGAGTTTACCGAGCAAGTCGTTAGAGGGCTTGCATCGCGAGTCACTGAGCATAGGCTTCAACTGCTTTGTAAATTTCATCGCAGACTAGCTTTATGGGCATGGTATGTGCGGCCTGAGCGCATTAGCTGACGCATATTTTGGTGGGGCGTCGTTGGTTTGAGTGCGCTGTTTTTTTGATGACAATTGGGCTTTAGACAATCAGGCGTAACGCATTGGATGCTACGCGATGCCAGCCACTTCAAATTGCCGTTATTGGGTACACCAAAGCCACAAGAATCCCGAAAGAATTACGCTGCACAGGGCTGTTTCAGCACATATTTCGGCTCAAAGCTCGGTTTTTGTGCATCAAATTCGACTTTCAGTGGTGTTAGGAGGCTACATAACATACTGTTTTTAATGATAAAAAATTAAATTCGACCATCACCATTCGATTTTTAGCACTCTTTTTGTGAGAGTGCTAAAAACACCCTTGAAATCCTTTCTTCAGCCCCCACATAAAGGGTTGAGGTCCGATTTGGACCCTAGCCAACAATACGTCAACTTGTGGAGATCAACCCATGAACATCCGTCCGCTGTATGACCGCGTGGTCATTCGTCGCAAGGAAGAAGAGGCAACCAGTGCAGGTGGCATCGTGCTACCCGGTTCCGCCAAGGAAAAGCCCAATGAAGGTGAAGTTGTCGCCGTAGGTGACGGCAAAGTGCTGGATAACGGTGAGCAACGCGCCCTGGCTGTAAAGGTCGGTGACAAGGTTGTGTTTGGTCAATATGCCGGCAGCAACAAGATCGAGATCGACGGTGAGGAGCTAATCCTCATGGCCGAGAGCGAAATCTTCGCCGTTGTTCAGTAAAACGCTAAACCCGAATTTGAGAGAAAGGAATTAAACATGTCAGCTAAAGACGTACATTTTGGCGATTCCGCCCGCAGGCAAATGCTTGATGGCGTGAACATACTCGCCGACGCCGTAAAGGCAACTTTGGGCCCAAAGGGCCGCAATGTCATTCTTGAGAAATCATTTGGCGCGCCTACCGTCACAAAAGACGGTGTGTCTGTTGCTAAAGAAATCGAACTCAAGGATCGCTTCGAGAACATGGGTGCTCAAATGTTGAAGGAAGTGGCTTCTCAAGCTTCTGATGCAGCGGGCGACGGCACCACGACAGCAACAGTTTTGGCGCAGTCGATTGTCAACGAGGGCTTGAAAGCTGTGGCCGCAGGCATGAACCCTATGGACCTTAAGCGGGGAATTGACAAGGCAGTTGCGGCTGCAGTAGTGGCCGTTCAAGGCATGAGCACGCCCTGTGAAGATAACAAGGCAATCGCTCAGGTAGGTACGATCTCTGCCAATAGCGATGAATCTGTAGGGCAAATTATTGCTGAAGCCATGGAAAAAGTGGGTAAGGAAGGCGTTATCACCGTTGAGGAAGGTTCGGGTCTAGAGAACGAACTCGACGTGGTAGAGGGCATGCAGTTTGATCGCGGTTACCTGTCTCCTTACTTCATCAACAATCAAGAAAACATGCAGGCAGAGGTCGACGACCCCTTCATCCTGCTGGTAGACAAAAAGATTTCCAACATTCGTGAGCTGCTGCCCGTTCTTGAGCAGGTCGCCAAGGCTTCCAAGCCTTTGGTTATCGTTGCTGAAGACGTTGAAGGTGAAGCGTTAGCGACCCTGGTGGTTAACAACATGCGCGGAATCGTTAAAGTTGCTGCCTGTAAGGCGCCGGGTTTTGGCGATCGCCGCAAAGCGATGCTGCAAGACATTGCGATCCTGACCGGCGGTACTGTAATTTCTGAGGAAGTGGGTCTTGATCTTGAGAACGCATCTCTGGAGCATCTCGGTACAGCTAAGCGTATTACCATGGATAAGGACAACTCTACCATTGTCGACGGCGCTGGTGATGGCGAGGCCATTAAAGCCCGAGTCAATGAGATTCGTGTTCAAATCGAAAATACCAGCTCAGACTACGATCGCGAGAAGCTGCAAGAGCGTGTAGCTAAGCTCGCTGGCGGTGTTGCTGTCATTAAGGTGGGTGCGGCGACTGAGATCGAAATGAAAGAGAAAAAGGCCCGGGTAGAAGATGCATTGCATGCAACCCGTGCAGCGGTCGAAGAAGGCGTTGTCGCCGGTGGTGGTGTTGCTCTGGTTCGAGCGATTGGCCAGATCGAAGGTTTGACTGGAGACAATGAAGACCAGAACATTGGTATTGCAGCTGCGCTGCGTGCCATGGAAGGTCCTCTGCGACAGATCGTTGCCAATGCCGGCGATGAGGCCTCGGTTGTACTCGATAAGGTGCGTCAGGCTGAAGGTAATGTCGGTTACAACGCGGCGACGGGCGAATATGGCGACATGATTGCCATGGGTATTCTCGATCCCGCTAAAGTAACGCGTACAGCACTTCAGGCGGCAGGCTCTGTTGCCGGACTCATGATCACCACAGAGGTGATGATTGCCGAGTCTCCCAAGGAAGACGCTGGCGGTCCTGCGATGCCCGATATGGGCGGCATGGGCGGCATGGGCGGCATGATGTAAGCATTGCTTAGGCTTAAAAAACCCGGCTTAGGCCGGGTTTTTTTATGCCTGTGCGAAAGGATCGAAGCTGGTGCTGCTGCGATGCCCGATTTGGGCGGCATGATGTAAGCATCCCTTAGGCTGTTAAAAACCCGGCTTAGGCCGGATTTTTTATGCCTGTGCGAAAGGGTCGAAGCTGGTGTGCCCGCGATGCCCGATATGGGCCGCATAATGTAAGCATCCCTTAGGCTGCGAAAAACCCGACTTAGGCCGGTTTTTATGCCCGAGCAAAACGACTCTGACGGTGTCCAGTAACCTGTGGCTAGTGATCTGGTAGGTTTTTGCAGGGCCCTCAAGCTGATTGCAGGACAAGACAGTCACGCAGGCCCAAGGATTAAAGCCTTCATGTTAGGTTTTTTAAAGCGCTTTGAACAAGTCGTCCCAGACCAGCTGTGCCCAATAGGCCGGTTTACTGCAAACCGATCAGGACAGGTACTCCCCATAGACTTGTTTTGCCACTTTTGGGCTGGTGTGACCTCTTAGGGTGTGCGGTGTATAGGTTTGCTGTTCACAGCGTCGCCATTTTTTAGTTATGCTGCCAGCCTATTAAGACATTTAAGGATGGTCCTATGCTGCTGCTTGTTGCTGGTGTACTGCTCTGGTCTGCTGCGCATTTATTCAAACGCGTGGCCCCCGATGCACGTGCTGCCATGGGTGGCGCCGGTCGAGGGATCATGAGCATTGCAATCCTGGCCTCCATGGTGCTCATGTACCTCGGTTACGCCCATGCTCAGGGTGTTTATTACTGGGGACGCAGCCCAGAAGCGGTGGGTATTAACAATTTGCTCATGTTTCTGGCCATTTACTTAATGGTTGCAGCAGCCAGTAAAAGCTGGATCACGGGCAGTATTCGCCACCCGCAGTTAACGGCCATCAAAAGCTGGGCCATAGGCCATCTCCTCGTCAATGGTGATAGCGCATCCATGGTCTTGTTTGGTGGTTTATTGGCTTGGGCGGTGATCAGCGTCGTGATTATTAATAAACAAGATGGCAAGCCGGCATTATCGGTGCAGACTTCCGCAGGCCGAGAGGCGATAACAGGGCTGGCGGCGGTGCTCGCGTTTGGCGCCATTGCCTTTATCCATATCTATATGGGTTATCCGGTATTTAGCTGATCATAGGGGAGTACTGCTACGGTACTGGACTGCGTCAGTTACGACTCGTCGATTAAAAGTCTGTCGGGGCCTACTGCAAGGGCCTTCAAAGCTATCCGCTTTGCCAGCGCTGCCTAAAAAAGCACCAGCTGACTTCTTCTAGATATGATGATTGCCCATAGCAACTTTAGCCGGTGGCCACTATAATTAACCAGCGCCGACTCAAGGGTTTGGCATTTTCGATCCGCTTTTCAATGAACAAAAAGGAGAACAACCCATGAATGAACTCCATTTCCTTGGCTACTATTTCCACGTGTTGGCCGGTATTGTTTGGATTGGTATGTTGTATTACTTCAACTTTGTTCAAACCGAATACTTCAAAGAAGCGGAAGCTGGGGCCAAGGCGGATGCGATGGCGAAGTTGGCACCCAGAGCGTTGTGGTGGTTTCGATGGGGCGCGCTGATAACCTTTTTAACGGGCGCTTACTTGTTCCATAAACTGGGCGCTTTTGGTGTTGCGATGCCAGCAATCTGGATGGGCGCTCTCGCTGGAACGCTCATGTTTTTGAACGTCTGGCTCATTATTTGGCCCAAGCAGCAGATTGTATTGGGTATGAAAGAAGGTGATGGCCCTGCAGCGGCTGCCAAGGCTGGCCTTGCGAGTCGCACCAATACGCTGCTGTCGGGTCCTATGCTGTTAGGCATGCTAGGTTCAGGCAAGTTGGCGCTTGGCGGCACAGATACTGGACTGTACGCAGCGATGGGGTTAATTGTGCTCCTTGAAGCTAACGCGCTGTTTGGCGGCCAAGGGCCAATGAAGTCAGTGGTAGGCGTTGTTCATTGCTCGCTGGCTCTGGCGCTGGTGATTTTTGGCTTGCTTAACTACGTCTAAGCGATTGTTGTTCAGAAAAAAGCAGCCCTCTGGGCTGCTTTTTTTTTAGGGCTTGCAGATGCCCAAAACAAGTATTACCAAGGTCGCTAAGGTCCGCATTATTATTGTATTCATGGGGTTTATTATTTCCCCGTCACCTTTAAAGCCGTTGTCGAGGGTCTAACGCGATTTGTACCGTTTAGCGTTCATGTTGATAGTGCTTTGGGCCAGCCAGCCGGCTTATTCTGGGACTCTGGTTCTGGTGTCCATCGATGGTTTTCGCCACGATTATCTCGAGCTGTTTCCCGCGCCGGCCTTGCAATCGATTGCTCAGGACGGCTTTCGAGTTGAACGCCTGGAGCCGGTTTATCCCACCAACACGTTCCCTACACATATTTCTATGATTACGGGTTTGAAGCCTGCAGATCATGGCATCGAAGACAATCATTTTTGTGACGCCCAGCGTCAGAGCTGTTACCACATGGGCGACGGGCAGCATGACCCTAGCTGGTTAAAGGGCAAGCCCCTGTGGAATCAGGTGAAAGAACAGGGCGGTATTGCCGCCACCTACTTTTGGCCAGAATCAGAGGCCCGATGGAGTGGAGCGCAGCCCACCTACTATTTTCCTTATGAGCAATCAGTCCCCTATGACAAACGTGTAAAACAGGTGCTCAATTGGTTGAAGTTGCCAGAATCTAAACGCCCACAATTTATTACGCTGTATTTCTCTGCGGTGGATGTCGCCGGGCATGCCTATGGTCCCCAGAGTAAGGCGGTAGGAGCGGCCATTGCTGACGTGGATCGTCATGTGGCGGCTCTGAGAAAAGGCTTTAATGAGTTGGGGCGCAATGACATCAACTTGTTGGTGGTGTCAGATCACGGTATGACGACCATCGCCCCAGGTTATGAAATATTTATTGACCAGCTACCGATCGCTGAGGGTTTTCAAATGCTTCACCATCAGGCGAGGGTTAAGTACTACCCAAGAAGTAACGCCACCAATATTTCCGACCTGATGGGTAAAATGGAAAGCGTGGCTGCAGGGCGTTATGAGGTATTCACGGCCGATAAAGCCCTGCGCAATGGTGGGCATACAGCTACAACAGCACCCGCAATCACCTTGCGGGCTAGGCCGCCGTATTTCTTTGCTCAGTCTGCTCTTAGCGCCAACCGTTTGATGGGTGCCCATGGTTACTCGGCCAATCATCCCGACATGGCGGCCTTTGCGGTAGGTGTAGGGCCAGCTTTCTGCAAAGGGCGTCTGAATACGGCGCATCAGCTCGATATCTATCCGGTTGCACTCAAGATTATGGGCTATGTGGTCCCGGAGAATATTGTCAGTGACGGCGGAACGCTGAAATCTATCTTGTGTTCCCGGTGAAGCTAAGTCGTTGTCGCGATATACTCTCTCTCTTTACACGATAGAGTTTCAACATGGCGCGTGATGATTTGCCAGATTCAAAAATACCTTCGTTTGCCGCAACTCGGGATGAAGGCGTTGCCAGTGCACCTCGAGATGCCGTGCCTGGAAGAAGTAGCCGACCTACGACAGGCGTGGCCGGTATGGGGTTGATGGCCCGATTGGTAGTGACAGTGGCTTTGGTGGTGGCAGCAGTTGCCTGTGCCTGGGCCTGGCAGTTGCAGCAGATATCGGATAAATCCGTAGCCGAAGCTGCTGTGGTAGCGGGTCGGGTAGCTGACCTTGAAGCTTTGCTTTCAGATACTGATGAGAGTGTTGAAAAGTCGGCGGCAGCGCTTGGAGCGCAACTCAATGTGGTCGACAAGGAAACGCGACGTCTCGAGCAGCGGCGTCGTGAAATGGACAATAAACTGGCCAAGCTCGAAAAAGCATCGGCGGCTACCCAAACCGATGTGGGTAAATTACAAACATTGTTGGCCGGTCAGAGTAAAACCGTGGCCGCTATGAACAATGATTTAACGGCTCTTAAGGCCGATATCGCAACACTGCAGCGTGTTGCGGGCGACCTCGAGCAACTGTCTAAAACAGCTAAAGATGCTCAGGCAAACCTGGAGCGACTCGCAGACAATGTTAATAAGGCGAACCTCGATAGAGCCGCCATGAAGCAGCGTGTTACTTCCAATGAGGAGTGGATCGAGTCAATCAATGCCTTTCGGCGTCAGGTCAATGCCAGTATTAGTCGGCTAGAGGATCAAATGCGCAGCAGCGAGTCGGTGCCTTCGATAGTTAGCCCATCAGGCACACCCTGAGCCCAGATAGGTGTGACGATGAGCGGTGGACATTGATAAAGTCAGCGGCCGCTGGGGATATACCAAGGAGATAAAGTAAAGATGACCGTAATTCGCCAAGACGACCTCATAGACAGTGTGGCCGACGCGCTCCAGTTTATCTCCTACTATCATCCTATCGATTTTGTTCAAGCTGTACATCAAGCCTACGAAATGGAGCTGAATCCAGCGGCAAAAGACGCGATGGCTCAAATTTTGATCAACTCAAGAATGTGCGCTACGGGTCATCGGCCACTGTGTCAGGACACGGGTATTGTTACCGTCTTCGTAGAAGTGGGGATGAACGTTAGGTGGGACGCACAGCTGTCTTTGGAAGCAATGATTAATGAGGGGGTTCGGCGAGCTTACACCCACCCCGATAATACCCTGCGAGCCTCAATACTTGAGGACCCAGCCGGAGCACGAAAAAATACCCGTGACAACACGCCTGCGGTTATTCACACGCGCTTAGTGCCCGGTGACACCGTCGATATACGTATTGCTGCGAAGGGTGGCGGGTCAGAAAACAAAGCAAAGCTAGCCATGCTCAACCCCTCCGACAGTATTGTTGATTGGGTGCTTAAGACTGTACCCACGATGGGCGCGGGCTGGTGCCCTCCAGGAATGCTCGGTATTGGTATTGGTGGCACCGCCGAAAAGGCGGCCGTCCTGGCGAAAGAGTCGTTGATGGATCCTATTGACATCCAAAGCCTGCGTGAGCGCGGTCCACAAAGTCGAGCAGAAGAGCTGCGCCTCGAGATTATGGATGGCGTTAATCGCTTGGGTATTGGTGCTCAAGGTCTAGGCGGATTGACGACGGTACTCGACGTGAAGATTATGGATTACCCAACCCATGCGGCTTCCTTGCCTGTGGCTATGATTCCCAATTGTGCGGCCACTCGTCACGCGCATTTTACGCTGACCGGTGAGGGTCCGGCTTTACAGACTCCCCCCAGTCTCGATGAATGGCCTGAGGTGAGCTGGGAGACCGGTGATACGGTGCGCAGAGTCAATCTGGATACCGTTACAACGGCCGATATTCACAAGTGGCAGCCCGGGGAAACGATATTGTTGTCCGGCACGATGTATACGGGACGGGATGCCGCCCACAAACGCATGACCCAGATGCTGCGTGACGGTGAGTCGCTCCCCGTTGATTTGAAGGGTAAATTTATCTACTACGTGGGACCAGTAGACCCTGTGCGCGACGAAGTGATGGGGCCAGCAGGGCCTACAACAGCGACCCGCATGGACAAATTCACCGATGAAATTTTGGAGCAAACCGGACTGATTGGCATGATTGGTAAAGCCGAGCGCGGACCGATAGCCATCGAGGCTATTCGCAAGCACGGTGCGGTTTATTTGATGGCTGTGGGTGGGGCGGCCTATTTGGTCTCTAAGGCCATCACCGAGGCGCGTGTTGTTGCCTTCGAAGATCTGGGTATGGAGGCCATTTACGCCTTCACAGTGCGCGATATGCCGGTAAGCGTTGCAGTAGATTCTCGCGGGGAGTCGGTGCACATTACAGGGCCCAAGCTCTGGAAACAGAGGATTGAAGAGCAGTCTCTTGAGCTCATCTGAAAGCTTTTATTGGCATGATTATGAGACTTCCGGCGCCGATGTCTTTGAGGATCGGCCGCTGCAGTTTGCGGGAGTTCGTACAGATAAAGCGTTTAACGTTATTGGTGAGCCGTTGGTGCAGTACTGTCGGCCCAGCCCCGATTGCCTGTTGCATCCAGCCGCTATTCGCGTCACCGGTATTAGCCCTTACAAAGCACGTGCTGAAGGCACTTGTGAAAGGACTTTTATGGCGCAAATTCTGCGCGAGTTTATGGTTTCTGGAACTTGCGCCTTGGGTTACAACTCGGTGCGCTTTGATGATGAAATCACGCGTTTTGCCTTATACCGAAACCTTTTTCCGCCCTACGCCCGTGAGTTTGGACAGAACAGAAGCCGATGGGATTTGATTGACGTAGCGCGGGCTATTTATGCCTTACGTCCAGAGGGTATTGTTTGGCCTACTCGAGAAGACGGGCTGCCGAGCTTTAGATTAGAAGAACTGACCGCCGCAAATGGCATAGATCATGGCAACGCCCACGATGCACTTTCAGACGTGTTGGCGACCATTGCTCTGGCACGGCTGTTAAGTGAGAAACAACCCACCCTGTTTGATACCTTGTATGCTCAACGGGGTAAGCAGGCGATAGCACCCTTACTCAACACTGTTGACCCTAAGCCCGTTATTCATGTGTCGGGACAGTTCGGTGCCCAGCGCAGTAATTTAGCGGTAGTGCTACCACTCGCGACACACCCGACGAATAAAAACGAAGTCATCTGTGCAGACCTCGCCGAAGAGGCGGCTTTTCTTGACCAGTCGCCTGAGACTATTCGACGACTTCTATTTACCCCTAAGGCTGAACTGCCCGAAGGCATTCAACGTCCGCCACTTAAAACGATTAAAATTAACCGTGCGCCTGTGGTGCTGCCGACCACTTGGGTTAGTGGTGAGCCGGCACAGCGTTTAGGGCTTGACGGTGATCAGACTCGGGCGTCCCTGGCGGCTTATCAAGGAGCACGCAGGGCCGACCCCAAGCGTTTTACCCATTTTATTCAACAAATTTATGCAGACAGGGTTTTTGCGCCGCGGACCAATCCGGATACTCAGCTGTACGAGGGATTTATAGGCCGACACGATGAAGCTCTTCTCGAGACTATTCGGCAAGCAACGCCTGATAGTCTGGCAAATGACACCTGGGCTTTTGAAGATCGTCGGCTGCCGGAAATTTTCTTTCGTTATCGCGCACGGAATTTCCCCGAGAGTCTCGATCACGATGAAAGAGCGCGTTGGCGTGAGCATTGCCGAGAGACCCTTGAGGCTAAAGCGGGCACTGATTGGTCAGACTTCAATAAACACCTGAGGGAAGAGCGTGCGCAAGAGGGTCTAAGTGTCACGCAAATAACAGCCCTTGATGACCTTGAAAGGTACATGGGTGAACTTCGTACTGACCTGGCAAACTGACATTTCAGGGTGAATCGAGCTCTTTAAGTGTCTATACGGGGCTGCCTCGCGCTAAAACGCGATATTGGTCATTCTGAGGTCGTAATAATCCGCGCTAATTTCTCCCCTAATCCGGGCTTGCCATGAGTTATCATTAGGTACCTTGGGCACAGGACTGAAGCTTTGCACTTTCCCGGTAGCCACATCCTAAGTATTCGTCAGTTCGAACGCGCCGATGTTGATCAGCTGTTTGCTGTGGCCGATCGTATGCGCCCCTACGCGCACCGCGAACGAGTCACCCACGTCCTAGATGGCGCCATTTTAGGTTCCATGTTTTTCGAGCCTTCTACCCGCACTCGAATCAGCTTTGGCAGCGCTTTTAATTTACTGGGTGGCGAAGTTCGCGAGACGACTGGCTTTGAAAGTACGGCAATCGCAAAAGGTGAGTCGCTCTTCGATACCGCTAGAGTGTTGAGTGGTTATTCTGATGTCATTGCAATGCGCCATCCCGCTGAGGGC
>CALKNZ010000029.1 GCA_938091995.1 uncultured Luminiphilus sp. | reverse complement strand
ACTGTACTCATAAGACCCTGCAATATTTCCAAAGCAACCGCACTATGTCCGTCAAAATAGGTCTCAAGGGCATCTTTGGGAACGCCATCAAAAGCGAGATGGCAGTGCATAAAAGCCTCTTTCACCGCGCGAGTAGGCTCTCTCGGCAACATTACCGCAATTATTGCTAGATCAATCTTATCCCTGGCGTTCGTCGGATTGAACACGGGAGCAAACTTACTCACTGACGCAGGGGTTTCTGTTAAAAATATGGCTGCTTTATTCAAAATTATATCCATATTATTTAATTTACTAAATTAGTATGCCCTCTGATCGGTCCGAGAGAAAGTTAATGGCCGCCAATATTTATGTTAAATTGCGACGCTTGGGACATCTGAAATAAGAATTTTTCTAGCAGCAATGTTAGCCAGTATTAACGGGTGATTTTTTTGTGACGCGAAGCACAAAAAACGGTACAAGATACGCGATTATGCCCAACGCCCTAGACTTGAAATGTTAGGGGTGTTTCCCCGGCGAATAGCCAAACCTTACCCGGACAAATAAGCGTCAGTCTATTGAGCTTTAATCCATTTTGCCTATAGACACTGCTACACAAAAAATAGGGGGAGGATTAGGCTCAGCGGTCATTGTGCTGCGAAGGCTACGAATTAGGACTAACGACAATGTCAGTTTCAGCCACTTCTAAGTACCGCACTGTTTGGCGCCATACCGTCTTGCGATTATGCGACACTCTAAATGAGCTTGATGGCGATGCTGATGCTTTACTATTTGCATACGACCTCTCAATGAAGCGTTTATTCGAGCCCGGACTCAGGATACCCACCGACGTCGTTAACGCTATGATGATTGAGTGCCAAATGAAGACAGAGCGTGAAGCGTTTGGTCTGATTTCCGGTCAGAGACCACCGATTATTAGATCAGCTCTTGGCACTGCGATAGCAGCAAGTCGTAATGCGATTGAGGCCATCAATCGCTACGCAAAATATGCGCCCGTTATCGAAAGTGGCACAGCCTTCACAGTGGCCGAGCATGAAGACACCCATATAGTGACCATAAGCGGCTGGGAACAGCGGTGGAATCCCATTATGTTAGACGCGCTGCTTTCGAGCGTTTGCTGGAGTCTAGGCCAGCTGATGGGTTCAAACTGTAGCCCGCGCTTTCTCAGGATACAACGAAAGCAACCCGACGATCCGTCACCCTGGCATGACGCACTTGCCCATACAATTGAATGGGACGCCTCCGAAACGCAAATTGCCTGGGACAGCAAACTGTTGCTGCAAACTCGGATACTCGCCGACAATGACACCGCCTTACTCAATGATGCCCTTGTGGAACCGCAACTTGAGCAAGTCATTCGAGCAGGGCTTACGCAACGGGTTGAAGCCCAGATAGCTAAACATTTGGTCGACGGAACGCCGTCACCAAGCCGAATCGCTCATGACTTAAATATGGGAACAAGAACACTGCAACGCTATTTGCAAGGGGAAGGAACCAATTTTCAAGAAATACTAACGCTACTGCGTAAAGCTCGCGCTCAAGAGCTATTAGTGGAAAAATCAGAACCTATCCCAGCCGCTGCCTATGCTCTGGGATACGAAGATCCAGCGGCATTTTCGAGGGCATTTAAAACTTGGTTTGGAGCTTCACCCAAGGAATACCTAACCCGCCATAAGATGAACAGCGAAAAATGAGCAATCGTGCCTAGCGTCATGAACAAGCGACCCAAACAATCACATGCAACGGGTTTCAACAAGTTACTGATCAAACACGTCAAACGTTTTTCTAAAGATTTTTTCTGTAATTAGCGGGAGACTGGCCAAACCAAGTTTTGAAGGCTGATGAAAAAGCACTCTGACTACAGAATGCTAGCTCGCTTGAAATAGACGCTACTGATTTGCCGCTGCCTAGCAACTCAAGGGCGAGCTCCTTTCGAACACCGGCAAGTAATTTCTGAAACGTTGTATTGTTTGCTTTTAGAGCACGCTGCAGTGTTCTGATCTCCATGCCAAAGTGTTGGGCTATGCCCTCTTGGGACGCAGCGCCCTGTGCCAACTGCCTCAAAATCGCAGCTTTAACATCTTCGATGAAGCTTGAGCCGCTGCCAGCCAATAAAGAGCGTTTTGCCAGTTGGAAGTTAGCGGCTGCGATACCTTCGTTGTGAGCCAAACGGGGCCGGTATAAAAAAGAGGAGTTCCACCATACTTTTGATGCCGCAGCACCCCAGATGATCTGCTCACCGAAAGCCTCATACCAAGGCCTTGGATCATCGGGTTCATGGCGCTGGTATTCTATACGCACAGGTCCCACACCGCTGGGAACAAAAGTGCCACCGGCTCGCACGACACCAGTAATGTGTAAATCTTCTAGAAAGTGAGATACCGGAGCCAAAAGCTTCATATCGGTTTTGTCAAAAACAATTGCTGAGAGATTGCCATCAATTTCAGAACGAATTTTTAAAGAAGTGTCAAGAATTGCCAACAGCTCTGAGAAACGCTTAAACGCCCGGGCTGGCGACTTGCTTTCGAAAATAGCCGTTTGAACATAAGTATTGCTAAATGTCGGTATATGGCTGTTTATGTAAATGCCCAGATCTTTGCGTTGAGTTACACGCAGACACTCAAAAATTAAGGCCGAGTAACGTTCAAATACAACTCTAAAACCCGGCGTCAACAAATCACCGAGCTTAAGCCCCGCCGCGCTTAACGAAGGTTCTACATCATGCCCAAGCTGTTCAAGGGCAGCGCAAAGACGCAAACAGGCATGCCGCCAAACCGTATGGCGGGTCTGGAGTGGCAACTTAGGCAAACTCCTGGACCCCTGTTCTAAAAGCCGGTTCAAGATAAAAGCTGTGCACATCTCTGGACATTCGTGCCGACCTTCGCATGATCTTCTCCCGGGATTCGGCAACTAGTGCGCCACCGATGAGGGAGTAAAAATGGGTTGCTGGAGAAACCGCACACAGAGTCACTAACATGTTGAAGGGCGTCATCCCATAAGGTTGCTGTGCAGAGGGCTTAAGGGTCTTCGAAGTACCAAAAATGCCGCTCTTTAAAAGCGATTGGATGCTATTTAGACACCTCTTGATAAAAACAGAATGCCTTGAAATAAAACCCCCTTCACGCTTAAAGCCAGTTACTGGTTGCATAAACGCCTCTCTAAACCAATGAGCTAGTGCCTTCACCCACAAGATTGCAGCCCGCCTACCTCACGGCTTCATGAATCCTTTCCAAACTAAAGCAGGATTTGCACTCTCAGTATCCCTAAAGTCTAGCCAAGCTGTTAGGCTGTCTGTGCCAAAAATATGCTTAAAGACGACAGCCTCAATCAGCTTTTACCCGGCACGATTGTGACCTATGCACCCCCCAGAAACACAGATAACAATTGAAGGCATATCGGTGCAGCGCAGCCACTATTGACCAGTTCACATCGAACCGACAGGGACTGTGCTGCCTAATCGGATAATAACAACCCTAGGGAAGCGGCTCTGAAGCTGAAGCTGGTATGACGCTGAGTTGGTGTAGACCATGGAGTGAGCCGTCAGGGTTTAGTGAAATGTAGCGGCCATCGGGTCGCTTTAATATCGCAGCGCACTGCCAGCCCGCCTCCGAAGTAGTCCATGGTGCTGATAAAAGCACACAGCGTTTGTTATCCTTGGCCGTCCAGAGACCCGTCACGCTCCCCTCTCGGTTCGAGCTCCACCATCGGGTCTGAAAGTGACCGCCCGCATACCAGTGTGTTTCCGCATGAACACCCGGAGTGTCCATGAGCTCAGCTCGATCCAAGGAATTCCCGAACAAAAAGACGATTTCATCGGTATTCAAAGTGACCACTTCGCTACGAACTTGGAGGGTGATTATCGTGAGTAAAAAGCTCAGAGCATAAAACATCACGTCAGTGCGCTTCGTCGCTGAGAATCGCCCCTTTGCTCCGCTGCCGTGGTCACTACGCACTATCATTAACCCTTGCATTTCTAAAGTTTGTTGAAGGGCCTCTTACCCCAAAGAGCCGGACAGTCTAATTAGCTATTGCCCTCTTAATACTGCGTGAGCACTGTCAGTTTAGGCCTAAGATTAAAAAATCAATTCATGGGCGACACGCTAGAAACCGGCAAAATAAAACGGTGTGAAGCCTGAACTTAACCCTGCAATGCTTCACAAAAGTCACAGTCTGGCTCAAAACCATAGCGCTGCAACACAGACACAATAAATGTGCGCCAAACATCACTGGGGGTCCAAATCGAATTCAGCGCCAAAACCGCATCATCCATAGGCACGTCTTGAACAATCACTCGATAAAGAAAAACAAAACTACTGGCGCGCCAATTAACCTGACAGTGAACCAACGTGTTTATTCCTTCAGATTGTGCCATCACGGCTGAAAACAACTCAAAGTCTGCCACACTAGGCGCAGACCATACGACCGGGATATGAACGAACTGCATACCAAGATCACGGACGATACGGTCTTCCCCGGACAACGCCGTGTCGTGGTCCCCGAACGCCAGGTAAATCACTCGACCCACGCCTGCACCCGCGACGGCCTCAAGCTCAGTCTGAGATGGCTGACCAGAGCTCGCCAATAAGTTGGAGTAGGCAATGTAATTCACAATATCGAAATCGTCTTGTGCCTGAGCCAACAACGGCTGTCCAGCACTAGCTAACACAAGTAGCCAGCAAGCAAACGTTCCAAACCGAACCTTTGTACGGCGTTGCTTTCGCATCATGATGCTCCCTTTAACCCTGCATCTTTTTTTCAGTATAGAGTCAAATATGGGTTTGTTCATTGACTTTAAAGGTCGCATTCGCCAGCAACTCAAACAATTTACCCTCCAAAACTGCAGCTAAAGATACGCTTTATTTGGTAAACCACGCCAACTTGCGGTAACTTAATCAATGAGGAACATCGCGCTTAACAGCACGTTTTGTATAAAAATCAGGGAAATTTAAGGACTTGGCAAACGATAAATCTGCGGATCTTCAAGGCACAGGAATTCAGCCATCACCCCACGCCAACAAATCAAAGATTGAGTTGCTGGGCATCATCGAGCAACAGAATCAAGAACTAAATGCGCTACAAGAGAATTTCGACGAAGCCAGCGCCATTCAAAAATCCTTAGAACAAGCCGCCGAAGTTGCTAATCTAGGCTATGCCATTTGGGATGATCAGCTCGATCGCGACATCTACGCTTCAAAAGTTATGGCCAAAATTCACGGCATGGAAGTCGATGAATATCTAGAGCAAATATCGAGCTTAGAAGCTTACTCAGAGCTGGTTGTTGACGCGGACCGAGAGGCTTTTCTTAACTACGAAAACAACCCTGAAAACCATTCGATGGAATCGAATTCATTTTGTGAATATAGAATAAAGCTGCCCAATGGCACTATTCGATATCTGCGACAACACTCACGTTTACTACCTACCGCCGATAACGTTGGACCGAGATACCTCATCGTTATGCAGGAGCTTTCAGAGATTAAGCAGTCTCAGGAAGATCTCAAGAAAGGTCAGCAAGCCCTCGCTACTAGCAACTCCTTGCTTCAGCTCAGCGCAAAAATTGCAAATCTTGGCTACGCTATTTGGAACTACGACACGGATACATATGCAGAGGTTTCGGAGGAGTGGGCCAATATTTTTGGCTACACAAAGACTGAATTCTCTGCCAAGTTCACTGCACTCGAATCTGATATCACATTAGTGCACCCCTCTGATCGCCAGCGGTATTTAGACTACTACGCGAGTGAGGAAGAAATTGATATCGAATATAAAATTGTGCGCAAAGATGGAGAAAATCGCGACGTCGTGCAGTCTTACCATTATGACCCCGCCAATCCTCAAGAGGTCTTTGTGACCCTTCAAGACATCACAGAGCGAAAGCGGGAAGAAGCAAACCTAATCCAATCATCAAAGATGATCACCTTAGGGGAGATGGCCACAGGTATTGCTCATGAGTTGAATCAACCACTCGCTACTATAAAACTAGCCGCAGAGAATATTGCACAGCAAGCCTCTCAAGACCGTGCCAACATACCCGATTTTATTTTTAAGAAAATAGATCGCATAAAGGAACAGATAGTCAGAGCTTCGTCTATCACAGATCAAATGCGAATATTTGGTCGCGAAGCCAAAGAGGCTAGCTACGCATTTGATCTAAGAGAAGCCGTTATTTATGCAATAGATTTAATTGCCTCGCAGCTAAAGCTAGACCAAATCGAAATGACCTCAAAAGTCATTAGCGATCCAGTGATGATCTGGGGTCATCAGATTCGACTGGAGCAAGTCCTCCTAAACTTAGTGTCAAATGCGAGTTTCGCGATCAAAAGCAGCGGTAAAACACAAAAGCAGCTGTGGATAGAAGTCTCCTGTGAAGATCAAGACTGGGTCACCTTAAGTGTCACTGATACCGGAGCTGGCATACCTAAAGGTGCTCTTAAACGAATTTTCGAACCCTTCTACACCACCAAGGCAGTTGGCGTAGGTACCGGGCTAGGACTATCGGTGAGTTACGGAATTGTGCACGATATGGGAGGAGAGATGTTTGCTGAAAACACAGCGGACGGTGCTCGCATTAGTATAAGGCTACCCATTATCAAGACGTAGTGTGCAGATACAAGCGGGCAAACTATATAGTGACGAGACTCAAGTGCCGCTAACCACTTGAACCGCAATCTCCCATAAAGTTATCACCCGTATCATGATCACGTTACGGAGCAACTGAGATGCTCCATAAGTTCATAAAATATACTGAAGCGCCGAACACGGCTCAGGAGCTGGAGAAGCTGGGAATCTCGCAGAAAATATCAGCTTCAACCTTAATACTAACCGCTGAATTACTATGGGCTCCCGCGCACCAAGAGGGCATAACCATTGAGTAAAGCCCACTACCCCCAGCCTGTATAATTAAGATCTGCTCTGGGCCCCGAAATGCCATTCGCTTCGACGGATTCTCACCCGCAAATGCGGGCATGAGATGCTTGACAGCTTCCGGTGTTAAAAAACAACGCTCATATAGCTCGCGAGTAATATCCTCTCGCGTGAGTCCTGCCTTATGCAAAATTTCGCTGTGCTCAGGGTTCAGCACAACAGTCGCAAACCCACCCGTTAACATGGCATTGTTACTGGGCGCATTTGCCAATGCCATCGCCAATAAATCAAGCAACGCGGCATAACTTTCAGGGTCATCACCATCGCCCGCAAAAAGCACCGAATGGGGCGCCTCGGCCCCCACGACGGTTACAACACTATCCTCTGCAGCGAAACCCAGTGACACATGCAGCGGGGGAAAAGGGCTGCCCTCCTCGTCCTCGGCAAGACAATAAGTGAACTTACCCGGATGCCCTAGTAACGCCATATCTGAACTACCGGGCCTGGCTTTACCAATGTTGATCATCGTCAGCCGCAGTGCGCGTCCTATTGAGGCATTGGCGCGATGACCAGGCCCAAGAGCACCAGTGCCAGAAACGATAGGGCCGCAATTGTGGCGCGCAGGGCCGTTTACAATCACAAGGGGTGCCGTGCAATGGGTTGTCGCCTGCATTTCCGTCAAATCAAAGGCAGGTTCAATTACGGCCTTAACCGCCGCAACGACTACCGGCATATAGTCGGGTAAACAACCGGCCATAACGGCGGCGACAGCAATCTTTTCTATGCTAGCCACACCATGACCAGGACCCATAGTACCCAGCACCATGTCCCTGGCTTGCCCCGATGCCAGCACCATGCGTGAGACCCTGTCCTTAGTCGGAATAACCACGGGCAAGCCGTCGGTACACCCTCGCTGATGCAGATCCTCAAGTGCTTGTGCTTCATCAGCACACGACAGTAAATCAGTCATCACCACCCTCCAAGGCTTGAACGATGGTGGGCGCTACTAACTCAGCAATCTTACGCATAGTTACGGTGTCTGTTCCTGCCACGGGATGAGGCAACTGAACACGGGGCACTGCGGGCATACCTAAGGATTGAGCAACAAAGTCACCCTGAGCCCAAAATTCTTCGGTCACCAGTGCGACAGAGGGAATACCCAAATTTGCAATATTGATGCCGTCACGCACGGTGCCGGTAGTGCAAGAACCTCAGTGTCCGTAGGCCGCTATAACCCCCGCACACTCCCCGGTAATTTCCTGTAACAGTTGGTCTCCAGCAGGAATGGTGGCGTTGCCTTTGTTATACGCTCGCAGCGTAATACTGGGAAACAGCGCGCGTACAGCGTCGCCCACTGCATTTAAAAACTCCACGGAATCTGGAAATCCATTAGCCAACAAGCCAATCGTTGCTGTCGTCTCTCGATTAACGGTTAACGACAGTTCGTAAGGTATCTCTTCAATACCTACTGACGCATCTGGGTTGTGATATTCGATCATGTGACCTCCTTTACGAATCGTTAAGTTAACGCATAGCAGCAGGTGATTACCATCAAGAAATTATCGATAGGAACTATTTTTTTGCGGCCTTGCTTGGTCTTTAGTTCTTTGTCATAGGACAGAGCCACCCTCAATAGATATTGCGCCAGCACAATTCGACATTAAGGGTTCTAACAAAAGCGTTGATGCGGGCCTTGCGTTACATCTCCGAGCACTCGACATCGTACTGTTTGAATGGGATGGTTAGGCCCTGCCCAATAATAAGATATTTTTTTCGTTTATAAGGATACAAGATGACTTCTGAGCATGACGACAAGAGCAATATGCGTAAAGTCGCACTCACCTCGCTCGCCGGAACGAGCATCGAATGGTACGATTTTTTCATCTATGGAACGGCCGCTGCCATCGTCTTCCCCAAGGCCTTTTTCCCCCAAGATCTACCGCCCATGGTCCTGCTCATTATTTCCTTTAGCACCTTTGCGGTGGGCTTTGTTGCTAGACCCGTTGGGGGCATTATTTTCGGCCACTTTGGTGATCGAATAGGTCGAAAGCACACATTAGTGGTTGCACTCATGATGATGGGTGCGGCGACAACACTCATAGGCTTACTTCCAACTTATGGCACCATTGGCATTGCCGCGCCACTACTTCTGGTGTTACTCCGCTTCGTTCAAGGCCTTGCCATCGGCGGCCAATGGGGAGGGGCTATGTTATTAGTTACCGAAAGCGCTCCTGCCAACCAACGAGGCTGGTATGGGGCCTACGCCCAAGCTGGCGCGCCGGTTGGGGTGATACTGGCAAACTTAGCCTTTATCGGCGTTAGCATGAGCATGAGCGATGAATCCTTCATGAGCTGGGGCTGGCGACTGCCTTTCCTCGCCAGTATTGTCTTGATTGGCGTATCGCTTTTCGTGCAGCTGCGCCTTGAAGACACCGAGGCCTTTAAAGCGCTGAAGGCCGCACAAGACTCGCAAAATCAGGCTGAAGTGGTTGTTCGATCGCCCATCATACAAGCCTTGAGGAAATATCCTCGTACAATCATGCTTGCAGCAGGTGCATTTTTGTCTGTTCAGGTAACGTTTTATATCTTGATCGCGTTTACCGTGGCCTATGGCCTTAACTCGCCCTCAGTGAGCCTCTCGCGGGAAGCCATGCTAACCGCAGTTTTGATTGCCTCTGCAGTGATGGTGCCGACGCAGTTTTATTTCTCGGGACTGTCTGACCGAGTGGGGCGAAAGAAGATTTACCGCTGGGGCGCCATCTTGACGGGACTTTGGGGCTTTGCCCTATTTCCACTTATAGACACCGGCTCCCTTGCACTTATTGCACTGGGCCTCACCTTGGGGCTGGCTTTCCTGGGCATGCAATACGGACCTCAAGCCGCTTATTTTACCGAGCTCTTCAGCACGGAGGTTCGATACTCGGGAGCATCATTAGGCTATCAACTAGGCGCAATCGTTGGTGGTGCCTTAGCACCGACCCTCGCGGTTTTACTGTGGAAAGAATTAGGGATTGTCTTTGTTTCAATCTACATTTTGCTCGCGGCCTTGCTGACGCTTTGGTCTTTGTCGTTATTAGATGAAACGAACGGCCAACCCCTCTAAACATTACAGGCAGCGCATTGTACGCCTTGGCTATACACCAAGGCGTCAAACTGGGTCAGGCTTTTGGATGCAGTCTAACGGGCAACTCATGATAGCCGCGAACGAACGAGTTGCAGGTTCTTACAGGAGGCCCCATCACTTCAACGCATTCAAAGCGCTCGAGTATTTCTTCCCAAACGATACGCAGCTGCATCTCGGCAAGCCGATTACCCATGCATCGATGGATACCCATGCCGAAAGATAAATGGTTGCGAACATTGGGACGGTCTATAACAAATTTATCTGCGTTGGGTATGACATCGCTATCGCGGTTACCCGAGACATACCAAAGAACGACGCGACCGCCTTTGGGAATGACCGTGCCATTGATCTCAACGTCTCGGGTCGCAGTTCGGCGCATGTGCGGCAATGGTGTTTGATAGCGAATAATTTCTGACACCATAGATGGGATCAATCCCGGATTTTCCTTGAGCTTCGCCCTCTCCGAGGGGTTCTCATGCAAATGGAGGATTCCCCCGGTCATAGAATTGCGGGTAGTGTCGTTGCCACCCACAATTAACAGCATCAGATTGCCGAGAAACGACAACGGCTCCTCAACCATGTTCGCTGTTTTGGGGTCACGCTGTAGCATACGAATCAGGTCAAAAGACTCTTGATCATTTGCCTTATGCTCATGCCAGAGCTGGGTAAAAGCTTGCAGCATTTCAAGCATAATGGCTCTTCGTTCATCGATGCTCAGCCCGCGGCCCGCTGTAATCCGCGCATCAGATGTGGCCGTGTCTGACCAATAGGTTAGGAGATGACGTTGCTCTTGGGGAAAGTCAAAGAGTGTCGCCAGCATTTTTGTCGTCAAGTCGATAGAGACACGATCCACCCAATTGAAGGTCTCGCCCAAGGGTAAACCGTCCAAAGTTTCTTGGGTACGCTGGCGAATTACCGCTTCAAATTCCTGCAAATTTCGCGGCGCAACGGCACCCTGTACGGCGCGTCTTTGATCATCATGCAGTGGTGGATCGGTTGCGATAAACATTTGCACCGACATGTCGGGCTCAGGGTCGAGAATGGCGATAGACGGCTCAGAAGAAAAGGCCTCCCAGTTCTTTTCCACTTCGACGATATCCTCGAATCTGGTCACTGACCAAAAGTCACCGTGAGGTGCCGGTCCTCCAGGCCCCTCTGACTGATAGTGAATGGGGGATTCATTTCGCAGCCGCTCAAAAAGGGGCTGCCAAGTGTCAAACTCAAAGCGCCTTGGATCAGCCACGTCGAGCTGATCCAGGGGTGTATTCAAAGGATCAGGCAGTCCGTCTTTCCGAGTAACGGCTTGGTTCATGGGTGCAACCTCTATCGATTTTGACCGTTGATAGTATTAGGCGATCGCTATACTTCCACTTCATACGCCATATACGTGGTGCTACATCTGAAATTCAGGGAGCCGAATAGTCATATCGCCATTGTGCTCACTCAATTGAAGTTGACAGCTAAGACGCGAGTTGGCTTCTCGATCTGGGCGCAACCCCAACATAGACTCTTCTTGAGGCTCTACCGCGGGCAAGTTGTTCGAGGCTTCGACAAAGCAATGACAGGTTCCACAAACTGCCGAACCTCCACAATCGGCATCAATACCGGGGATATCGTGCTTCAAAGCCATCTCCATGATCGAGAGGCCTGATTCACTGTCAACCTGATGCTGCGTACCGTCGAATTCGATGAAGGTTATAACGGGCATGCTTTAATCTCCTTGCCTGTGTATTTAGATATCAGTTAATGCGTCGCCATTTTAAGCCAGAAAGCTGGTAAGTGGGCATTCCCTGCTCAAATAACTCATCTCGGTGGGCCTCAAAAACTGCCCGATATTGATACCAGGGCACTCTGGGAAAAGCGTGATGTATACCGTGGTAGTTTTGGAATCCCCAAAACCAAGTACCCACGCCGCGCAAAACCTTTGGCAATTCAAATATAGAGGTGTCAACAAACTTTCCCGCTACGGTATGCGGCATGTGGACAACGTAAGCGAACAGATAAACCAAAACAAGTTGACCAAGCAGGGGCCCAATTATCAAAGTGAGGACGATATCCATGCCCACTGAGAAACTTGAAACACCCGCGCTTGCAGCTACAGGGCCGAACAACGCAATCAGTAACAAAACGCGACTAAAAAGTATGACAAACACTTCAAGTACGAAGGTTCGACGGAGCTCTTTGTGAGCCGTAGGCCACCTCTGTCGTAAAAAGAGTTGATAATTCTGCGCGGTTAGCAATATGGGCGACGCGACAAGTCGCCAGAGATTATTTGTCATGTCAGCACAAACCAGATCGGGATCCTCACCTAATTTGTTGGTGTGGTTATGGTGTGAAAAGTGTTCATGGCGATGAGCGCACATTGGAACGCCTGACGGGATCGCCGCCAAATAGCCCACCCATTCATTGACCCAACGATGTTTTTGTTGGCCACCACAGACAGCACCATGCACCGCCTCATGCAGCGCGGTGTAGACGGCATAGGTCAGGAAGGCCATCACAAGCATTCCCACAACCGCAGGCATTAGTCCGGCGACCACGGCGACTGGGGTTAAAAAGTATGTTGGGAAAACTATGGTGATCAATATAATCGTGGGCCAGGCCAGAGTATCGCAGTAGCTGTTCGCCGAGCGCTTCATCAACTGAACTTGTTCTCGATTAGACATGTGCAGACTCCCTATTCATGTACTAAATGTTACCTGAACCGCGATCAGTTGACCCATTCCTGTTTCGCCAACATGGTGTCATTATACGCCTAAAGGGGGCTTGAACATGATAAGTGCGCATTATGCAAGGTTGCTTCACCGCGAGCTTTTGCTCCGCGGTCATGACGAAGTTGCGCTATTTAGGGGCTCTAGCCTCAATTCTAAGGCATTGTGGCAGCTCACCAAATTAAGCCCGGACGACTTTATACAATTACTGACCAATGCTCAGGAGATGCTTGGGCAAACTCAACTTGGCGCAATTGTGACTAGCAGAAACCGGCTGGCCACGCTGGGTATGATGGGGGTTGCGATGATGTCAGCACCGACCCTAGGAGCTGGCCTGCAAGCCATGTCTAGCTACTCCACTGTCGAAGCCGACTATTTGCATTTTGAATTGTTGGCAGGGCGGCGAGTCACCCGAGTAACCCTCGAAGTCGATCGTGACCTTGGAACATCATTACTCATACATGCGGAAACATCGTTCGCGTTGCTTCAGGACTACCTGTTAGATTTAGTCGGCTCAGCCGAAGGGGCCATACAGTTCAGCGTAGCGCAGCCACCTCCCAAACATGGGGCAATGCTGAAGACGCCCATCGAAGGCAAACTGAACTTCGATTGCCGTTTTACCGGTGTAGAGTTTCCAACCGAATGGCTCACTACCCGCTCTCCATTTAGCAACCCCGAAGTTTGGCAAATCTCAAGACGTCACCTTAGCGAACAATTGCAACAGGCTAGCTCACCGGGAGATCAGCCGTTTACGCGTCACCTGCGCAGTGTCTTACAGTCTCAGCGCCCGCCCTTGCCTGACATCAATGAGATAGCAGAGTCGCTGCATTTATCGCCACGAACCCTCAGTCGACGTTTAATGGAGGAACGAACAACATTTCGTGAGCTAAAGCTAAAAGCCGTTCACGATTGCGCTAAAAATATGCTTTTAGATGGCGCCAGCGTAGAGGCTGTAGCCGCCGAACTAGGCTACGAAAACGCCGCTAATTTCCGGCGTTCTTTTAGGGCGCTCAATCGCTGTTCGCCAACACAGTGGGTGAAAGATTTTCATCAAGGGTCGGTCACCGACTTGTAGAACTACTCTGGACGGGCTTTGATCCGAAAAAAGCGTCGGGTCCATACTGACTGAAATAGCGGATCTAGCCACCGGTACAAACGACCGGACAACACAACAGGCCTGCCACCTTCCACACCCCGAATCGCGTCATTCACAACGGTCTCAGCACCATACCAAAGCCAGCCGGGCATTCCCGCCTTCATGTCGCTCAAACCGGCTGTTTGATGAAAATCGGTGTGCGTAAAACCGGGGCACAAAGCCGAGACATTTACGCCCTGCCCTCCCACGGTAAGATTAAGCTCTTCCGAAAGCGCAATTAAATAGGCCTTGCTAGGCCCATAGTTGCACCCACCTGAGCGAGGAATTCGTCCCGCCACCGAGGCAACATTAATCACTCGCCCGAACCCCCGAGCAGCCATTGCAGGTACAAATCGATGACACAATTCAACGACCGACAGCATCATAAGTTGAAAAAATGCCTGCTGTTCGTGCCAGTCTCGATCGGTGAGTAAATCGGGCCCTGCAATACCCGCATTGTTAATAAGCCAGTCAACCTGTAGACCGTTGTCATCACAAAACTGCTGGATCTGCAGAGGCGCATTAGATTGACTAAGATCAGCGGCCAGCGTTTTTACCGATACGCCAAACTCCTGGCTGAGTGTATCTGCGAGGGCCTTCAGGCGATCCTCACGTCGAGCTACTAGTAATAAATTCAACCCCTTCGCCGCCAACTGCCTAGCAAATTCACTACCCAAGCCGGCTGACGCGCCAGTGACCAAAGCGTAAGACTGTGGCATAGCTATCCCCTATTATTTTGCTTAAGCATGGCTGGCAGCCGATTTTAGTGCGTAACCCGCGCGAGGAAAATGAACATGCACAACGCCAAATTGCTCCGTTTGACGGGCAACCACATAGCGCTCTGCTGTCATCGCCACCAAGAGCCCCGTCACAGGAACCTGCCCATAATCAATGGGGGCTACGCTAACCTCCTGATTGAGGTGTTCATGCGCGTCAGAAGGCGGTAGAGGGCGAGGTGCAGACTGAGCGGCAAGACTAAAAGCATCCTCGGGTTCAAGCTCAAATCGTTCGCCATGCCCCGGCTGAAGCATGGCGTCATACCAACGATTCAGATTTTTGAGCGCCTTTGGCAAGCCCAGCCCCATAAAATCCATCTTAAATTTAACCGGGTGAATAGCCGCAAAATCAGCATAACCGGGGTGTTCTCCGTTGATAAACGCACGATCTTTAAGCACTGTATCCAGATCAGAGAAGAACGCTGTGATCACGCTAGCAGCTCGCTTGCCAGAGGGCGGCCGAATCGTCGCATCTTTCATCATGCTCGAACGGTCTTTAAAAAAGCGATAGGTCTGCCGCACACCGAACTTGCGCAAAAGCGCACCCAGTACCTTCAGGGGAGGCTCGCTGGTAATCACAGAAAAAAAGACATCGCCCTGGGCGCGCTCTACTAAAGCCGCGAGATCATCTCTGACCGAATCAGGACGTAATGCCGCGCGATCTGTTTCTCTGGCGATCTCAAGGGAGATCAACGCCGAATCGCAAAAAAGATCCGCACCTCGCTGAGCGACGGGTATGCGTCGATAACCGCCTGTTAATGGGTCTAGGTTGGGACGGGGAGGCATGGCTGGTGATATCACCGAATGCCAACGTAACCCGGTGTGGCCAAACATCAAGCGTATTTTTTCAGCGTAGGGTGACGCTTCGTAGTGATGAAGAACCCATTCATTATTGCCGACGGTCATTTTTTCCCCACTTTTTCTATTTCGGTTTAGCCCTTGTTCACTTGGCCACGGGCACCTAGTCCAACATGACCACATTAAGCGCAACATACACGATGTGAGCGAACACCACGCCAAGGGTAAGCTGTGCCCGCATACCTGAGTACCAAGTTCCAGTTTCTTGGGTACGCCGTTCATACCAAAGCAGAGCGAGATAGCCGAGCATCAGTAACAGCACGGCCAACACCGCCTGCGCTGTAAGCACGCTAGCCACAGCAAAGACGACAATCCCGTTACTAATCACCAAATGCCAGTTCTGTTCAGGGCTGGGTAAACGGCGAGCGTATCCCCAAAGAGCCCCCGACAAAAAACAAAGAATTGCTAAGGAATAAATAACAAAGCCCTGAACCGACAGAGCTCTCGGATAATCCTCTAAAAAAGCCAGGCCAACTAGGAACAGATAAAAGGGTGCAAGCCCGGCAAAGCCAAGGCCTTGGGTTACGCGTCGGGACCGCATTGATTATCTACATTTGGGTGGCGAATAATGGTCAACAAAATTTCACCAACACGCACACCAAATTTTGTCATCTGTGATTGATTGACCACCACATGCTCGCTGACCCTGTACATACGATCGTCTACTCGAACATCGATCGCGCTGTCCTCAAGCTGAATTCGCAGCGTATAGTCCAAGACAAAAGCACTGCCATTCCAGCGGCCAACGCCCTCACCGACCACATCTCCCGCCGTTGCGATGAACGTCTGGTCCACACCGGGGGTTAGGGTCCAAACCCGCTTTTGCACTTCACCGTCATCAAAAACAAAATCCTCGTCCAGCGTGCCGACACCATCAACCCAGCAGGCGCTAATGTCTGCGTTGAATTGACGTATCGCCCCCCCCTGCCTGTCCCTAACAACACCCTGTGCGGTCAGGAAGCCAGTGAAAAAACTTTCTGGTCGAAATTCTGGAGCTGAGATTTTGTGGTCTTGTAAATCAGCAGATCCGCACCCTACCAGCAGCAACACACCGGCACAGAAACAGACCATGCGACGCATGACCGGGAGGTAAAAAAAACCCCGGCCACATGGGCCGGGGAGAAAAAACCATCTGGGGGAAGATGGCCTAAAACTATCGCAAGACATACTGGGACCAACCCTGTGGTCATTCCAATGCGCTAATTACGACCCATTTTTAGGTCTGGATCACAGATAATTTCACCTGAGCAAAATAATAAACAAAAGGTGGGATTTTGATGTCAGAAAATCACGCTTTAGTCACTTCCGACAGCGTGTTTGCAAGCCACTACAGTGCAAAACTTAAACTCTGGGAGAATTATGTGAAGTGCTGAACCATCAAACATTCAGATAGCGCCCAGATAGCGCCACCATGAACCTATGACCATGAACCTATGACCATGAACCTATGAATAGGGTTTAGGACTAGGATGGGACTCCCCAGTCCAAGCAATAAATGCCTCTGTCACCGTTGATAACGGAAGGTAATAGCGACGCTAAAAGTGAGGGCAATAGCCAGCAGGGTTTACGAATAGGCTTTTGACGGATTCGACCGGTTTAATTCGATGGACTTACGTTATGGCATCACCAGGACTCAGCCCATCGGGACAATTTAAATTTGATGGCACCTCTAGAAACTTTAAGGAATCAAAATGTGTACCAACCGCTCTTTTTTCTTCAGATTTACATGACCTTATTAGTTTAATCCGAGAAAAATTATTAGCTTTTAGGGCGTTTTTATTGTTTCCAAATATTGATTAGAACCAATCAGCCCTCGACAGTCGTTGTTGCTTCTGGTTGTATCTAAGTTGTGCAAACACATGAACAACTTTTCCGAACCAATCTTTCAGCTGTTAACCACGGCAGCGAAATCACGGCAACCTCAGAGGCGTACCCTATCGAGGCGCGCCCACAGTCCACTCGACTACTCTACTCCAGTTTCCCTCATTTGCGATTGATATACGTTGGCTCAAACGGCCAGCGCTTGTTACCGATAATCAGGAGATCAAAATATGCGAAGATCCAAACGCGATATGCTGAAACGCGCTTTTGAGCGTGGCTACCAAATCGGACTTTCTGGACGCTCACGTGAAACCTGCCCTCACGGCACTGGCCCTCACAAACTCAGTTGGTTACAAGGTTGGCGCGAGGGTCGAATTGACCAATGGGAAGGACTCACCAACATTACCGCGTGCCATAAACTATCAGGCTTTTGACCTCGATCTTCGGTGTCCCTGGCATGCGTGACCTTAAAGTGTCTGTTTTGAGTTGAAAATCGGCACTTTAAAGGCGTTCAAGCTTACACGGATGAACTCACAAGACTTGTTTTTGTCATAGCAGGACCCATATCCTTTGGATCCCTAAGATAGAGCGAAAGCCGTGACTTCGACACCCCTACAACAACTCGAGCAATGGTTGTCTGGCCAAATTATTGGCCAGCACGATCTTATTCATAAACTATTGATTGCACTGCTAGCTGACGGCCATCTTCTGGTCGAGGGCGCCCCGGGCCTGGCCAAAACTCGGGCCATAAAACAAATGTCGGAAGGTATAGAGGGAGGATTCCATCGCATTCAATTCACCCCAGATCTGCTGCCGGGCGACATCACCGGCACAGATATTTTCAGACCACAACAGGGGACCTTTGAATTCCAACAGGGCCCTATCTTCAATAATTTAATCCTAGCGGACGAAATTAATCGAGCCCCTGCCAAAGTTCAGTCTGCACTGCTGGAAGCCATGGCAGAACGACAGGTCAGCGTAGGAACGCGTACCTATGCGTTACCAGAGATGTTTCTGGTGATGGCGACCCAAAATCCGATCGAGCAAGAGGGAACCTATCCCTTGCCCGAAGCTCAACTCGATCGGTTTCTCATGCAGGTAAATGTGTCTTACCCCGATGCTGAAGCGGAAACGCGCATTCTCAAACTGGCAAGAAGCGAAGCCAGTGGCGCCACACCGGCACTGCCCCAGCCACTCTCCCAAGATGCGGTATTTCAAGCCCGCCAGGAGGTTCTAGCAGTGCATATGGCAGAGTCCGTTGAGGCTTATATTGTTCAGCTGGTCATTGCCACCAGGGAGCCTGGCGCCTATGACAGCGAGCTGTCCGATTGGTTAGAGTTCGGCGCTAGCCCCAGGGCGACCATAGCGCTAGATCGCTGCGCGCGTGCCAACGCTTACTTGCACGGACGCGACTACGTCAGTCCAGATGATGTTCAGGCCGTCGTCACCGACTGTTTAAAGCACCGGCTAATACTCTCTTTTGAAGCCGAAGCTGCGGGAGTCACCCGAGCTCAAGTGATTAATCGACTCCTTGAGACAGTACCTGTAGGTTAATTGTGAATCTTCAGCAGCAACAACAGCCTCACGGCGTAGAAATTGATAGCAGCGCGCTGATCGCAGCACGTTTTTCTGCTCGATTTCTTGACGTTACTAAAGCAAGTCGAGCGCTGGCTAATCTTGCGGGGGCAAAGCGCTCTTATCGACGAGGTCGAGGCGTAGAGTTCGATGAAGTGCGACAATACGCGGCCGGAGATGATGTACGAGCCATTGACTGGCGAGTGACGGCGCGATCAGGGGAGCCTCACACTAAACTGTTTCATGAAGAACGAGAGCGTCCGGTACTCATCTCATTAGACCTTCGACGCACGATGCGATTTGGCTCACGCAACTGTTTTAAATCTGTTTTGGCCGCACATACAGGCAGCTTGCTGCTTTGGTCGGCACTCGATCGCGGCGAGCGAGTGGGCGGAATGGTCGTATCCGGTAGCCGAGCAGAGGATATTAGGCCCGCCCGATCACGGCACACGGTACTCGCCATTATTCGTGAAATGGTTCGCTGCGATAAATCCATTACCGACAGTAAACCTCTTGCCCTCGCCGAGCAGCTGCAACAAATACAACGTATTGCCCGGCCCGGCAGCGCCCTATTTCTCATCAGCGATTTTCATGACGGCCTGAATCCAGCGGTTTTACAAACGCTACGCCGCCTCGTACAGCACGTGCAAATTACCGGCGTTATGATAAGCGACCCGTTGGAGCGTAACTTACCCGCAGCGGGTCGCTATGTTGTCAGCGATCCCTCGGGGCGAAGCGCCCTAGATACCGGTAATCGTAAACTGATAGCGCAATTTAGCGCCGAATTTGATGATCATGAGCAAGGGCTCCGTGAGGCCTACCAAGCATTGCGCATACCCCTAATCCCAATGAGTACCGATCAGCAACCGCTGGCAGTGCTGCAACGTTACTTTCCAGCACATTAAAAAACGATGAATACGGACTCTCTACTTGATCAGCTGGCACCTTTGCGAGAGCCAACCTCAATAGGCTGGTGGCCACTCGCACCGGGATGGTGGCTGGTTTTAGTCATTGGGGCGGTACTCATCGTCCTGTTGAGCAGAACCCTGCTAACGCGCTGGCGGAATAACCACTATCGCAGACTCGCCATGCGGGAAATTAAGGTTCTACAGGGAAAGGACTGTGCAACAGTAGAGCAAGTCAACCGATTGTTAAAGGCGACCGCACTGCGCACCTGGCCAGAGCGTGAAGTGGCGGCCCTGCACGGTGCCGAGTGGCTACAAATGCTCAGTAACAGCGCGCCTAAAGCAGGGCACCACTGGATGGCTTCCCTCGACCAGGTTTATCGCACACCCAACAGCCCTGCATCTGACGAATTGTTGCGAGGCGCTGCACACTGGATTCGCCATCACACAGCTCACAAAAACCGGACAGAGACATGATTGAGCTGGCTTATCCCTGGCTATTAGTCTTGGCCCCTTTGCCAATTTTCATGCGTTTACTGCGGGCCCGAAGCGGTTCTGAAGAAGCCGCTTTGGAGGCGCCTTTTGCTCAGCGATGGCGACAACTAGCCGACGCCTCATCACTGGGATTACAGAGCAGTCCACTCAAACTTGTTGTTTTGATTTTGATTTGGCTCAGCTTGGTCACTGCCGCCACGCGGCCTCAGTGGGTCGGCGAACCCATTGAACTGGCAAATTCTGGACGAGATTTACTGCTTGCCATTGACCTCTCGGGCAGTATGCAAATCGAGGACATGCAAGTTGGCAACAGTCTGGTTTCACGTATCACTGCCGTAAAGGCTATTGCCGCGGACTTCACCAGCCGAAGAACAGGAGACCGGGTGGGACTCATCCTTTTTGGAACTCGGGCCTACGTGCAAGCCCCTCTTACCTTCGACATTAAAACGGTAAGGCAATTCATTGAAGAGGCGCAGCTGGGATTTGCTGGTGAAGATACAGCCATCGGTGATGCACTGGGGTTGGCGGTCAAACGTTTGCGAGAACGTCCCGCCGACTCCCGTGTTCTGATTTTACTCACGGACGGCCAAGACACCGCGAGCACCGTTGACCCCATGGAAGCCGCAGCCCTTGCGTCGGAAATGAATGTGAGAATTTATACCATTGGTATCAGTAGGCGACTCGGGTCCTCAAGCAACACTTCCGGTGAGGTCGATGAAGCACTCCTTACCGCTATTGCTCAGGCAACCGGTGGGCGCTACTTCAGAGCTAGGACGCCTCAGGAATTACAGGGTATTTACCAAATCCTCGACGACCTAGAGCCCGTAGAGCAGGAGAAATCCACCTTCAGGCCTATAGAGTCTATGACTTGGATCCCCACTTCGGTAGCCTTTTGGTTGGCCGTGTTGTTAATTGGGTTGCGGACGTGGCCGCACCTCAAACTCCGTCCTGCGACTCAAGGGCAGCGATATGATTGAGGATGGATTCAACCTATTAAGACCTCAGTCGTTCTGGCTGCTGATCACCCTACCGCCCGTTCTTTTTATGCTGTGGCGCTCGATTCAAACATCAGCAAGTTGGGCTAAGGTCATTGACCCTCATCTTTTACCTCACCTCATGTCTGGTAGCGTCAAAACCGTAAAAAAAATGGGCCATTGGTGGACGCTACTGTGGCTAATCGCGGCGATAATAACCATCGCAGGGCCCAGCGTGCAAAAAATTGAAATACCGGTTTTCCAACGAGCTGACGCCTTGGTTATTGTTTTAGATCTCAGCGCATCAATGAATGCAGCCGATATCCAACCGAGTCGGGTTCAGCGCGCCAAGCAAAAAATTCTCGACTTACTTGCCCATCGTGACGAAGGGGTAACAGGGCTTGTCGTCTATGCTGGAGATGCGCACGTGGTGGCGCCCTTGACTGACGACCGACGAACCATCGAAAACCTGCTCAGCGCATTGACACCCGACATTATGCCCCTCCCCGGCTCTGACGTAACAGAAGCACTGGAACTCGCAGTTGCCCTGCTTCAAACGGCTGGGGTGGCAAACGGGCAGATCTTGCTCATTACCGATGGCATGCCCAAATTTCAAGCGGTTGATATAAAGCGTGAGCTTGTCGATGCCCGGGTGGAATTGGCTATCTTGGGTGTTGGAACACGCTCAGGCGCTCCTATACCAAGGCCTGATGGTGGCTTTCTACGAAATGACGATGGCGACATTATCATTCCAAATTTCGACGCCTCGCGGCTAGGAGAACATGCTGACGCCTTGGACGGCCGCTTTACTGAAATTACCCTTGACGACCAGGATCTAGAGCGACTTCTGCCTAGCACAGCAACGCTAGACCTTGGAGAAATTGCCCTCGATCGTGAAACCGATACTTGGCTTGATCAAAGCAATTGGTTGGCTTTAATTTTAGCGCTCTGGCTAATGCCTCTTTTCAGACGAGGTGCTTTGGCGACCCTCCTCCTAGTGCCGTTATTCACCCCTGCGCCAGCTAATGCCCAACTCTTACCCGATTTATGGCAAACACCTGACCAACAGGGTGCCAAAGCCCTTGAACAAGGCGACGCAAAAACCGCTGCCGACTTGTTTGAGGATCCTGCGTGGCGAGGTACGGCTCAGTACTCCGCTGAAAACTGGCGAGAAGCGGCCGATAGTTTTAGCAAAGGTGATGATGCCGACAATTGGTATAACCAAGGCAATGCGTTGGCGATGGCAGGCAAGCTCGAGCAGGCGCTGGAGGCGTTTGATCAATCACTTGCGTTATTGCCTGAGGCCGAAGACGCACTGCGCAACCGCGAGCTTATCGAAAGGTTGTTAGAGCAGCAGGAGCAGCAATCTCAGGAAGATCAAGACCGAGAGCAGGATCAAAATGGCGATGAGTCATCCGATGATCAAGAAGGGGCTTCAGATCAAGACACCGAGGGTGATTCACAAGAACAAAATAGCGACGAACCCCAAGCTAACTCAGAAAGCGGCTCATCAGAGCAAGATGGCGCTGACGAAGATACAGGCAGCTCTAATCCTAATAATGGCGATCAAGGCGACTCAGAAACCACCTCAGACCTTGATGATAGTCAGCAGGAGGCTTCCTTATCGGAAGAAATGCAAGCCAGGCTCGACGCCCAAACCGAAGAGCAAATGGGGAAATTTGATGCCGGCCTAGAAAAGCAGCAAGCACTGGAACAATGGCTGCGACGGGTGCCCGATGATCCGGGTGGCTTGTTGCAGCGCAAATTTCGCTACGAAACGATCCAAAGACTGCGCCAAGGTGAGGAGCCCGATGACGATGTACGCTGGTAAATCTAACTGTCTTGGCTTGTGGACTGCTCTGCTCCTGCTGTTATCGATGCCAGCAGCGGCTCGCATTACTGCAGAAGTTGATCGTAGTGATATCGCCATGGGTGAAACGCTTCGACTCACCCTGACCGCAGATGCAGGAGAAAGGCCCGACCAAATCAACTTGGACCAACTTGAGGTTGATTTTGAAATTCTTCAGAGGTCAAGCTCAACCAGTGCTCGGCTGGTCGGTGGTGAGCAAAGCATTACCCGCACACTCGAAATTGAAATTTCGCCGCTGCGAGAAGGCATACTCACGATACCCGCTTTTAACACCGACGGGCGTAGAACAACGCCAATGGCCATTAAAGTGTCACCCGAGCCTGAATATGCTCCGGCGGATGAGCTCGTCACTTTCGATGCGACAGTCGATCGCACTGAAGTCTATGTGCAAGCCCAAGTTATACTGACCATCACCCTTCAGCAGGCTATCAATCTGGATAACCGCGCAGTTTCGGAAATAGACATTCCTAATACGTATCAGGAACCTTTAGAGCAGAAGAGTTTTCAACGACGTTCTGGCGGGCGACTGTGGCAGGTCACGGAGTTACGCTACGCATTATTTCCTCAGAAATCTGGTGAACTGCTCGTCCCGTCCATTGCATTTTCAGGCCGTGAACTTTTACCCGGCAGATCACTTTTAGGGTCTCGGCTAGGCCGACGAATTTCAATCAAGTCTGACCCGATCAATATACGTGTCAAACCCGTGCCGGCGTCATTTCCCGGCGAGGTTTGGTTACCCGCACAGCAGCTGACACTGACAAGCAGCTGGAGCACCGCGCCCCAACAGCTCAGTACCGGTGACTCGACTACCCGAACCCTTGAAATAACCGCCGAGGGCCTTCAGGGAAGCCAATTACCCCCCATAACAAGCCTTGGCGGTACCAGTGGTATCAAGGGACTGCGTTTCTATCCCGATAAAGAAACTATTGAGCAGCGGGAAATACCAATAGGACTGGAGGGTTATCGGTTGCAAAGCGAAGCCTTGGTAACTAGCGAGGCAGGAAATTGGACACTACCAGCGCGCAGCATTCCTTGGTGGAATACTAAAACTGACAGGCTTGAGTTTGCCAAAATCCCTGAGGAACGCATCAATGTCAAAGACTTACTCACACCCGACGAGCGCATTAATGCTGAAATACCGCCTCGTGTAGGGGGCTCGGAAGATACTTCATTCAGCGCCCTCTACTGGCAGGTAGGGGCTTTGGCAGGCTGGTTATTAGCAGCTTTATTGGGCGGTCTTCTATGGGTGAGGCGCTCTGGAGCCAGAACGACAGTCAACGCTAAGCAAGTAGCCAGCCACAGAGCATCTCTGGCGCATTTAATGTCGGTACGTAAAGCCTGTAGCACCAATGATCCCATTGCGGCGCGACTAGCCATTATCGCTTGGGGACGGCACCAGTTTAAGAACGCATCACCAAGCACGCTTAACAGTATTGCGGCCAGAGTGGGCGGAGAGTTAGGACAAGAGCTGCGCGCCATTGACACCCTACTCTTTTCAGGAAAAGACCCCGAACCATGGCAGGGTGCACGGCTTTTCAAACTTCTGAAGAGCTATGACGAGTTAACCGCCTCGGAGGACCCAGAAAACTTAACTTTGTACCCGACGGTTTGAGGTCATAGGGTCTCGACTTCCAGTGCAAACATATAACCCGAACCTCGCACTGTGCGCACCGGGGGCGAGCCGCCAGGGGCCGTGATCTTTTTGCGTAAACGACTGACTAAATTGTCGACATTCCGATCAGACCCTGCCCAATTTTCTGCATGGATAGACTCGAGCAAGAAATCTCTAGAAAGTACTTCCCTAGCATGCGTAACCAACGTTTTTAGCACTGAATACTCTAGCGTGGTCAAGGAAACTTCGTCGCCACTGGGTCCGGTCAAGGCCATCGCGTTTGTATCAAAAACAAAGTCACTAAATTTAAAGCACCCGGTCTTAACATCTTTCGCCGACGCAAATTCTCCGTAAACAACACCGCCAGTTCGGTACATCAACTGCCGAATACGCGCGACCATCTCACGAGAGCTAAATGGCTTAGTGACGTAATGATCTGCGCCCGTTTCAATACAAACAATCCGCTCAATTTCATCGCTGCGACCTGACATCACGATAATTCCAATATCACTGGTACTTCGAATATTTTTGATAATGTCAACGCCAGATCCGTCGGGTAAGGCAAGATCCACCACAGCCACCTGAGGCTGATAATCCTTAATCTTAGTTAAGAATTCCTTGACAGAGGCCACAGCCAACGCTTCAAAGCCCCACTGTATGAACACATCTCGTAGCTCTTCTCCTAGAATCTCATCGTCATCGACGATTAATACCTTTGTCATGAACGGACTTTCCCTTGTTTTTCGCGAAAACCGGAGTTGGCGATACCTAAATTAGGCGCTAATCGGCTATCCTATTGCCTAGCGTAATAAATTAACACGGAATACACGAAAATCTGCAATGAAAATACTGCTAGCTGAAGATGATTCCCAAGTAAGAACAGAGCTCCGTGAACTGCTAGTGGAGCAAGGCTACGAGGTAACCACCGCAATCGATGGTATCGATGCCTTTGAGAAGTTTCGCGCTGACGAAATGATCGAAATTCTACTGCTCGATATTCGCATGCCTCGCGCTACCGGACTACAAGCACTTGACGCGATAAAAAAAATCGAGTCTCCCAAAGAGCGCGTTTTTGAGGCTTTATTTATAACGGGAAACAGCGACAGTAACGCCATTATCTCAGCTCTGAAACTTGGGGCCTTTGCATTTTTATTCAAACCCATTGTCGTTGAAGATTTGCTCAAGGAGCTTTCAGAAGCCACCGATAGTATTAATCAAAAGCACTATCGAAACTTTCAAAACTCTATACGTAACGCGAAACTTGAAGGGACTACACCCCCAAAGGCCGCGGGTTCAATGACCGATGGTATGGGGGCCACCTCTGAGATCGCCGCTATCGGCGCAGAACATTACGCTCCGGGTATAGAGCAGCATGTTCATAGAATTTCAGAAATGGCGCTGTGCGTCAGTGTGCGCTTGGGTCTCGACCCTCAGCAGTGTCAAAAAATCAGGCTAGCGAGTTTGCTGCACGATATTGGCAAGCTTGGAGGCCCCACCGATATCTATACCGCCGAGCGGACGCTGACCCCTGAAGAGTTCGAAAAAACAAAAGAACATACCCGTCTGGGTGCGGCACTCCTTGAGCATTACGATGACCCGATTATCGAGGTTGCTCAGAATATCGCACTGCAACACCATGAGAATTGGGACGGCTCGGGTTATCCGGCAGGGCTAAAAGGTGATGAAATAAGCATCGAAGCTGCGATCGTTCATGCCGTCGATACCTACGACAATTTACGCTCACACCGGCCGTATCGAGCCGCCCTACCCCACCACGTGGCCATGGAAATTCTGGTCAGCGGCGATGAAAAGTCAAACCCCGATCATTTTCATCCCGGGGTTCTTCAGGCGCTTTTAAGTCAGCACCGCGAAATTGAAGCCATCTATGAGCGCTACCGCCCGATCGACCTCGGTTCCGAATCTAACCTTGAAGCGTCTTACTGACTATTTCTCTAGCGCTCTGCCCACGACTTCGAAGACGTCCTGGGATAAATTCTCAAGACCGGCAATGCGCTCGAGCTGACTTTGCATCGCATCAACACCATGCGCATAACGTCGGAAGCGCGTTAACGGTGTACACAGGCGCGCAGCAATCTGGGGATTAGCCGACTGCACTCGCGCAATCACATCCCCCAACAGGGCGTATCCTAAGTTATCCTGGCGATGAAACGCAGTGGGGTTCGCCGAGGCAAATCCGCCGATCAACGCACGAATTTTATTGGGGTTGCGCCAATCGAACGCGCCATGAGTCTGTAACTGGATAACCGACTCAACCGTGTCTGGACTCGGTCGTGTCGCCTGTAGAGTGAACCACTGGTTTACAACAAGCGCTTCGTGCTGCCACTGCTGATAAAATTCTTCCAGCGCAGCGCCACGACTCGCCGCATTACCCGAATCAACCAATATCCTAAGACCCGCCAAGCGATCACTGAGATTGTCGGCATTGCTCAACATTGCCTCCGCCCAATCTACGGCTTCAGGTCGAGCATGGCAGAGGTAATTAAGGGCAAGATGGCGCATAGCTCTTCGACCGATCTGGAAACCGTTCGCTTGATAATTGTCGGCAGTGTCATAACTCCCAAACCAAGCGCTCCATTGTTCATCAAACTCACTCGCTAGGATTTTCTTTATCTGCTCTCTCGCCTCCCTAATTTGAAAAACATCGACAAGACCGTGTTGAGCCTGCCGATCCGCCAGGTACTCCTCAGAGGGTAGCGTCAGTAATAGTGCTTTCATGGCATCGTCAATATCGCTGGACATCGCTTGCCGATACGCCGAAATGAAACCAACCGACAAAGCCTCGCCGCGCATCTGAGCCTCAATAACTCTCGATGAGTAACGCTGCATAGCATCCCACTTGACGAAATCATCGCTATCGCTGCCGATCAGCATTGCCAGCGTATCGTCATCGTCAGCGCTTTTCAGTCGAACCGGGGCAGAAAACCCACGCAGCAGCGATGCCGCCGGTTTGCTGCCGACATTATCAACCTGAAAGACCTGTTTGGACTCCGTCACCTCAAGCAAACGTGTTGAACTGCCCTCTTCAAAGGTGTGAGATTCACCATCGACAACCAAGCCGATAGCCAGTGGTAAATGCAGCGGTGGTTTGTTACTGCCGTCAATGCCCAGCCCATTACTTTGCGTCACCGTGAGAGTGACCCGTCGGGCCGCAGGGTCATATTCATCCTCAATCGTCAGCTCAGGGGTTCCTGACTGTTCGTACCAACGACGGAATTGAGTGAGATCCCTATCGGAGACCTGCTCCATCGCAGATACAAAGTCATCGCAAGTAACCGCCTGACCATCATGTTTCTCAAAGTAAAACTTGGCGCCTGCAATGAACAGTTCATGTCCCAACAGGGTGTGCAGCATACGGACAACTTCAGCACCTTTTTCATAAACGGTTAATGTGTAGAAATTTGATATCTCAATAAAACTATCTGGGCGCACTGGGTGAGCCATAGGACCCGCATCCTCAGCAAATTGATGCGTCCTCAAAAAACTGACGTCTTCAACCCGCTTCACCCCAGCAGAGTTCATATCCGCTGAAAATTGCGAGTCGCGGAAAACTGTAAAGCCCTCCTTCAGACTGAGTTGAAACCAGTCTCGACAGGTAACTCGATTCCCCGAGAAGTTGTGAAAATATTCATGGGCAACAATCGACTCAATTCTTAAATAACCGGCGTCGGTTGTGATATCCGGAGAAGCTAAAACGCAAGACGTGTTGAATATATTGAGGCCCTTATTTTCCATGGCCCCCATATTAAAATCATCAACCGCTACAATGTTGAACAGATCGAGATCATATTCGAGGCCATAAACTTCTTCATCCCATTGCATAGAACGTTTTAGGGAGTCCATGGCGTGATCGCAATAATTGATATCCTTGGCCTCAACAAAAATGTTTAGCGCTACCTGACGCCCGGAGACCGTCGTAAAGGTATCTGAAACACAGTCCAGGTCTCCCGCCACCAAAGCGAAGAGATAACAGGGTTTTGGCCATGGATCGTGCCATATGCTGCGATGTCGACCGTCACCGAGCTCTTCTTGAGCAACTGCGTTGCCATTACTTAAGAGTATTGGGCAAGATGCTTTATCCGCTTCAATGGACACTCTAAAAGTGGCCAGCACATCGGGTCTGTCGAGGAAAAAGGTTATTTTCCTAAAGCCCTGTGCTTCGCACTGAGTACAGTAAATAGTGCGAGAGCGATAAAGGCCCTCAAGCGCTGTGTTCGCCTCGGGGAAAATTCGCACCCGGGTAAACAGCTGACAACTCTCGCTAATTTCTGGCAGCGTTAAGAATCTACCATCATAGCTGTATTCCGCTGGCTGCAATGCTTTACCGTCAATCTCAATGCATTCGATCTCAAGATCCTCGCCATCGAGAACCCATGGCGCTTCATCTTCCCGCTGTCGGTGTAAATTCAAGCAGCTTGAAACCACGGTGTAACCATCGTAGATGGCGAAAGTTAGATCCGCCTCTGCAATCGTAAATGCTGGGGCCGTATATTCTTTGCGATAGATCGTCTTTGGAGTGCCATCACGCATTGTCATGTACCTTTACTTCCAAGTTATAGCCGCCATATTTTCGAATATTGATGACGCCGGTATCAAACATCAGATACTGACCCTTGATACCCAACAAGGTGCCCTCAATTTTCTGCGTTTTATCGAGGTTATGTGAACTGACTTTGACGGGCCATTCCAGAACTGGATAGTCAATACCGACACTGTCGGAGTCGTCCAACCATTGTATTGCCTGCATGCCATAGGTTGACTGCAGTTCACCAATACCTTCCGCGCAGATCTCAGCCAAGGACCGCTGCCTTTCCTGTAAATCTATAGGACTACCGTTGCCTTTTAGCATGGTTTGCCATGCAGTTTTGTCGGCCACATGTTGCGCTAGGAGTATCTCAAGCAAGCCCGACTGGTAACGGGTGGCAACGCGGGCAATGGGCTTCGCTTGTGTAGCCCCTTGATCAATCCAACGTGTTGGCACCTGAGTGCCGCGGGTAATTCCAACCTTCACTCCGGAAGTATTAGCGAGATAAACGACATGATCGATAAAACAGTTGGTTTCACCCCATTCCGGCTCTCGGCAAGTGCCCTCAGCAAAGTGGCATTTTTCAGGTTTAATAATACAGGTGTCGCACTGAGCCAGTCGCTGAAAACAGGGATAGCAATACCCCTGATTAAAGCTCTTTTTAGTCACCCTATCGCAGTGTACGCAGTTGATTACCCCGGCGAACTCAATGCTCACCTTACGACCCAGCCAGGAATTGACTGAAGCCTTCTGTTCCCCCGCGATAAAGGTATAACTGACGGGGTCATCCAAAGTGACTCGCATTTTTCTTACTGGACCAGATAACTCTGTCATTGGTTTTTTTCCTTATCTAGCCAGGTCATTGGCTGGGGGTCGTCGCAACTGCTACCGGCTTTGCTGCCCTTGTCAATGTAGCCAACGCGTTCTTCAGGCGGCAAATTCAGTTCCCCCCAAGCAATGACGGCCTGCATCGTATGCTCACGTTGTGCCGGGGTGACGCTACTACCATCAGGCCATAGCCCGGTTGCCAAAGCCTGCACCATGCGCTCATACAGATCGGGACCCATAGCCCGCACCGTTTCTAAATAGGGATCAGTCAAACTTTCTATCCTCTTTAGGGCCTATCTAACCTAGACAAAAAAGCAAATAAACCACCTAGTAAAACGCCGATGATCAGCCCGCCCAAATGCGCGCCATTGGCAATCGCCCCAGCACCTAAAATCTCTAGCGCGCCCACTAGACCCACAAGCAGCCAAATCAACATAAAACCCATCACCGCCGATGGCAGCGGCTCCATCCAATTAGGACGAAGAAAATTGCCGGCCCAAATAAAACCCATGAGGGCATAGACAACCCCAGACATACCGCCAAATATGGAAGGTCCAGAGATAAAATATTGAACGCTGTTAGAAAATACTGCCGAGGCCAAATACAAGCCCAGCAAATTCAGTGAACCCAGCGAAGCCTCAATACGGCGTCCGAACTCCCAAATCCACAAACAGTTAAAAACTAAATGCATCCAGCTAAAATGAAGCAGTGTCGGCGTAATGAAACGCCACCAATCGTTGCCGGGTTCACCCAGGCGACCACCACGAGACGTGATTTCTACGGGGACAAAATTAAAAAATTGCAGAATAGGCCCGTAAAAGCCAAGTTCTTTAAACAGTAGGAAAACCAGACTGCTGATAGCGACGAGGGCGAAGGCAACTGGGGCAGACCTGATCTTATTGGGTAAGGGCATCAGACCATCGTAGCTTGTCGCGACAGCTGGCGTAGAAGCTATTCCCCGGAGGATGCAGCAAGATGAGCCTCTCTTTCTTTTTACTCACGGTGACCGAGTCACCGGGGAGAGCTGTTAAGGAAACCTGACCATCGCACGTCACCAACGGATGTATTTGATTGCGCGACACAACATCGACCTTTATTTGGGAGTCCCCGTGAACAACAATCGGGCGACTGGTAAGGGAATGAGAAAACATAGGGACTAAAACAATGGCGTCTAGGGCAGGGTTCATTATGGGCCCTCCCCCAGACATAGAGTAAGCGGTAGAACCTGTTGGCGTGGCCAAAATCAGCCCATCAGCATTCATGCGATAGACGAATTCACCGTCGATGGTCAATTCAAATTCAATCATTTGGGCCGAGGTTCCCGAATTCACGACGACATCGTTAAGCGCTTCTGCCGCACCAATGACAACGCCGTCGCGCATAACTTCAGTATCAAGTAAGAATCTTGAATCTCGGGTGTAGTTGCCATCAAGCACCGCGGTTACTTGGGCAGACAAATCGTCCGGGCTGACATCAGTCAGAAAGCCAAGGCGTCCACGATTAACGCCAATCACCGGCGTGTGATGCCGTACTAAAGTCCTCGCCGCGCTCAGCAGCGAACCATCACCACCAATAACGATCGCTAAATCTACGCTTTCACCAATGGCATCGCGGTGTTGCATCGCACGCTTCTCAAAGTGCGACAGGGTTGCAAGACGATCCTCAAGCACCACATCGACACCTCGGGCATCCAAGAGCGTCAACAGGTCAGCTACAATTTGATTCACTCCCGGGTGCTCGCGCCGGCCAAGCAGACCCACTCGCTGGAATTCCTGCCCCATAGCTAACCCACCTCGCTCACAATTCGCACGCTCAAACCTGCTCAGACACTTAAAGACTGATGATGATAACGGTTAAGCTCTCGCCGAATACAATGTGCCAATTCAAAACGTGGTAGTTGCTCACGGGCTGCAGACATGCCCTCTCTAGCCGCACGCTTCCAAAACACCGAGTCGGACATCAGTCGGTTAATTGCCACCACCATTTCTTCACGGCTGTCGGCTACCACAACGCCAGAGCGCATACGAAAGTGCGATCTGCGCATGGCATGGCGGGTGGTGACGGCGGGAATGCCTCTTGCCATGCCATTCACTAACTTGGCATCCACGTGATTTTCAAATAACAGAGGTTCGACAACCACTCTGCAGCGTTGATCCAATAACTGGTGATCATCGGTGCTCCAATGAAGCACGACCCTAGACATAGCCGACACACGTTCGATGAACTCTCGCGAAGGTGCCGACCCAACAATATGAAACTCAACACCCGGTATAATTCTCTGAGCTACCGGCCAAATCTCCTCCAAAAACCAATTGACGCTCGCCACATTAGCCGCATCGCCCAAATATCCGTTAAAGCCAATGCGCGGTTCTGTGCGGTTAAAGTCCACCTCAGCCAAGGTAGGCTTGGCACCTGTCGGATGGCTAAAGCTATACTGCAGCTGTCGCATTGAAACACCGCGCTCAGAAAGTCTGGCAGCCAGGCTAGGCCTGATAAAAACCATCTCCACCTCACGGCAGACATCGACTAGGTAGGGCTCTCGTAAGTCACTACCTATACCTGTCGTATTTTCTTCGCTATCCATAACCCCCTGACCATAGGGCATAAAAGCAATAGGCACATCAGTACCAATAGGCCGGTATGGCCAAGAAAGCAAGCCGTCGATCACTACAGCATCAAAAGCCTCAACGTTGCGCTGAATGGTGGTCTGTAATCGCGCGCAAAGCTGTGTTGTACCAAATCGCTCTTTCATTAAGCGCTTTAGGCCCTTTTCACACTGTGTATCAGCGCTACTCGCCTCAAAACCGCCAGTGACCCGAATGGGCCCGAGATCAACACGTAACCTATGGAGTCCCTCGGCAGTAACAGGACCCACCACTGCTAGCGAGACTTCAAAATCGCGACTGAGAACACCGACATTTATTCTAGATTGCAGCGACAGAATGCCCTCTCCGCTGCGAGACTGCACGGCGCTAATGTACAGGAGCTTCAGTGGCGGCAGATTAGCCATTATGTAAGCCCCACATTATTGCCCTCGAGCACCCGCTCAGCCCGATAGCTTGATCGCACCAAAGCGCCCGCCACCACCTCCATAAATCCAAGAGACAGGCCCAGATTTCGATAGCGATCAAATTCTTCAGGGGTGACATATCTGGCAATCGGGTAATGATTCCTAGTGGGTTGAAGATACTGTCCCAATGTAATGACATCGACACCATGCTCGCGACAGTCTTTCATGCACTGTACGATCTCGTCGTCTGTTTCGCCTAAACCCAGCATAAGTGACGTTTTGGTAATGACATCAGGACGGTATGTTTTACCATGCGCCAATACTGACAGCGTTTGCTGATAAGTGGCTCGGGCATCTCTCACTGGGTGAGTCAATCTTTCAACGGTTTCGATGTTTTGTGCGAAGACCTCAATACCGGAGTCGAGTAATACTTCGACGGCGCGGGTATCCCCAAGGAAATCGGGGGTTAGAGCTTCCACCGCCGTTTCTGGATTTTGATTCTTTACTGCGATTACCACCTCGGCATATCGAGATGCCCCGCCGTCGGGAAGGTCGTCGCGGTTAACCGAGGTCAAGACTACGTATTTCAGCCCCATTAATTGCACCGCACGCGCTGTTTTATCTGCCTCATCGGGGTCGAGCCAACCCCGGGGATTGCCGGTATTCACCGCACAAAACTGACAGGCTCGGGTGCAAACATCCCCCATCAACATGATTGTTGCAGTACCGGCACTCCAACACTCGCTGATGTTAGGGCACTTCGCCTCTTCACAGACGGTCGCCAGATCGTTCTCGTGGACAATGGTTTTTACCGCGGCGTAGTTGGGTGTGCTATGAATCCGAACACGAAGCCAATCGGGCTTCTTCAACGCAGCAGAGCTCGTGGCACTGCGTTTAATACCATCCTTAATCGCCCGAACACCCTTTTCAGTGGTAAATTTGTCACCACTTTTAATTTGCTGGGTGGGGATTAGCTCAACTTTTCTGTCAACCGAAGGTTCGTTCATCATTCCATTATATCGCGATCAACGCCCTCCGTAGCAGTATTTCATCGTTGGCAAAAACTTTTGAAAATCTGGACCTACGCCCGCACAAAAGCGCCCCGACCGTACTTCAATCCCCGGCACCGATGGTTAGACGTGTTATCGCTTCAGTTAAAGACTGGCAATGGACACACCCACCCCGTTAAGTGCGGCATTCCCTGTCAACTCATCAATGTACGTTGACTCCGTGATGGTATTGCAACTCACACCGGCATGGGCGTTAGCAACGCCGCTGACTGTTCCCTGACGCCCATGACCATAGCCATGAGGTAAACTGACAACCCCCGGCATCATCGTATCGGTTATTTCAAGTTCGACCACTATCTGTCCTGCCTCACTAGCGACGCTCACCTGAGTCCCCGTCAACCAACCCTCGCGCCGAGCGTCGTCAGGGCTGACTTGCAAAGTACATCGTTGAGGGCCTTTAACAAGTCGAGTGAAATTGTGCATCCATGAATTACAGTCGCGCACGTGACGCCGACCTATCAGTCGATAACCCTCACTAGCCTCGCCAAGCTGCTGCTCGAGACGATTAAAATCTTCCAACAATGCCGAAGGCATTAAATTGATGCGTTGACCCGGAGTTTTAAGTCGCTCGGGAAGCTGGGGCTTCAACGGGCCTAGATCTACCCCAGAGGGACGAGCTTTGAGTGCTTCGATCGAAAGCTTGTGCTCGCTGTTATCACCGTAAGGTCCAGCTTTTAAACCGTAATCGATAATGACATGCGGGGGCACTGCTTTACGCCCTTCGAGGTTAAGCGCCTCTGCGACCCTATCGCCTAAACTCTGAAAGATCTCCCAGTCATGCAAGGCTCCTTCGGGCTTTTCAAAAACCGCTTCACTGTAGCGTGCGGTATTACGCATCGCGTTGACATGAAACGCTAGGTCGTAGTGATCGTGCTCTAAAGGAGACGTTGGCGGCAAAATAACATCAGCGTGCCGGGTTGTTTCATTAATCCAGGGGTCAAGGGAGACCATAAACTCAAGGTCTTCGAGAGCACGGTCCAAAACATCACCTGCCGGGGTCGACAACACCGGATTACCCGCGCCTGTAAACAGCGCCCGAATTTTACCGTCACCTGGGGTCGTAATTTCCTCTGTCAAACACGCTACGGGCAATTCACGATCGAACTCAGGCAGCTGACGAACGCGGCTACTATGCCGGCCAAAACCGCCCGGACTTGTACCCAGCACCTGATCAACTGCGGGCAGGGTAAATAAACTACCACCCTCCCTATCCAAATTACCGGTCAATATATTGATCATCTGAATGGCCCATTGGCAAAGCGTACCAAAGCGCTGGGTTGAAACTCCCATACGCCCGTAGCAGATAGCCTTGTCGGCATTCGCAAATTCATGCGCCAGCTGAGTTATCACTTCTTCCGTCATGCCCGTGTGCGAGGCTGCCCAAGCAGGTGTAAAAGGCATCACAACCTTTTCAACCTCATTGATACCATCCAAAAAGTCCGTTAGATGGCCCGCGCAAACGAGGTCATCACGAAACAGCACATTGAGCATCGCAAGCAACAGCGCGGCATCGGTTCCTGGCCTAGCGGCATGATGCTCAGTAGCTAGTTCAGCCGTTTCCGTGCGCCGGGGGTCAATGACAACAAGCTTTCCGCCGCGCTCAGTTAAAGACTTAATTCGTTTACGAACATCAGGAACCGTCCAGATACTGCCGTTGGAGGCGACAGGATTGGCGCCGATCATGAGAAAGTAATCGGTTCGGTCAATATCAGGAATGGGGAACAGGAGCTTATGACCAAAAAGCCACAGTGAAATTATGTGGTGGGGCAGCTGATCAACCGATGTCGCAGAGAACCGATTTCGCGTTCGGATGTGTTTAAACAAGGCACTTTGATGGGTCATCATGCCGTAGTTATGCACCGTAGGATTACCCATGTAGATTCCCACAGCATCTACGCCATGGCTTTTGATGGTTTTAACCAGGCCTTGAGCCGCTAGGTCTAGCGCCTCATCCCAATCAATAGGCACATGCTCATAGCCGCCGTCAGTGCTACGAACCCGTTTGACAGGCTTGCGCAGACGATCAGGATCGCTATGGATGTCCTGAAGCGCCACAGCTTTGGGGCAAATATGCCCGCGACTTAAGGGGTCATCCGGGTCGCCTTTAATGGAGAGCACCTCCGACCCCTCTGTTTCTATAACGACACCACAAATGGCCTCGCACAAATGACAGGCCCGATAATGGGTTTGACGCTCTTGAGTCATAACGTTGGCTTCACTGACAAAACACAACCCTGCCTTGCCCTACGACAAAGCGCAAGACTGTTGAACACACTACTGGGGTATTCACCAGATAAAGATCCTCGCCAATTATCGTCACGCAGATCAAAAACCCCGACTTTGAACATCGACCTTCACCATAAGGCCGCATCCTCACCTGTCAATGACCGATAATGACCTATGGACCCTCTCAGGATTGCGCTACGTTTAACCTAATTGGGCAGGAAACCACTAGACCGCTGCCGGCTATTATGTCGACTAGGTTCTTGAGGTCACTGGATCCTAATCGTACAGTTGAAGCAGCAGTAAACTAAGGCAGATCATGAATACATTAAAGCGTATTTTTCTCCGCAAAAGGATCAGGCCCATCGCAGCAACGCTAGCGGTGAAAAGGCTGCTGCAAGATCCCGATGACACGAGCCAGGTTTTCAAAGTTATTGAAGCGCTGAGTGGGGATGTGATTGGCCACACCGTAAAACGCCTATTAAATGACAGCTCGGGCCGAGCACTACTTACTGAAAAACCTAACATTGTCACTTTACTCAATGATCGTAAGCGCCTGTCTGTTATGCCTGAGGGCTCGATAGGCCATACCTACTACCGATTTATTCACGGCCAAAACCTTTCTGCAGACGGACTTGTTGCCTCGAGCCAGGGCTCTCGCAATTACCAAGGCTTCTCCGCCGATGAGCGCTGGACCGGTGATCGACTGCGTGATATCCACGATCTACAGCACGTTCTTACAGGGTACGGACGTGATCCCATTGGCGAGCTCAGCCTACTATCTTTCATGACAACGCAGGTTCCCAACCGAGGCATTAACTTCATTATCAAAATGGCCAAACGCAAGTATCAACAAGAAATACCTGCACTAGATATCAATGCGCTGGTTCTTGAGGGACAGAAACTGGGGCAGCAAGCTGCATGGATGCCCGCTATTCGCTGGGAAGAGCGCCTCACCGAGTCTTTGGAAGAGGTTCGAGCTGAGCTGGGCTTCGTCCGACCCAAGCAATACGAAAATAGTAAAATCAACCAACCCGAGTTATTTGCTGCGGCCTAATTTCTTATCAGCTGCCCTCTCTTTCCCAAGCAGCCAGCCGCGCTAAGACGAGGCTGAAAGGTTACCAACCAAACCGAGCCCGGTCCTCAGGGACACCTAATGCCGCACAACGGATGAGACCCAAATCGATGTCGGCTCTGGCCAATACCCCTTAGCCGGTCTAATCTCTCGGTCTAGAGGACGGCGGATAGCTCAATTATGGCTCCAAAAAAAATACAGCACTTCACCCCCGACGAAAATTTTACGCAGCTATTGCAGAACTATCGCGGTAACGCCGTAAATGGCGTTGGAGAACCGGAAAAACGGCGTCCGTCTATGGTTTGGTGGGCCCCTGACCCAGAAGCAGTCCCTTTTGGTAAAGCGCAAAAGTGGTTTTACGCCAGAGAACAACCCGATCAAGAGATGTTAGAACTCAGAAGGTTACGTCACGAAGCTGTGGCACAGCCCTCTCCTGAAGTCGCTGAAGAAAAAATAGCCAAACAGCCCAATGACTGGACCGCGGAACTACAGCAGTTTGTTGATTCGGGGGACTGCGAAATGACCGGCGTCACGCCTCTAGAGACCGACTGGGTATTCGATCATGAAGATACCACCCTGCCCAATATTGTCATGCTGGGTGTTCAACACGATTACGAAGAGTTAAGGCACGTGCCCGCAATTCGCGGTGGCAAAGACGTGACAAGACAGTACCTTAGGGCCGCCGCCGCCGCAAAAAAAGTAGCCGCCTGGCTGCGTGAGCAGGGCTATCAGGCCGATGCTATCACCGGCCCCATGACCGGAAAAATCTTGATGATTCCAGCCGCTATTGCCTGCGGTTTTGGTGAGCTGGGGAAACACGGATCAATCATCAATCCTGAATTCGGCTCGGCTTTTCGCCTGTCCGCAGTACTAACGGACGCACCGTTTGCCAGCACACCCCCCAGAGAGTTCGGCATAGATGATTTCTGTAGCCGCTGCCGTGTCTGTGAAAATGCCTGCCCACCCGAGGCCATCGCACCCGAAAAGCAGCTCGTTCGAGGTGTCAATAAATGGTATGTCGATTTCGAGCGCTGTATTCCCTATTTTGCAGAAACATCAGGGTGTGCGATTTGCATCGCGGTCTGCCCCTGGTCTCTCCCCACTGTAGGGCTGAGTCTGGCCTCAAAATTGCAAAGACGCGCGCAGCGCCTGGCAGCGGATGCTCAAAAGCAGGTCGCCGACGGTAACACCGCCGACGACGAGCAATAGCGGTTCGGCGGGATCTTCAACCCTGCTGTGAGCCTATTAGCCTCTCGCAGCTAGCATTAAGCATTACCCCCTCTACAAACAGCCCGACTGAGCACCGTCAGGTTATGGTTGTGATCCCGGTCACTCAGATCGTCTTTGTGCAGTTGCCACTAAAATTTACTTTGCGCTGAGTCCAGCCACAAACTCGGCCATTTCTGCAGCACTCTCGGCACTGTATTGCTGCGCATATTCATTGCTGTTTAATGCCGCCAATAGTTCTGCACTGCCGTGAATATCGGCCAGCAAATCCCAGCCATACGTTTTTTTCGCTACGGCTTGCACCAAGGGGAGGATATATAGCGCCATGTAATCGGGAGCCAATGGGGTATCTCCCATCAGGTAGGGACCACAATTCGCCAATTGATTTATCGTGCGCACTCCCTTTTCGAGCACCGGCTTCACCTCATCAATGGTTAACTGGTCATTTTGCCCGCCAAAGAGCGTGCCGGGAAACAGTCGTCGCGCAGGTAATTCAAGATACAGCTCTAAAGAGTGCATAAGCTGACGCGCTCTGGCCTTGTCATAACTGTTCCCAGGCAGTATCGGTTTGTCAGGATATTGATCATCAAGGTATTCAAGAATAACGTGGGTTTCTGCAATGCACCCATGTTCTGTTTCAAGACAGGGCACTTTCCCCATAGGGCTCATTGAGGTCCAATCCGGATTTTGATTTGGAAACGTCTTTACAACCTCAAACTCAAGCCCCTTAGCCGCAAGGGTCATGCGGACCATGTTGAAGTAGTTACTGACAGCAAAGCCATAGAGTTTTAGCACAGTGATCTCCTGTATGAGTGGCCGCGGAAGCTTAACATCTACATCGGGTATCGAGCACACAAAAGAGCGCTGCCCTCTGGCGCTTTAGGTGGGCATAATCGACACAGGGTTAAAAATCACACAGCGGACTGCATGACTCATGATAAAAGTTATTACGCTGCTCTCGCGGAAGACCGGCATGAGCAAAACGGCATTTAAAAAATATTACGAGAATCACCATCGGCATATCGGTGAAAAATATTTAGCCGGGTACGCAACGCACTACCAGCGTCGTTATGTACGTCCCTCTGACCCTGAAAATCAGTACGGTAGCGAACCAGACTTCGACGTACTCATGGAAATATGGTTTCCAAATGCAACAGCAATGCAAACGGCGATGGCTGCCCTCGCACAACCTGAGGCACAGGTCGAAATTATCGCCGATGAAGAGCTGTTATTTGACCGTTCGAAAACCGTCAGTTTTGTGGTGGATGAGGTGGCATCGACCCTGCCTACTACTCAGAATATCGCGTAACGTGAAAAAGCGATCTCACTTTTCACAAAAACCCTTAGGCCTTACCCCCTACCTAGTACTTGGTGCTTAAGGGCGATAGTGGCGATAGTAAAGGGGCAATAGTCACCCCCAACTGTCCTCCCCCGAAATTTCAATTTCAGGGGATGGAATGATCAAAACACAGCCAATTCTTAGTTAGAAACCGGCATCAACCCTCGCCGCTGAAGCAAAGGTTCTAACGCCGCATCACGGCCCCGAAAATTACGATATAAGCTCATCGCATCCTCAGACCCTCCCCGTGATAGCAACGTAGCTCTGAAATGATCACCATTTTCCCGTCGTAAACCGCCGTTTTCCTCGAACCATTCCACGGTATCGGCATCAAGAACCTCACTCCAAATGTAGGAGTAGTAACCCGCAGAATAGCCGCCAACAATATGAGAAAAGTAGGTGGTGCGATACCGAGGTGGTACCGCCTCAAAATAGGCCCCCGCCTCGTTCAGGGCTTCGGCCTCGAATGCCAACACACCCTGTGCATCTGGCAGTTCGTTAGCCGATCGCTGATGCCAAGCCTGATCTAGAAGTGACGCAGCCAGGTATTCTGTCGATCTAAATCCCTCATTAAATTGAGCTGAAGCCGATACCTTTTCCAGTAACGCCATGGGCAGCGATTCACCTGTCTCGTAATGAATCGCGTAATTGGAAAGTACCTCTGGCCAGCTAGCCCACATTTCATTGACTTGTGAAGGGTATTCAACGAAGTCACGAGGCACAGACAAGCTGCTGGGGTACTGCACGTCAGCAAACATAGCATGCAGAGCATGACCAAATTCATGGAAAAGCGTGGTTACTTCATCCCACGTTAATAAGGTGGGCTCACCTTCAGGGGGGCGAGGAATATTCAAGTGATTGGCAGAAACTGGCTGGGTTTCCATGAGGCCCGATTGGGATACATAAGACATAGCCCAGGCTCCGCCCCGTTTTGATGCTCTGGCGTACATATCCTCTATAAATAACGCGAGTACAGAATCGTCGGCATTGCGGACCTCCCAAACTCGAACCGTTTCATGATAAACGGGCAGATCATCGCGCAGCTTAAATGTGATGCCATAGAGCTGTTCCGCCGCGTAAAAGACCCCAAGTGTCAACACATTGTTCAGTTCAAAATAAGGTTGGAGCTCCGACTCGTCGAATGCATATTTCTCGGCGCGTAAACGCTCAGAATAAAAGGCCCAGTCCCATGGAGCCAACGCAAAATCCCCGCCCTCTGCAGCAATAAGCGTTTGTAGCTCTGCCGATTCGATTTTGGCATTGGCAACCGCCACTGGCGCCAAACTCGTGAGCCTCTCGTTAACCGCTTCGGTGGTCTTTGCTGTTTGATTTTCGAGATTAAACGCCGCATGGTTTGGGTAGCCTAGCAGCTGCGCCCGCTCGGCTCGCAACTTCATTATTTTTGAAATGTTGTCTCGGTTATCATAATCACCCCCAGACGAGCCTCGACCAACCGATGCCCTGTAAATGCGCTCCCTTAAATTCCGATCGGTTAGGCGAGCCAGTGCAGGCTGTCCCGAGGTATTGAGCAACGGTATCACCCACTTATCCTCAAGACCTCTCTCGACGCCTGCGGCCTTTGCTGACGCAATCTCCCCTTCAGATAAGCCGTCGAGCTGCTCCGCGGCATCGACAATGATCGCCTGAGCATTGACCTCTGACAGCACATTTTGTCGAAAGGCGGTTTGCAGGCTCGCCATCTCGGCATTAATGGCCCGCATGCGCTCCTGCTCAGACTCTGTCAGCAATGCACCGGCACGAACGAAGTCTTTATAGGTTTCTTCCAATAGCCTCAGTGCTTCCGGATCAAGCGACAACTGATCCCGCTGACGATACAAAGTATCGATGCGCTCAAAGAGCCGCGCGTCTAATAAAATAGCATCGCCGTGTTCTGCAAATTGCGGCGACAGGCGTACCTGAATAGCCTCAATCTCATCATTAGTGTTAGCCGACGATAAACCGAAGAATACCCGGGCGGCTCGATCGAGTAGCTGCCCACTTTTCTCCATAGCCACCAAAGTATTCTCAAATGTGGGCGGCGCAACGTTACTGGCAATGGCTTCTATCTCAGCACGCTGCTCCGCCATACCTTGAATCATTGCCGGTTCAAAGTGCGCATTTTTTATACGATCAAACGGGGGATAACCAAACTGTAGATTGCTGGGTATTAACAGCGGATTCGCCTCCATAACGGTCGCCTTATCTGACCCAGACATTTCTTCTGAGCCGCCTTGCGGAGCGCTTTCTCCGTTGCAGGCACCCAACACTAAAGGGATCAAAGCACCGGCCAATATTTTTACTGTGTTCATGTCTACTTCCCTGTATTCACTGTGACTAACTTAAGGTCCAAATGTTACGACGTTGTTTTACGCCATCAAAGCCAAAATGGCTATTATCCTCGGTTGGGAAGAACTTCCCAAGCGGGAGCCTCGAACTCACCTACAAACTGTACCGTAACAATGTCTGCCTGGGATTCGATTATCGCTTTCACTTCCTCCCCCCCCATGAGGGAAGCAGCATCTCTCGAAGCTTTGCTATCCCAGGTCGCAATGGCCAAGGCACGTCGGTCATCACCGATTTTTCGATGTAATCTCGTACCTTGAGCTCCCGGTGACCGTTGTATGAGAGCACTGGCCTCTAGCCAAGAGATCGCGTATTCATCAATGGAATGCCCCTCCTTGGCAATAACTTCAAAGATGTAGTACACAGATCATTCCTCCAAGAATTGGCATGAATTACGATAAGCTTTGATCGCACGAACACTCAAAGCCCCCTCTGCAACTGAGTTTTTAGCTATTTATCAGAGGTTTAGTGCTGTCTCTCTGATTCAAGATAGCAATGAGCACAGAGTGCTTCATAGGTCACGCCCGGGGCATCAATCATAATTTGATGGCCCTCATGGGTCATACCACTTTCACCCAGTCGCGCGTTGAAGATAGCTTTTTCTCCACATCGACAAATCGTTTTCATCTCTTCCAAGGCGTGCGCAACCTCCAACAGACGTAAACTCCCGGGAAATGCCTGTCGCCTAAAATCAGTACGAATACCAAAAGCCACAACCGGTAGATCATCAAACACCGCGATCTCCAATGCCGAATCGACCTGCTTAGACTCTAGAAACTGTGCTTCATCAATGAGTACACAGGCTAGCGGGGACGCTGATGGCGATCTGCTTTTTCGTAACTCATCAACTAGACCTCGCAAGTCTTGTCCAGCGCCCAGTAAAATATCCGCCCTACGGCTGACGCCCAACCGAGAAACAATTTGATCATGTCCTTTAGTGTCAAGCGAAGGTTTGACCACCACTACCGATTGGCCTCGCTCTTCATAGTTATGCGCCACCTGTAGCAGGGCCGTACTCTTCCCACTATTCATGGCACCGTAACGAAAAAACAACTTACTCATTGCGAAATCCAGCGCCCGCAGGCTTTGTCATCACGTTGAATGCTGCTTACACCCATGACTTAAAGTTCGACACAGATCTTACCGAAGTGCTTTTGCGACTCCTGATGGCGAAACGCCTCGCCTAACGCTTCCAGAGGCATGGAACAATCTATGACGGGTTTCAAGTCGTGAGCCTCAACAGCGGTAGACATAGCCATCTGATCACTGTGGCTACCCACAGTAATACCGCTAAGACGACCGTTCTTTGTCATTAGGGCTGCCGTGGGGACCTCACCGGCAAAGCCTGTCAAAACACCGATAAGACTAATACAGCCGTCAACAGCCAAGGCATCAACCGACTGCGGAAGGTTGCCCGGCCCGCCAACCTCCACGACAAGATTCACACCGGCACCGCCGGTCATCTCAAAAGCCGTTGCGCCCCAATTCGAGTTGTCACGATAATTAATAAGATGCTGCGCGCCCATTTCACCCAAGCGCTCCAGCTTGGCATCGGAAGAAGAGGTGGCAATGACTCTACAACCCATCATGCGAGCAAATTGCAGCGCAAACACCGAAACGCCACCACTACCTTGAACAAGAACCCAATCTCCGGGTCTAAGATCAGTTTCAACGCACAGTGCGCGCCAGGCGGTTAAACCCGCACAGCTCAGAGTTGCCGCTTCAATATGACTCAGATTTGCTGGGGACAGGCTGAAAGCGCTCGCTGGCATGGTGACGGTCTGTGCTGCAAAGCCATCAATATGATCCCCGGGAACCCCTTGAAGACAGGCGGTGGTAGGTCTACCGCTGACCCAGTTGGGGAAGAAATGACTGATCACCTTATCGCCAACGGAGAAATCACTGACTTCGTCCCCCACTGCAGTGACAACACCCGCGCCGTCTGACATGGGAATACGCCCATCTGCAGCGGGAATCAATCCGACCACAACAGCATAATCATGAAAATTAAGCGAGGTTGCTTTGATAGCAACCTGAATCTCATGAGATTTCGGTGCCCGGGGCTCAATATCGACCAGCGAAAGTTGGTCTATGCCTCCGGGGGCCGCAAGTGACATGGCGTGCATAGCGAAAATCCTAGTCTGATTAGTTGTGGGAGAAGTATAGCGCCACCGCTCCGACAAAGCCCTTAGTCTTACGTCAATACAAAGCCGAGAAAAATAACCCTTGCCCAGTTAGATAAGACTGCAGTGTTGTGCAAAAGCCGCAACCGCGTCAGTGGGTGTGGCGCTCGGGGTGGTCTCGATAATTTCCCAAGGGCGAACGCAAGCGCTGCGCTTTTCGCACCACTGATACCCCGCTGAGGCGATACAGCCGTTACCGTCCCTGTCACCCCCAACCGACTGAACGGCATTTGAATCTTCATCTGCAGCACGGTAGACCGTCTGGCCATTGTTGATCGTCTCTAACACCCTGATTTCAGCAATCTTTAGCGGATTTATCGCTAACGGGTCTGCCGAAAGCACTGCGAAGTCTGCCTGCTTGCCCACCGCGATGGATCCTTTCTGCGCCTCTTCAAAATGCTGATAAGCGGGCCAGATAGTAATAGCCTTTAAACCCTCATAGGGCGTCACGCGTTGGTCTGCACCCAACACCTTGCCGCTACGAGTCACTCTTGTGACGGTTGCCGACAACACACGCATCGAATCGGGCCTAGCAACAGGAGCATCATGATGCGAAGAAAAAATCATTCCCGCATCGAGAACATCACGCGTCGGTGAAATATAGGCAGCGCGTTCTGGCCCCAATACAGACTCACTGTGCCAATCGCCCCAATAAAACGTATGCATAGGGAAAAGTGAGGGTATGACACCCAGTCCTCTCAGGCGGGCAATCTGATCCTTTCGCAGCGTCTGGCCGTGAATGAGTACATTCCGCCTGTCACCCAATCCGTGGACCGACACCGCGCGTTCTATCGCGTTGAGGTAGCGATCGATTGCGGCATCACCGTTGCAATGCACCAGAATTTGACGGTTGTTAGCAAATGCATCCATCACCTCGTCATCAACCTGCTGCTCGGTCATCGCTGGATAACCGGCGTAATCTGCAGGCTGACCATGAGGGGGCACAAAATAAGGCTCACTCAACCACGCCGTTTTACCCTGCGGTGAACCGTCGATGGTGAGCTTTACACCGGCAATACGAAAGCCGTTTTTATAGGCAATGCCCGCATACCCCGCTCCGCCATAATAAGGCGATGCGACCATCTGATCTTTCACCGTGTAATCAAGGTAGAGTGCGACGTCAATCGGTAGCTTTCCTTGTTGAGCCCTCGCTTCAGCGGTTGCCAACGAAGACGCAAAGCCGCGCCCTTCTTGGGCGGTCGTATAACCGTAGCTGGCAAACAATTGCATTCCCTGTTCAAAAAGGTCGAGGGCATAGGCGGGCTCAATACTGGCTTGAAAAACGCCTAAAGCACTGAAGAATGCATTTTCCTCAAGCACGCCATTGGGGGTTTTGCCATCCGCCTCACAGCGAATTAATCCACCGGGAATCTGTTTATTACAGTCATCAATGCCAGCGAGAGCCAGCGCGCGTCGGTTGAATACCGCAAAATGACCCGACTGATGAATAATCATCAAGGGCTTCTCTTCGGTAACCCTAGAGACCTCATTAGCCGTTGGAAATATGCCCTCGCTCAACTGCGAATCATCAAATCCAAAGCCTAGCAACCAGCCGGTTCGCTTAATAAATTCAATCCCCGAAGCACTTGTCTGCCAGTCTTCCAAGGCCGCAATAAGACTCGAAAAATCAGTCACCGTACCATCAGGTATTGGCAGCAAGTTGGCACTCGCCGCCTGGAGGCCAGCACTCACCACGTGTCCATGTGCATCAACAAAACCAGGTACTAAGGTTTTACCTCGCAGATCAACTTTCTCCGTCGTTTCCGCCATAAAGGGTTTTACCCCTTCGATATCACCCACATAAGTGATTAGTCCGTCTCGGATTGCGAGGGCAGTTGCCGTCGGATTATCGTCCTCCACCGTGATGATATTGCCGTTGAAAAGCACCTTATCGGCCGGTGTGTCCACAAGTGAAACGCCCTTATCTGCGCGCTCACAGGCGACTAAAACAGTGGCGATAACGAGAAGAAAACTCACCGAAACCCTGAATTTAGCCATGACCCTCCTCCCTTGGTATTTTGAAATTTCGCTAAAAGTACACCGCCAAAAACTCAGCCGCAGGAGCACCTGCCTCATCGATCAACGTCAAAACCTCACCAACAATGGCAAAGGATACCGTTCTATCCAACGCCGAGAGAAATTTCACTTCCGCAGACATTACTTCTGGGCACGCTTTTCGCGTCTGCGCCAAATACTGAAGAGACAGCTGACTGGCGACGACCTCATACCCACCAGAAAAGTTATTGCACCCCGCGAAACCACGGAGAGTGTTAGTGTCTTCACGAAGCTGCAGGTAAGCCTCACGTTGCTGGGATTCAGCCATGATCACTGGCTCAGTGTCGACCACCGTTAACTTCCAATAGGTGTTTGCAAGGGGCACTTGGGGATATTTTTCGGGCGATTCGATAGCCGGCTCAGAATCAACAGCTCGTTTATCAGCGGCGGACACCGCAGGCTCAAATGATTCAAACAGTGCAAAACACATTGAAGTAAAAGTGACCAACACCAAAACGCTAGTAAACTCCGCTGCTTTGATTAAACCTACCTGCCGCATCAACACCTCCGAGGTCTGGGTTTTTAGTTCACTTAAGCTCCGCAAGCTTCCGTGGCGCTCAGATTGAGTGCTCAGGGCGAGTGTAACAAAAAGGTCGAGACTCAGACGGCCACTCATGTAAAGGGTTAATGTCTGCTAAAGTGGCAAGACGGTCTGGGCGACGATCTCAGCGGAGAAAGTCGTTAGGGGCCGATGCAATACAACAACCGTTTTAAAAGAGATAAAAAACAATGCCTCAAGCAACTTTTGACATGGCATTAGGCACCGAAAAGGTTTTGCTGTTTTACAAGGCCAAGAAAAACAGGGTGCAAGTTATTGCTCGGGATGGCAGAAGCCTCAATTTACCTTGGGAACTTTTCAAACCGCATATTACCCCAGCGGGTATCCACGGCACTTTTACGGTATTTTTCGAGCCTGGGGGTAAATGCAAGCGACTGGTTGCACTGTAGGTGTGGCTCGGCCGCACTTATTATGGGACTGCTAAGTTAGTAGCCGGGCTTTAGTGACGCGGTTTTCATCCTCTGCGGCATCTGACCTCCAGCAAATTATCGTGCATCATAATCGCAAGATCAGGGTCACGCCCTCAGGACAAGGCTTTTGTTATTGTTCACTCAGTCTTGAATAACCTTTGTCTCACTGGCTAATTCCTGCTGCTCAGATGGCGCTGCTGGAGCGCTGCCCGCAGGCAACTCTGGAGCTGCTGTACCGGGTTCCTCAATAGGCTCTAGAACTAGTTCCAAGCGGCTTGTCTCAAGCTCAAAGTCCCGTGGCTCTAGGTCAGGCAAGCCCTTTGATATTTTTGCCGAGATTTTTTCGAACTTCTCAACCTTACCAAAAAGCCCTTGCTTCCCCGCAAGCGCGACTACCGCTTTATTGTAGTGGTTACCCACGGTGGTTAATGAGCCCCCTAAACTGCGCAGGCCCTCGGCCACCCCGGCGACTTTATTGTAGATATCAGCCGCCATATCGCTAATCTCTCTCGCTTCAGCATTGCTGCGTTCCAACATCCATAGGTTAGCTACAGTGCGCAAAATGGGAATCAATGTTGTGTGTGAGACCAGGACAACCTGTTTACTAAAGCCATACTGAAATAACTCTTTATTGTGCTTAAGCGCTTCAATGTAGGCGGATTCCATTGGCATAAACATGAGCACATAACTGGGGCTTTTCATGCCGGTAAGATTGGTATAGTCCTTTGAGGCGAGGTCATCAATATGCTTTCTCACCGCCAGCACATGCTCTGTCATTGCGCGCTCATATTGCTCAGGCGTTTCTGCGGCGATGGTTCTTTCATAAGCGTTGAGGGTGACCTTACTGTCTATAATGAGTTGACGGTCTTCCGGTAGGCGCACGAGGAAATCTGTTCGCTTAACCTTTCCCGTGCCATCGGAAAAGCTATCCTGCATGGTGTAGTGATCGCCCTCTATCAGGCCGCTAATTTCCAGCGTACGCTGCAACTGTGCCTCGCCCCAAGCCCCTCGCTGCTGAGAATCGCCTTTCAGTGCCGTTGTGAGATTACTCGCGTCTTGACCAATTTTCAGACCCAGTTCTTTGACCCCATCAATGGCTTGCTGCAAGGATGTGTGGCTTTTTGTCGACGCGTCGTGCACTTCATTGACTCGACTCTGAAAGCCCGAAATCTGCTCCTGTAACGGCTTTAAAATGCCGCCCAAGGTCGCCTGATTTGTCTCAGAAAATTGCTTACCTTTCTGCTCAAAAACCTTGTTGGCAAGGTTTTCAAATTGTTGATTCAAAGATTCAGTTGAGTTTTTTAGAAACTCTTTTTGATCCTTAAGATTCTGCTCCTGCTGCTCGCGCTCAGTCGCTAGCACTGCCGCCTCAGTGGTCTGTTTTTCGAGGTTTTCACGCAGCTGTTGTCGATCAGCTTTAAGCTCTTCAATATCGCGCTGTAAGCCCACTATTCGTGTTTGAGCCGCACCGAGTTCCGCCTGACCCTGACGTAAGGCGCCCACTTCGCTAGTGACGTCAGCAAGCTCGCTCAACAGTCGCTGTTTTTCGGTGTCAGAAAATTCCTTTTCCTTCTCAAGCCGGAGAAAGTTATCTTCAGATTCCCTCAACAACTTCGCTGCCGCGTCACGATCATGCGCTCTCAGCTCCAACTCTGACTGAAGCTGCTCAAGAGCACGTTGCGTATTGCGTAGCTCTAATTCGAGAGTCGCGGTTTTTGTACGACTGCGATAAGCCGTTGCAAAGTAGGTAGCCAAAACCAACAGCAGCCCAACTATCACAAGGCCTGTTGGGGCGTCACCGAAAAATGGCATCAGATCTTTACTCTACGCATAAGAACTTGTTTGAACATTAATGCAGTACTCCCAAATGAGTTAGTCAAATTTAATTTTTGCCATCAAACACATTGGTGATCATGGTGAAAATTCAAATTTTCGCAATGACCTTTATCTCCACGTTCAGTTTAGGATCTACGAGAGCAGCGACACCAATGAGGGTTTGAGCTACTTCAGGCTTCTTGCCATAAGCGGCCTCCCGAATCGCAAATATGGCAGGGACTTGCCCCATACAATCACTCATATCGGTCACAAAAAACGTTTCGTCCACAATATTGTCCATGGTCGCACCAAATTGAGCTAAAACAGCTGCAATATTTTGATAAGCGACTTCAACCTGAGTGGGTAAATCAGTCGGGATTTCTCCCAACTCCGTCATACCCACCTGGCCGGCTAAATACAGAGAATCTCCTACCCGCACACCCTGACTAAAAAAATCCGCATACGGACCTGCTCTGAACAACTCTTTTTCAATGGACATAGGTATCTCTGCAATGACTTAAGTACTAACCATGAACACTATAAACGCGCCGCTGCTAATGCCAAACAGCAATTCAGTATCAGTGGCCACCACTGCTGCAACCTAAAAGCTGCTCGCCATTGAACGTACCGTCCCGTATTCCTTAGTACAACCCAAGCTATTT
>CALKNZ010000028.1 GCA_938091995.1 uncultured Luminiphilus sp. | reverse complement strand
TGGTCGGGACGGCAGGATTTGAACCTGCGACCACCACACCCCCAGTGTGGTGCGCTACCAGACTGCGCTACGCCCCGAAGCCGCGGGAGTATACATGGGTAAACGGACCGTGATAAGTGTTACAGCGAAGGATTTAACAGTGCTTGCGCTTGAAGAAGGTCATCAATGCAGTCCCTAGCCACCTGCTGTATCTCAACGGGGGTAGGCACCTCATCTTCTTGGGTCATACGCTGACGGGCACCACCGATGGTGTAGCCCTGTTCGTACAGCAGGCTGCGTATTGTGCGAATCATCTCGACGTCAACACGCTGGTAATACCGGCGGTTACCCCGTCTCTTTACGGGTTTTAACTGGGGAAACTCTTGCTCCCAGTAACGCAAAACGTGAGGCTTAACGGCGCAAAGGTCACTGACCTCACCAATCGTGAAGTAGCGCTTAGTGGGAATGGGAGGCAGCTCGCTATTGTGCGTCGGTTCAAGCATGGTCAAAGCCTCCTATATCCGTTCCGGGTTCTACTTTTGCCTTGAGCTTCTGACCGGGCCTGAACGTAACCACCCTACGTGCTGAGATCGGTATAGCTTCGCCAGTTTTTGGGTTTCTACCCGGCCGCTGACGCTTATCTCTGAGATCAAAGTTGCCAAAGCCTGACAGCTTGACCTGCTCATTATTCTCGAGGCAAATTCGGATCTCTTCAAAAAACTGCTCTACCAGTTCTTTCGCCTCGCGCTTATTAAGCCCAAGCTCATCAAAGAGCTTATCCGCCATTTCAGATTTAGTCAGCGCAGACATGGTTTCTCGCTATGCCCTCAACTCAGCATTAAATTTTTCTTTCAGAAAATCAACAACTTGATTAACAATTGTCGACACTTCTTCATCATCAAGAGTGCGCGACCTGTCCCTGAAAGTCAAACCGAGGGCCACACTTTTTTGATCATCGCCCACACCGCTACCGGTATAGATGTCGAACAACTTCAAATCCGCCAAGGCCGACCCCGCAACATCACGAACGGCACTTAGCAAACCGCCGACCTCAAGCTCGCGCTGAACAACCACGGCGATGTCCCGGCGCGTCTCTGGAAAACGCGAGATATCTTCATAGCTGGGCACACTGCCCTGACGAACGGCCTTCAGGTCCATCTCTGCAAACACCGTATGGGCGGGTATATCTAATTGCTGTGCCGCAAGGGGATGCACAGTGCCCAGGTAGCCAATGACCATACCATTAAGTGCGATGTCTGCAGTTTGACCATCGTGAAGCCCAGGATGACAGACAGCGTTAAACGTAACCTCAGCTCCTGCCCGCCTGAGAAGTTGTTCGACCTCCCCCTTCATGTCGAAGAAATCCACTCTAGCGCTGTCATCTGCCCAGTTTTCTATGGCTTGGGTACCCGACATTGCCATAGCGAGCATCGACTGCTCTGCATACGGTTGACCCGGGGTGAAGCGATTGCCTGTTTCAAAAAGGCGAACTCGAGAATTTTGCCGTTTGACATTGTGCGCAACCGCCGCAGCCAGGCCGGGAAGCAGGCCCAGTCGCATTTCTGACATCTCGCTAGAAATCGGGTTGCGAATTGTAACAGCGTCGGCCTGTGGCCAAAAAATACTCTGCTGCTCTGGCGCAACAAAACTAAAGGTTATAGCCTCCTGAAACCCTCGGGATACCAAACCCTGCCGCAGAGTGCGCAATGACCGCTGCGCCTCGCTAACAGGAACAATCTGAAGCTTCCCTGTAATATTACTACTGGGTAATCGATTGTAGCCGTGCACTCTTGCCAGCTCTTCGATTAAATCGACCTCTTGGCTCATATCAAAGCGCCAGCTTGGCGCTATACAAGACCAAGCACCCGAGCCATCGTAAACAACATCAAACCCCAAACCTTGCAGTATGCGGGTGACTTCTTCCTCAGACATTGCCAAACCTAAAACACGCTCAATACGCTCGGCACGCAACACCAGCGTTGGTTGCGCAGGTAGGTCTTCAGGGCTGACCACCTCGATGATAGGCCCAACACTGCCTCCGACGACTTCCAGCAGCAGCTCAGTGGCTCGCTCAATAGCACGGCGTTGTAACTGCCAATCCACTCCGCGCTCGTAACGGTGAGAGGCATCCGTATGTAAGCCATAATGTCGTGCTCGACCGGCAATGAGCGCTGGCGAGAAAAACGCACTTTCGAGAAAAATAGACCGCGTCGCAGAAGTCACACCACTATTGGCGGCGCCCATAATACCGGCAAGTGCCAATGGTCGCTGATGATCCGCAATAACGAGAGTGCCCTCGGTGAGCTGTATCTCCGATCCATCCAACAAGGTCATCGATTCGCTAGGCGCTGACTCGCGAACGACAATGCCTCCCGACAGTTCATTAAAATCAAAAGCATGCAACGGCTGACCCATTTCCAGCATCACGTAGTTAGTGACATCAACAACGGGATCAATGGTACGAAGACCCGATCGACGTAACCGTTCCGCCATGTATAACGGCGTCGCCGCGGAAAGATCTACACTCTCAATGATTCTGCCCAGGTAACGGGGGCATTTTGCACTGGCCTCCACCTCAACCGGGAAAGTGGTATCTATCATCGGTTGAACAGGCTCGACCTGAGGCTCACATGCCACTAACTGATTGAGAACCGCAACGTCTCTGGCAATACCTGCAATACCTAGGCAGTCGGCACGATTGGGTGTCAAACCAAGCTCTAGGGTAACGTCATTCAACGCTAGGTATTCTCTTAAGTCCTGACCCACAGGAGCGTCAGAAGCTAACTCAAGCAGTCCATCACTCTCATCCGACAGCGTGAGCTCTGCGGCAGCGCACAACATACCCTGGCTTTCCAGGCCCCGTAACTTGGCCTTCTTAATTTTAAAATTACCCGGAAGAACAGCGCCAAGACGTGCCAAAGGGGCTTTTAAACCCACGCGAGCATTGGGAGCGCCACAGACAATCTGCACTGTTTCCTCCCCCGCATTTACCGTGCAAACACGCAGTTTATCGGCATCGGGGTGCTGCTCTGCTGATACGATCTCGGCAACAACCACCCCCTCAAAAGATCCTGCCACGGGCGTGATGGCATCAACCTCCAGCCCAGCCATTGTCAGCTGCTCCGCCAACATTTCAGGCGACAAATTGGGATTCACCCATTCACGCAACCACTGTTCTGAAAAAATCATGGCTCGCGTCCTCTACTGAAATTGGCTTAAAAAGCGCAGGTCGTTATCAAAGTTAAGTCTCAAGTCACCAATGCCGTAGCGCAGCATGGCCAAACGCTCAACACCTAACCCAAAGGCAAAGCCCGTAAATCGCTCGGTATCGATACCTGACATTTCAAAGACACGCGGATTAACCATGCCGCAACCTAGCACCTCAAGCCAGCCAGTATGGCTACAAACACGACAACCCTCACCACCGCACTTAACACACTGAATATCAACTTCAGCTGAAGGTTCCGTAAAGGGGAAATAGGAAGGTCTGAATCTAACCGCAAGATTATCGCGCTCGAAAAATGCTTGCATAAACGTCTCAAGCAAACCCTTAAGGTCTGCAAAGCTAGAGCGCTCATCAACCAATAACCCCTCAATTTGATGAAACATGGGGGAATGCGTGAGATCTGAATCACAGCGATACACCCGCCCCGGACAGATAATTCTCAGTGGGGGCTCGCAAGACTCCATTGTTCTAATCTGCACGCCCGAGGTATGGGTACGTAATACGTGAGTTTCGTCAATATAAAAGGTGTCGTGCATCGCGCGTGCAGGGTGGTGAGCAGGAATATTGAGGGCTTCAAAGTTGTGATAATCATCCTCGATCTCAGGACCCTCAGCGACACTAAAACCCATGCCCGTAAAAAAATCCTCAACGCGTTGTATCGTCCGTGTAATCGGATGCAAACCACCCAGGTCAACACCACGACCCGGCAAGGTGACGTCAATTTTTTCGGCGTCAATCTTCTGCTGCAAAGCCGCTTGCTCCAGCCCGGCTCGTCGCTCGTTGAGCACCCCGGAAAGCTCTTGCTTGACGGCATTAATCAGCGCACCAGCCTTCGGACGCTCTTCAGCTGACAGACCGCCCAGAGTCTTCAGCAGCCCCGTGAGAGCACCTTTTTTACCCAGGTACTCAACCCGAAGCTGTTCCAGCTCTTGAGGTGTCGATGCCTGCCCCACCGCGGCCATCGCTGCTGATTTTATTGCCTCTAGGGATTCCATACTTTTAATCTCAACCGTATGCAAACGTTAGCCACTTCTGGCCATAAAAAAGGGAAGGAGCAAGTGCTCCTTCCCTCGTAGGATACTTCAATCAGGCCTGCCAGAGGCAGGTCTCTGCTTAAGCCGCTAGAGCTGAGCGCGCTTGTTCCACAACAGCTGCAAATGCAGCTTTGTCATGCACAGCTAAGTCTGCCAGTACACGTCGATCCAACGCTATGTCTGCTTTCTTGAGACCATTAATCAGTCTGCTATAAGTCAAACCGTTGGCACGGGATTGCGCATTAATACGAGTAATCCAGAGTGCGCGGAACTGGCGCTTTCTTTGCCTGCGATCACGGTAAGCGTACTGACCTGCTTTTGTGACTGCTTGCTTGGCTACTCGAAACACACGCGAACGTGCGCCATAGTACCCTTTGGCTTTACTTAAGATTTTTTTGTGACGACGTCTAGCCGTCACACCACGTTTTACACGAGCCATAGTCTTTTACTCCAAGTGATGAGGACGGTTATTTAGCACGAAGCATACGGTCGATCAGCACTTTATCTGCCTGATCAACCATAGATGTACCGCGCAGCTGACGCTTACGCTTGGTCGTCATCTTGGTAAGAATATGGCTTTTATGAGCGCTTTTGCGCTTATAACCGCCGGCCGTTTTCTTAAACCGCTTGGCGGCACCGCTGTGAATTTTTGCTTTGGACATGGGTACAACTCCGCATTTGGCCTACTTAAGCAGGCGAGTTTTTCATTGATCGGGGCCAGAGGCATTCACTGGCCATTAACCCCGCTTCTTAGGTGCGATAACCATCGTCAACTGTCGACCTTCCATCTTTGGAAATTGCTCAACATTGCCGAGTTCGCTCAGGTCGGCTTCTACTCGTTTGAGTAGCTCCATGCCGATTTCCTGATGAGCCATTTCACGCCCGCGATACCGCAGGGTGACTTTGGCCTTATCGCCGTTTTCAAGGAAACGCACCAGGTTGCGTAGTTTTACCTGATAGTCCCCTTCGTCCGTCCCTGGACGAAATTTCATTTCTTTGACTTGGATTCGTTTGGTCTTTTTACGCTGCGCAGCTTTCTGCTTTTTAGCCTCAAAAACATGCTTTCCGTAGTCCATAACTTTACAGACTGGCGGATCAGACTCTGCCATCATCACCAAGTCCATGCCTGCCGCTTCAGCAGCCGCCTGGGCCTCGGCGATAGATACAATACCTACCTGCTCTCCCTCTGCGCTAACCAGACGCACCTGAGAGGCCGTAATTTGCTCATTCGTAATGGCTTTCTTGCTCTTGCTGTCGCTCTTAATGCCCTCGATCTCCTGTCAGTAAAGAGCGCGGATAGTACAGGCAAGCGCAAGTAAGCTCAAGACGCGGCGTTGGTATAAATCACTGGCCCAAATCGACGTTTTTAGGCCTTGAGCCACAAGTCAGCGCCCGTTGTGCTCGCCGACACACAAATATAACGCTTCGAGCTAACTTGCGTTTGGCGATTTATTGTTTTAGCCAACCTTGGAATATCGCTACAGAGCTCAGAATTATTTTGAAATTACTATCTTTTCACGGCAGGTAGCGGCTTTTTGCGATAACCGTGCTGACAAATTATTAAAGACTGGATAAGTTTCGTGCTTTAAAAGATCAGAGGGTAACGAATGTGAATCTCCTTAATATCGATCAATTCGAATGGCGACACTATCAAGAAAATGTTGCCGGCAACCCCATCATCGACTACTGGAGCTCTTTGCTTGCTTTTAGAGAGAGCGGCCACCTGGAGTTTCTATATCGTTGGGAGCCCAATGCGCACTGCCACTTCCACCGCCATCGCGCTCATACAACGTCTATTGTCTTACAGGGTGAACTCAATGTCGCCGACTACGCAGGGGGTAACCCCGTTAATTCACGGGTTAGACCCACTGGTCATCGCGCCCATTCTGAGGGTGACGAGGTGCATCGTGAATGGGGAGGGCCCGAGGGCGCTCTAGTCTATTTTAGCCTTTATTCTGCCGATGGAATTCTCGCGGACCAACTTGACGTCGACGGCAATATCATCAAAACCGTCACCGTGAACGATATTATTCGGGCCCAGTGACACCAGTCCGTGCCAAAGCTCAGGAAACAAAACCAACCCTCAAAGAGTTTTAAATACGATGCCCATGAGTATGCTGATTCGCAGTCCAGTGAAGCGGAGAGCAGCCGAAACGCTGAGAGAAATAACGCGAGAAATTCCCAGTATTTGAGAAACCGGCATGATTTGAAATCAAACTCACAGGAAAAACCCCGCTCCTTAGCATGGGTAACACAATCTCATCGCGAGATTCGTCGAGCAAATGCTGAAACGTAACGCCTAGGTCCCGGGCTAATCGCCGCTGGAGCGTTCTTTTATCGCAGTGCATTCGCTCAGCCAGGCGGGTCAGCTGATAACGGCCCGTCGGTAAGGTAGCCCGAATCCAGCCCTTAATCTCCGTTTTTAGTACCGCATTGATGTCGCCCTTTCTATAGGCCTCCAATGCTGTGTCTGCTTCTTGAGTAGCCGATGACAAACCCGGTACATAACTAGGGTTGGCTCTGGAGAGTATATCGCGGGGAATAAGCAATCCGGGCTCAGGCCTATCAGCATAAATGGGAATCGACTGGAAATGGCTAGGCCAACTCAAACCCATGCTTGAAGGCGACATATATATGGCATGGGGCTTAAAGGCACCTTCAGTTAACGCCCTCAAACCCGAGATGACTTGCATCAAACCCAACGCAGTGATGAGCTCTGTAGACGGGCCGTCCTGCGTACCTTCCGTTTCGACCCAGATGGAAAGGAAGATGTCGTCTCCCTCGGGCCTCGCTTGAAAAACAATAGGCGCTGCATGCAGTGGGTTATACCGCAACAATACCGACAGCATGGCACCTATATTGGGGGCATCTTTAAAAAGAGAGACTAAAACCCCCCCACAATTTTCTTGCTGATCGTCGCACCACCGGGGGATTAAAGTCGGATCTTCTTCTGCCATGGGTCGAAGCAGCTGACCCACCGCATTGAGCGGAATAGTAGGTGCAGTGCTTGGTGATGAACCCGCCGTGGTAAATCGCACGATGTCATCATAACAACTCTCATCCGGAGACCACTTGGGCATACCCCATAAAACTTCAGTCTCCACTACTCCAGGAATCATGGCACTGAGTCCTTTTCTAATTCTGTAACTCCGAGTGTGCTTCTTTTGACCTCAATGTCAATATTTGCAAGAAAATGTCTCAAAACATGTACTCCGCACCTCATTTTGAGATCTGCTCTTAAATTCATACAAACTAGAAAATACCGCTGCCCCAAAAAGCCGTAGGGGCTCAGCCAGTGTTCAAAACAGCCACACCAAAAGACGTGTCTGGCAATGTGCGAAGTCTAACCCGCTGTGTCTGCAAGCAGACGCGTGCTGTGCCCGTCGTTAATCAGTCGACAATCAATTTCTGGGCCATATTGGGTGACCGAAAAACCACACAGGGGCGGGCGGGCCGCCAGCGCACCTCGATATGCCAGGGTCCTATTAGCTGTTAGCTAGGATTCAAGGCGTCCCATTCGAGCCGACATGTCGGTCATGAGTTGGGTGAGGTCATCCAAACTCAAACTCCCCAGATCTGCACCGTGACGTCCCCTGACCGCGACTGTATTGGAGGTCACTTCTTTGTCACCCACCACCAACACCAAGGGCACTTTAGCCATTTCATGCTCACGAATTTTAAAGCCGATTTTTTCATTACGCAGATCGCTGCCCACTCTAAAACCTGCGGTTTTGAGACTGTTCGCCACCTGCTCGGCGTAAGCCCCCTGCTTGTCAGTAATTGGCGCCACCACCGCTTGCTGGGGCGCCAGCCAGAGCGGAAACTCCCCCTCATAGTGCTCTATGAGAATACCGATAAACCGCTCAAATGAACCAAGCACTGCGCGATGGAGCATTACTGGGACCTGCCGGCTGCCATCCTCTGCGACGTACTGGGCATCAAGGCGACCCGGCATTGAGAAATCGACCTGAATCGTTCCCAGCTGCCAGACTCGGCCAATACAATCCTTGAGAGAAAACTCAATTTTTGGACCGTAAAATGCGCCCTCACCAGGAAGCAGCTCCCAACTAAGATCCTTGGCGTCTAACGCTTCTGCCAACGCCGCCTCGGCTCTATCCCAATCTGCTTCCGAACCCACTCGCTCTGCGGGGCGAGTCGATAACCGGTAGATCACTTCAGTGAAACCAAAATCGGCATACACTTCATGCAGCATGTCGATGAACGTTGCTACCTCAGATTGTATTTGTGCCTCGGTACAAAAAATATGGGCATCGTCCTGAGTAAAACCTCTGACTCGCATAATGCCGTGGAGCGAGCCTGAGGGCTCATTACGATGGCAGCTACCAAACTCCGCCAGTCGCTGAGGCAGGTCTCGGTAAGACTTTAAGCCCTGATTAAAAACCTGAACGTGACAGGGGCAGTTCATGGGTTTCACGGCAAATTGCCGATCGTCGGCATCCAACGTGAACATTCCTGAAGCGAACTTGTCAGCATGTCCTGATCGCTGCCAGAGAGAAATATCCACCACTTGCGGTGTTTTTATCTCTTCATAATTAAAGCGCAACTGCTGTTTGCGCATATAGCTTTCAATCACCTGATATATCGTCCAGCCTGGAGGATGCCAAAACACCATGCCAGGAGCTTCTTCTTGGGTGTGAAAAAGGTCGAGCTTTTTAGCAATTTTGCGGTGATCGCGCTTTTCAGCTTCAGCAATTCTGTTGAGGTACGCCTTCAGTTCTTTTTTGTTGCCCCAAGCAGTTCCATAAATACGCTGCAACATCTGATTATTGGCATCGCCGCGCCAGTAGGCTCCCGCCACTTTGGTCAACCTAAAAGCTTTTAATTTGCTGGTTGTGGGCACATGGGGGCCACGACAGAGGTCCATCCACTCCCCCTGTTTATAAATAGAGATCTCCTCGCCCTCTGGGAGCTCCTCGATAATCTGAACTTTGAAGTGCTCCCCCATATCTCGGAAAAGCTCGATGGCTTGATCCCTCGAATACACAACCCTCTCGACGGATAGGTCTGCACTCGCGAGCTCTTCCATGCGCTTTTCAATGCGCTCAAGATCTTCAGGAGTAAAGTTGTGGTCTGTGGCAAAATCATAGTAGAAGCCGTTTTCAACCGTAGGACCGATAGTGACCTGTGTACCCGGGAATAGCTGCTGTACGGCTTGAGCCAATAAATGGGCGGTCGAGTGACGAATGATCTCAACCCCCGCTTCGTCGCGCTCGGTAATAATGCTTAAAGCACTGTCTGCATCGATAACATAGGAAGTGTCGACTTCGCGCCCATCAACAACGCCGGCTAAAGCCGCCTTTGCCAGGCCCGGCCCAATATCTAAGGCCACATCCGCAACGGATACGGGCTGCTCGAAAGTTCGTTGGGATCCATCAGGAAGGTTAATGACAGGCATATTGGCACTCCTTTTTATCAGTGGCGACCCGCACCAAGGGCCGCATGAATTGGCTATAACCTATATATAGCCTCGTTTACGTCCGATTTGTGGCTTTCTGAGTGATACATTGAGTGATACATTTGCCGTTCTGGCGACAAAAACAGGTATCAAGCAATGCTCAAAGCAAAGCATCTGAACTGGAGGAAAGGCATACCTTACATACACTGTAGGTACCCTGCACACTTATCAGAAACCCTAACCGAGATGGGACGGTCGACATTGTACAGGAAGGCCCTAGATGTTGGCGACAATCCCAGTGACGCCGACGTACTGGCCGCACTAGAAAAGGCTCGAGAGACGTTTAATGCACTCTGCGACGGCTTACACAGCAGCAACCGCCGGCATCTGACCGAGATGCAGAGACATCGAGCAGCACAAGCCTTTATGGCTGACGTCAATCTAAGGCAGGGAGATGCAAAAAATGAGTGGGCCGCGAGTCAAATCATGGGTCGGTCCACTGCGTCAGCTTTGCTAGACCCTGACATCGCCGAGCGCGTAGAGGCCCTTCTGGTCGCTGACCCGGACGACGAGCCAGATGCCCTGCTGATCTCAGATGCCATTGCTATATATAAGCAGCAGCAATCCGATCCCAAGTATCACAGAGTTCTCGACCGTTTCCTGCAGCAGTCTGGCGACAGGCTACTCGACGGCTCTATTAACAGAAGGCTGCACAACTGGACTCAGGACCAGCTAAAGGATCGCAACCCGGCAACCATCACAAAAGACCTGAGCATTATTCTGGCGTGTCTGCGTGGAGCTGTTAAGGCTCGAGGTCTGTCGATCATGGTCCACAAGCCAGCGATCAAACTCAATGAGGCCAAGCAGAGGGTCATACTGACCAACCAGCAGCTTGAGGAGCTGTTCGCCCAAGACATGCCCGAGTACCTTCGATGTGCATTTATAGCAGCCCTGACGCTGGGCGCGATCAACAGCGAAATCTACCGCATTGATCCCAGCAAGGTCGGCACAGTCGACGGCTGCTTGGTAGTCAGAATAGATCAGGGCAAGACGAAACACAGACGACGATCTGGACCACTGCCATGGCTAGCTCGCTGGGAGGCCGCGCCAGTATCTGAAGGTCGGCTCAGAGAGAACATGACCCAGATGATAAGAAAGGTTAACCCAGAAGCATCGCCCTACTCTCTGCGGCACACGTTTGCTCATCGCCATGCGGTCAGTCACACG
>CALKNZ010000027.1 GCA_938091995.1 uncultured Luminiphilus sp. | reverse complement strand
AAATACCTTGAGCGTTATTGTCGAGTTCTCGCTGTATCGCGTCGGCACTCATCCCTTGGGCGCCTTTTAACGGTATCTCTAAGATTTCATCAATACTGCGCCTAGGGCTGCCTTTAAGTTGTGCCTGAACTGCCATGACATCCACTTCATGATAATGCGTGGCGTGCAGGGTGGCTGCGGTGGGTGAGGGCACCCAGGCACAATTAGCACCGCTTTTAGGATGGCCAATTTTAGTGGTCAACATGTCGGTCATGCGGTCTGGCATGGCCCACATGCCCTTGCCGATCTGTGCGTGACCTTGCAGGCCGCAGTTGAGCCCAACATCGACATTCCAGTCTTCGTAGGCGCTGATCCACGTTTCACCCTTCATGGCGCTCTTTGCGGTAAAAGCGCCGGCTTCCATGCTGGTATGAATTTCATCCCCCGTTCGGTCTAGAAAGCCGGTGTTAATAAACACCACACGCTCACTGGCGCGGTTGATGCACTCGGCCAAATTCAAGGTGGTGCGACGTTCCTCATCCATGATGCCGATTTTGAGCGTGTTTTCCGGCAGTCCCAAAACATTTTCAACCTTGCTGAACAGATCGACGGCAAAACTCACCTCATCGGGCCCATGCATCTTTGGCTTTACGATGTAAACGCTGCCTTCACGCGAATTACGGGGGCCGCTGGTGCGCTTAATGTCATGCAGCGCGCAAGCCGAGGTAAACAACGCGTCAAGAATGCCCTCAGGAACCTCTGAGCCGTCCTCGGTCAGAATGGCGTCGTTAGTCATAAGGTGCCCAACATTTCGGACAAACAGCAGGCTGCGGCCCGGGAGGGTGAAACTGTTGCCTTCGGGTGCCGTAAATTCACGATCGGGCTGTAAGGTGCGTGTTTGCAGGGCGCCGCCTTTTTGAAAGCTTTCTGCAAGATCGCCTCGCATCAGCCCTAACCAATTTTGATAGACCACAATCTTATCTTCGGCATCTACCGCGGCTACCGAGTCCTCACAGTCTTGTATCGTGGTTAAGGCTGATTCCAGGCACACATCTTTGACCCCCGCAGGATCGGTTTGTCCCACGGGGTGGTTGCTGTCAATCTGTATCTCGGCGTGCAGTCCGTTGTTTCTAAGCAAGATGGAGGTCGGTTGAGTGGCCTCGCCCGTGTAGCCCACCCATTGTTCGCTGGCCCGCAGCGTCGCAAAACTGCCGTCTTTCTGTTTTACCTGTAGGGCGCCTGCCTCAACGGTGTAGTTCGTCGCGTCGCTGTGGCTTCCTGTTTCTAATGGGAAGTTTTGATTTAAGAACGCTCTGGCCCAAGCAATAACCCGATCACCACGCACGGGGTTGTAGCCGCCAGCGCGCTCCGCACCGTTATCCTCGGGAATCACATCGGTACCGTAAAGTGCATCATAGAGGCTACCCCAGCGCGCATTGGCAGCGTTCAATGCAAAGCGCGCATTCATAACGGGTACCACCAGTTGCGGCCCGGCAACCTGCGCAACTTCTTCGTCCACATGAGTGGTCGTGACTTGCACATGTTTGGGTTGAGGCAGCAGGTACCCTATGTCCTCTAAAAAGGTCTTGTACTCGTCAGCATTGAAAACGTCTTTAGGATGTTCCCGGTGCCAATTATCGAGCTTAGACTGCATGTCCGCCCTTATTTCGAGCAGCTCGGCATTGCGCGGCATCATCTCCGTCAAAATAGCGGCCAAGCCCGACCAGAATTGATTAGGACTGACATCAGTACCCGGTAAGATATCGGTCTCCAACAGCGCGTGCAGCCCTGCGTCAACTTGCAAGCCCGCGCAGGCGATACGTTCAGCCATGGTTTTCTCCTCAAATGGGTCCCGCTGTAGCCAGTTTTTTAGTGGCAGCGCATTGTCAAAGGCACTATTTTCAATGATTTAAGCCTATAAATGCCAGAAATGCCTTTTATAAGTGGTATTGATTTTGTGAATGACTTGGTGGGGGGCAACAGCTGTTTCAGGCGCACAATTTGCGACTAAGAGACGGGGCGCTAGGCATTTAAGTCCCTGGCAATGCGGGTAATGGTTTGACGTATCCAGCGGTGGGCCGGGTTGTGCTGCAGTAACGGGCTCCAAGCCATTTTCAGTTCCAGCGGTGGCACCTCAAAGGGAACGGGTCTCACGACAACTCTGGGATTGTCGCGCTTTAGCCAAGTGGCGCGGCTAGGCAGGGTCACAATAAGGTCGTTTTCCTCGGCAAGGGTCATGGCCGCTTGATAGTGGCGCGTGAAAACTCGAATTCGTCGTTGCTTGTTCATCTGGGCAAGGGCGCTATCAACCCAGCCCAGTCGTTGAACATCGTCGGGATCAACTCCAACCCCAACCCCCATCCCCGTTTTACTGACCCATATATGATCAGCATCCAAGTAGGCTTTGAGATCGAACTGGCCGAGAATAGGATTGTCACGGCTCATGAGGCAGGTAAACGGATCTGACCACAGGGTGATCTGATGAAATGATTGTGGCATGTGGTCGAAGCGGTTTATCACCAGATCGATCTTGCCCCGCTCAACGTCTAAAAAGCTGACGTCAGACGGCGTCATAACATCGAGGGTGAGGCCGGGCGCCTGCTCTCGTAGCGCTTTGATAACGGTAGGAAATAAAGTGGACTCTGCATAATCCGATGCCATGACACGAATCACCTGATTCGCCTCCCTCGGTTCAAAATCTGAGGTCGGCTGAATGGCTCGCTCTACACCCCCCAGCACTTCTCTAATGAGCGGTTCTAGCTCCAGTGCTCTGGCGGTGGGTGACATGCCGTCAGAAGTTCGCACCAGCAGTGGATCGTTGAATAAATCTCGCAGACGACGCAGACCGTTGCTCATTGCGGGTTGTGATAGCCCCAGTTGATTGGCCGCCTGAGTAACATTTCGCTCTCGCAGCAAAACGTCGAGGTAAACCAGCAAATTTAGGTCAATTCGATTAAGATCTTTCACGGCTCTTTCTCGTGCAAATAAGGCGCAACAGCACTACTCGGGGCTACAATCATAACAAGTCGCACAACAAGTCGCTTTGCAGGGCGCTTTTTACCATTGTCCCTGATGCTGGCGCTATTACAAACGAACGGAGAATTTATGTACACCGCACCACTTGCCGATATGCAGTTTCTCATTGACGACGTTATTGATGTCGCTGAAAAGTTGGGGTCATTGGAGCGTTTTGCCGACGTTGGCGTGGGTCCCGATTTAACAACCGCGCTGCTGGATGAGGCGGGTAAGCTGGGAAGCGATGTTGTCGCACCGTTGCGTCGAGTGGGCGATACCCATCCGGTGACCTGCGTTAACGGCAAAGTCAATATACCACCCGGTTATGGCGATGCTATACGTGAACTGGGCGCGGGCGGTTGGGTTGGTATTTCCGCCGACGCCGACGCCGGGGGGCAGGGCCTGCCCGAGATATATGGCACCGCGGCAGCAGAAATTTGGAACGGTGCCGACATGGCGTTCGCCTTGGAGCCGTTTCTCAGTTCTGGTGCTGCATTGGCCATCAGCGCTCACGCCAGTGACGCTCTTAAAGCTATTTACCTTGCCAAAATTAATAGCGGTGAGTGGTCTGGCACCATGAACCTTACGGAGTCGGGTGCAGGGTCTGACTTGGGGCCGGTAAAAACGCGGGCCGAACGGCATGGCGATCACTACCGTATTTTTGGCCAAAAAATATATATCACTTGGGGCGATCACGATGCCACGGAAAACATTGTCCATCTCGTCTTGGCACGCCTTCCTGACGCCCCGGCTGGAAGCAAAGGGATTTCGCTGTTTATTGTTCCTAAGTATTTGGTTAATGCCGACGGGAGTTTGGGCGAGCGCAACGACGCATTTCCGGTTTCTACTGAGCACAAGTTGGGCATTCATGGCAGTCCTACCTGTGTCATGGCCTATGGCGATAAGGATGGCGCCATAGGCTACCTCGTGGGTGAAGAAAACAACGGTTTGGCTTGCATGTTTACCATGATGAACGAGGCCCGGTTGAAGGTAGGTTTACAGGGCGTGGGGGCGTCTGAGGGGGCTTACCAAAAAGCGGTGGCTTACGCTCGTGAGCGTGTGCAGAGTGGCGTCGCAATTATTGAACATGCAGACGTTAAGCGCATGCTGATGACCATGCGAGCTTTGATTGAGGCAATGCGTGCCCTGGCTTATAACGAAGCGGTCACCATGGATTTGGCGCATTATGGACAGGCCGATATTAAGGGTGAGCAACGTCAACGTATTGATCTGATGATTCCGGTTATCAAAGGCTGGTGTACTGAGATTGGTGTGGAACTCACTTCCTTAGGTGTGCAAGTTCACGGAGGAATGGGCTTCATCGAGGAGACGGGTGCGGCTCAGTATCTGCGTGATGTCCGCATTACACCGATTTATGAGGGCACCAATGGTATTCAGGCGGCCGACCTAGTGAATCGTAAATTGGCTCGAGACGGTGGCTCTGGGATGGAGCTAATGCAGGCGGAAATAGCCGATGTGGCTCAGCGGTTGGCTCAGGCATCGCACGCTGAGCTGCATGCGCTTGGCAAATCACTGGCGAGCGCTTTGGAGGATCATCGGGTCACCACTCAACACCTGCTGAACCAAATCAGTTCTGATCGATTCAATGCGTTTGGGGGTGCTTTTGACTACCTTATGCAAACAGGTTATCTCTTTGGCGGGTGGCAGTTGGCCCGATCAGCTCTCGTCGCAGAAACTCAGCTTGCAGCCGACGTGAATAGCGATTTTTGCCGTCGTAAAATAGCGACTGCCTCGTTCTACGGCGCGCGTATTCTGCCTCGCTGCAAGGCACATGCGGGTACTATTTTAGATGGTGCTGACACGCTCTCTAGCTTCTCGCTTGATTGGTTCTGAGTGCTGGGTATGACTACCTTTTCTTTTACCACACCAGATTTGTCAGATGATCATCCACAGTGTGAGGTGCTGCCCTTCCAGTTTCTGCATTTTGGGACGGTAGCGTGTTTCGCAGGTCCTGCGGCAACCGTTTTTTGCGATGAAGACAACTCACGCGTGGCCGAAGCCGTTGCTTCGGCGGGTGAAGGTCGGGTGCTTGTTATCGACGGTCAGCAGTCCTTGCGCCGGTCCCTGTTGGGGGACAATCTCGCTAAAAAAGCGATTCACAATCATTGGGCCGGAGTGATCGTCTTGGGCGCGATTCGAGATGTTGAAATCATCGACACGCTTTCCCTTGGGGTATTTGCACTAGGTGTTGTGCCGATAAAAACTGAAAAGCGTGGGTTGGGGCAGCGTGACGTTGAGCTTAGTTTGGGTGGCATCAATGTTGTGCCGGGGAATTGGATATACGCCGACCGCAACGGTGTTTTAGTAGCACCGCACCCGGTACACCAGTAGCTGCGATTCGGGGCCAAATGGGTGATGCTAACGGTGCCTGTTAGTGGGTAGAGGCAGCCTCCCGCAACTTCGCGATTTCAACGCCGTGGCCTCAGTTTCAGCTTTCTAAACGCATCGACAGATCCAGAGGTTCTATCCTTTTAGTCAGCGCGCCAATAGAAATAAAGTCGACTCCCGTTTCGGCAATGGATCGAAGGTTATGCTCGGTAACGTTTCCCGAGGCCTCCAGCTCAGATTGACCTGCGTTAGCGGCGACAGCATCTCTCAGCATGGCTTCACTAAAGTTGTCTAGCATGATGCGATCAGCGTTTGCCTCAAGCGCTAATGCCAGTTCATTGAGGTTTTCGACTTCAATTTCCACGGTTTTTCCGGGTGCTGAATGTCGAGCTGCGGAGATCGCGGCGGCAATTCCACCGCAGGCTTCAATATGATTCTCCTTAATCAGAAAGGCGTCAAACAGCCCAATACGATGATTGTGACAGCCGCCGCAGGTGACTGCATATTTTTGAGCGAGCCGCAAACCGGGTATGGTTTTTCGAGTATCTAAAAGTCTCACGCCCGTTCCCGAAACCTGATGGGCGAAGCGATGGGCTAATGAGGCTGTGCCCGACAGTAATTGTAAAAAATTGAGGGCAGTGCGCTCTCCGGTCAAAATGTTTCGGGCGTTACCACGAACGCTGAACAAAGGGTCGTTGGGTTCAAGCAGGTCACCGTCAGATTTAAACCATTCAATTGATATCTCGGGGTCAAGGGTCGAAAAAACGGTATCGACGAACAGGCTCCCGCAAAGAGTTCCTGCCTCTCGACTCACCACTAAAGCTCGTGCCTGGCTGTCGGACTGAACAAGCTCCGCAGTGATATCACCACTGCCAATATCCTCTTCAAGCGCCAGGTCTACGAGTTGCTGAACATACTGCAGGCTTAACATAACGACTCCCGGTCTTTGGTCCTTTTGGGTGATCCGCTCTCATGGGATAAGATGCAGACGTGATGACAGATGCTGACTATTGGACGATTTCTCAAGGCTGGCTTGCCGGAGCTCGAAAAATAGCTTCGCCTAACTTTAATGGCCGCCCTGAAGAAGCGCCTATCCAGCTCATCGTGCTGCACAACATCTCCTTGCCCCCAGGGGAGTTTGGAGGTGACCACATTGAAGCACTTTTCACGAATACACTAAATCCATCATTGCACCCTTATTTCGAGAGTATCGCCCATCTTCGTGTCTCAGCACATTTTTTGCTCAACAGATTGGGCGAAATTTTACAGTTTGTGGCTACCTGCGACCGCGCTTGGCACGCCGGTGAGTCCTATTGGTGTGGGCGGGATAACTGCAATGATTTCTCCATTGGTATAGAGCTTGAGGGTACAGATGACCAGGCCTACACTGACGTTCAGTATGCGCAGCTTCGAAAACTGATTGCAGCGCTAAGAGACCATCACCCTTCTCTTATTCAGGGTGATATTGTAGGGCACAGTGATATTGCTCCTGGGAGAAAGACAGACCCCGGTGAGTGCTTTGATTGGCAGAGGTTGCTGGAGCCATTAATCGGCGATTAGGTGTTCTAATCTCTAAGGCGCAATCTCATCAGTAATTGGTAAGCCAGCAGCTTTACGGTTGGGCTGCTCAGAGGGAGACTCGCAAACCATGACGTATCTGGCATTTCTTGTCGCAACAGGGCTTTACTTGGCGATCGGATCCGGCGGGCCGCTGCACAGTGATCAATGGCATCAATCTTTAGCGCGAAGGGTCGAGGCATTAGAGCCCGACTTTTGGCTGGGGTTCGTGCTGCTTGTCGTGGTTCCATGTGCAGGATTTACGCTGGCTTATGCCGTTTTGGAGGAAGTGTTTGGTGCGGCAGCAGTTTTGCTTCTGGGTACGCCCGCGTTGTTTTTCAGTTTTGGGCGATTACCCTGGCCATCGCTTGTCGACCGTTTTCGATCTCGGGTAGCGGCGGGAGATATAGAGGGCGCAATGTTAGCGTTAGAGGCCGTCGGGTATTCTGATCCAGAGGTTGACGATGCCGTGTCAGCAGAGCGCGATGGTGCTCGATTTTTGCTTTACGAGGGGTTTCAGCGTTGGTTCCCACCGGTGTTTTATTTCTTACTGCTCGGCCCATTTTTTGCCGTTGGATACCGACTAGTTGTTTTGGGCGCAGGTAATCCACAAGCGCCCATGGGTCGCTTATTGTCTCTTCTCGACTGGCTCCCCTCGCGAGTTTTGCTAGTGACCTTTGGCGTTATTGGTAACTTTGAGAATATTCGCCCGTTTTTAGTTGAGAACGCACTTGATACCGACGCCAGAACAGATGAGTTATTAATGCAGGGGTTTGAGTTGGCCTCTACGGGCGCTGAGTCAACGTCAGTTCAACAAGTAGAGCACGTTCGTGAATTACTGAAACGGGCTCTCGGAGTTTGGGTTGTGGTGGCTTCTGTTTTGGTGATTGTCTCCTAATCTATTCAGTGATGTGAGAACAATCTTCAAATAGCCTTAGGGTCGTCACCGTAACAACATACAGTCAGCCACTACGAGGCTGGTTTGGAGGTGATCATGGCGGTGCCTCAGGAACTGGTGACGAAACCCGCACTGCGTACGGGAGAGTTAGAACGGGAGTATTCCCTCCCGACGCTTCGCCTAACCATAGTATTTCACCCGAATCTGCAGCGTATTGGACAATGGGTAGACTTATGCCCATGGGAAACTGGCCGCCCGGATGCCCTGCCGGGTGAGCTTTCAATAGGGCGCTACACTCCTGAATTTAGCGATCAGCGACCTCTGGAAGATCAGTATGTGAGTCGCTTGGCTTGCCTATTAACCCCTAAGGTATCGCAACATGCTGATGGCCGTCTGAGTTTGCGACTGGAGGCTGCAGCCCACGCCGGCGTTCGAATTGGCGCCGGTGGACACAAAGGCTTCATTGCGGATCATGAAGCGCTCGTCAAAGGTGTTCCACTAAGATTGTCCCATGCTGTGGTGTTGGTAATACGCTTGGTTGTCAGCGGTGCAGACAACCATTCAGCGCCGCAAGATTTATTGCAAAAATTATTGCCGGGTGCTTCGGCTGATATGTCCCGGCTGTGGCATCAGATTGCGTTAATTGCGCCAACGAATTTACCGATTTTGATTCAAGGTGAATCTGGTGTGGGTAAAGAGCTGGTCGCTCAGGCCCTTCATGAATTGAGCGCACGTGCCTCTCGGGGTCTGGTGGTTATAAATTTGGCGGCTATCCCTCAAGAGCTGGCGGCGGCAGAGTTATTTGGCAGTATTCGGGGTGCCTATACGGGAGCTATTGATCGCTTGGGCGCTTTTCAGAGGGCGCACGAGAGTACCTTGTTTCTCGACGAAATAGCGGATGCGCCGATTGAGGTTCAAGTACAGTTATTGCGAGCCCTTGAGCAGGGGGAGGTGCAAATTCTTGGCGGATCATCAAAGACAGTGGATGTTCGTATCGTTGCGGCGACGGACCAGTCGACATCTGAAGATAACGGATTTCGAGCGGCTCTGTATCATCGTATCTCGGGCTTTACCTTGCACATACCGCCGCTACGTGCGCGACCGGAAGATATTGCTCCTCAGGCTATGGCAATGCTCGATAGAGACGTCGAGGTTGCAGCGTCGCTGAATCCTTGTAGATGTTCAGAGCTACCCGAGATTGCCGCTCACTGGGCTCGATTTTTTTTCGACGCGCTGAGCCATGATTGGCCCGGTAATAGCCGGGAGTTACGACATGCCGTAATGTTAATCGCGCAGGATAAGGGCTCACTGCTGCCGTTAAATAGCGAAACCCAGGATCCTCAGAAAGACGCTGCTTCTGAAGCGTTATCAGAGCAGTCTCTGGAAAGGGTTTATCGATCCCAGCACTACGAGATTGCAGCAACAGCTGCGGTTCTAGGAATTTCCAGACCAGCACTTTATCGCCGACTTGAGACGCACCCCGGTTTTGTCCGGGTGGACGACCTCTCGGATGCGGTTATTTTAGAAATGATGGCGCGAGTTGACTCCATTAAGGAGGCGGCGTTTGAGTTGAAGATTTCCCATCATGCGCTACGTCCTAGGCTTCGTCGTTTGGGACTGACCTAAGTGCTGGAGTTAACCGCTAATGATCGTGATCATGAGGTGGTGAGGTTGCCGCCACCACTTGAGAATCACGGATTTTTAGGTGTCGGGGGTCAAGGTACGACGTGGTTGGCCCTTGACCCCAAGCTCAATCGATTACTCGTTTGTAAGCGATTCCAAGCGGAGCAACCGGGAGGCAAGAACGCTTTACCCAACCTGCAGGCCACCTTCGCCGCTCAGGCTAAGGTGGCCGCTACGACATCGGTTGTGCCACAAATTTATGGGGTTGAGTATTTTGAGGGTGCTATTTGGCTGCTGCTCGAATTTGTGGAAGGCGTCTCTCTCCAGAACCTTATTTCAGCGCAGAAAGTAATCATGGGTGACAGTCAGTTACTCATTATTGTCATGGATTTGCTGAATACTTTGATGCCTCTGAAAACCGCCGGTCTAGTCCATGGAGATCTGACGCCCGCTAATATCCTGGTCAATACACAAGGTCAAATTCGGTTGATTGATTTCAGTAGCAGCGTACTTCATGGATCAATAAGGCCGACAGCGGCGGCGCCCGGATTCGAACGACATAAGCGAGCGCACACCAGAGTCTCGGACTTTTTAGACGATCAATATGCCCTGGGGTGTGTGATTTACTGGTTGTTAGCTGACGATCTGCCGATCATTGCTCGAGATCAAAATGGTCAAACAGTTATAGCTAGACCAGCGAAACCCGAAGAACTCTCGGCTTTTGCCCATTTACTTTGGGAATCAGCTGCACTGCTGACAGGTTCTGATAACAGCCATCCCGGAATCCTCAGTGATTTATCAACGCGTTATCGTCAGCAGATTCGCTCACTGTCCTCGGAGAGCCGACGTTTATTGGGTGGCTATGCGGTAGATAGCAGAGTTCAAGGCGTAGCAAAGAACACTGAGCGTGAACAATTCCAGGGATCAAATCAGAGTCCATCAGGTTTGTCAGCGGTTACCGGTCTCAACAGTCTCACGGACAAATGGGCGCGCTTGCTTGCAGCGTTCACACGACATTTGAAAAAGACTTCTCAGATGGCAGTGCTGATTTTTCTTATCGCCATCGCTGCTTTTACCGGATACCAGCGCGTACACCGAGCACCTTCTTTGACCGTAGATTCTTTGAGGGTGGCAGCAAACACCGCGTTGCCCCCGGGTTTCAGCCATGACTGGCTTGTAGCGCGACTTGAACGCATCATTGACCAGCAAGGCCTCGAACTAATGGCAGCGCAAAGTTTCGTCGCAAGGCTTGATTGTGATCATGACGCCTGCGTGCTGACAATTAATCATCAGGTTAATGGACTGCGCCACGTGCATCAGCAAAGTTTTTCCGCGTCGGTAAGTCCTCAGGTTTGGGAGTCGGTCATTACCGAATTGGGTAGGGCTGTCGCAGCGCGCTAAGCCAGCTACAGAGGAGGGGCGTAGCGGGTTTTTCTTTGTTAGAGGTAGTCGCCAAGTTTTCCAGCAAGTAGCCCAGTATCTCCTCATGCTCCGTTTTGGAGAGGCGTTGACGATCAATACGCATTGACGAGGAGTTTTTCGCGGTATCAGAGATGACCTTGAAAACGCTTGTTGGAAGATTTTCTGCAATGGCAGAGTGGCCTGACCAATGCAATAGGGCGGCAACTTCGCCTATAGCTGAGTCCAGCATCGCCTTGTGGCTGCCCTGATGAAGCGCACCATTTGAGATATTCATTAATGCGGTCATCGGATTGATCACGCTGTTGATGGCTAGTTTTTCAAGTAGGGCGTTCTCTATATTGGTTTCCCACTTCGAGCACCAAGGCGCTTGTTGCAATTGATTAAACCATTCCGGGGGAGCGTCTACTCGGTCCCACCAGCCCAGTCGAGTCTCGCCTTGTCCCGCTAATTTTCGAGTGCTTGCGCTGGGCGAGCTGCAACCCGCTGTTGTAGAGCCGGCAATCAGTTGTCCGGGGAAGAGCTTGGCCAAGGCGCTGTGGTACCCCATGCCATTTCCCAAAGTAATAATGACGGTCTTTGGTGTAAATCGGTGACGGAGACTGGTGACCGCTTCGAGGACTGCGTAGGATTTGGTGGCCACCCACAGAAGGCTAATGAGCCCCTCGGTGTGTTGACCCTCTACGCAGAATGTGGAGGTTTGCTCCCCTTCTAACGTCTGTAATGTGAGCTGTTGTTCGTATTTTTCCGCATTACGCCCAATTAAAGACACAGGAAAGCCTGCGGCTTTTAGTCTGAAAGCAAACAAGCCGCCTAAGGCTCCTGGGCCTGCGACATGGCAGTGGGTGATCACAGGCAGGCACCTAAATGTTGAATGAGTGTATCTGGTGATTGCGGAGTTTCGTAGGTTTCAGCCGCGGCCCGATTCCAATTCCACTGAATAGTTGCGTAAAAACGCGTCGCAATACGTAGTTGCTGCTTAGAAAACCTGTCGCCTAGGACCGCCACGGCAAAGGATTCAGCATGAATGTCGGGCCAGCCAGCACACAGTGCAGCGATATCAAAATGTGGACTTCCTGCGGCTGCATATTCCCAATCAATAGCCATGATGTCTTGATGTCGTCGCCGTATATTTGCAGGCGTTAAGTCGTTGTGACAGGTAACGGGTAATTCAGATTCGAGAGCTTTGATGGCTGACTGTACTGTGGGGTCCTCTGGATTAACGAGTGTCGAGGGGCTGTTACCCTGTTCAAGAGCACTACGCCAATAATGCCTCATCTGTTGTTGTAGATTGAGAGTTGGCATTTCAAGAGGCAGGCGATGAATGGACCTGACGAGTGCTGCGAGTTCTTCGGTAGAAACAGGCCCCGATTCGGCGAGATATTCAATAACCATTGACCGATGGGCCATGTCGAGCCACACAATATTGGGGGCTAGGCCATAGTCGTTAGCTATTTTCATGCAGCCAACTTCGAGTTCAAATGAAAGGCCAAGCGCTGTCGCCTGAGGGTTGCGGTAGCGCAAAACGTAAGACTGATGGGTCGAGTTAGTGTCGGCGATGACAAGCACAGCTGTGTGGCCAGAGCCTTGATTCAGTGTTTGAGCAATACGGGGCTGGGTGCTCAGTGGCGGAATGGTATTCCATGTTCTGAATTGCTCCAGAGCATGTTTTTTCATCAGTTCCTGGGGAACTTCTAACACTGTAATTGCGCCCGATACTGCTGTCTCCAGCTTAGCCATCCCGCGATGGCCAACACCACGTAGCCCGTAAATAACAATGCCGTAAGGTCAAGCCCGCGATTTAAGTAGAGCACGATGGAAACTAAGTCAATGCCAATCCACCAAAGCCAGTTCTCTAACACTTTACGGGCGACCATCCAGGTTGCTAGTAGGGCTGCGATGGTTGTAATGCTATCCGCGATTGGCAGATTGGCGTGGGTAAATCGGCCCAGCACTAGCCCAAAGAGGGTGCCTATAATTAGCACCAATAGGAGTAGTTTAAGGTGCAGCTGAGGCGAGAAGCGCTGAATGGGAAGTTGCGTATTGGTGCTATCGCGCCCCCAAGCGATCCACCCATAAATCGCCATAAGAATGTAAAACAGCTGGAGGCTGGCCTCCATAAGAAGGCCCACTTCAAAAAATATCCGCAGGTACAGAGCGGCACTAGCGGCGGCCAATATCCAAGCTATGCGCTTTTCCTTTATCGCAAAAACCACGTAGGCCAAGGCTAAAGTCACGGCTAAGGGTTCATAGCCACTCATGATTTAGCCTTCTGCTCCGATCTCAATTCGGTGGCTGGGCAAATACTTCACCACCAAAACTTGTCGATCTATGCGCTGACTGCTGCGTTTTAGAGCAGTGTTCACCGCAGTCATGACAGCATCCCATTCCCCAGATATTTGTGTGCTCATCGTGTTGGTGACCACTGAAATGTGCCCTGATTCCTGAAGATCTTCGATAAATGCGAGCACGGAGGTGTCGACGTTACCTGTTAGTGGATACAAACTCAGTTCAGCAGATAGTTCCATAACAGAGCTCCTGTAGGGGTTTTAGCGATCATAGCTTAGCGTAATGCCGTAGGTGCGAGGCTCACCATATTGATAATAAGGCTCCACAATGTAGCCCTTGCGGGGATCATTACCGAAGCTACCGAAGCCTCGAGTGTAATAGGTCTCGTCGGACAGATTACGTCCCCATAACGAGATTCGCCAGTTGCCGCTGGTCCAGTCGAGATGTGCGTTGACGATTTGTCGTGCGGGAGAGCGTGCCGTGTGTCGATCGGAAAAAAAGTAGCTATCCATAGCGGTGAACTCGGCGCCCGCTAACCAGTTCTCCGTTATGGTCCATCTGACTCCCGCGCTACCCATCCATTCAGGTGCCTGAGGCTGAGCCCGCCCCGAGAGATCCTGTCCGTCGGCAGTACGGTACGTGTCGAAGCGGGCCCTGAGATAGCCTAGAGAGGCCTTTAACTGCAGTGCTGGGCTGGGAGACCAAGTGCCTCCCCACTCGACACCACGGTTATGCCCTTTTGCGGCGTTGTCGGTATATTCTATGAACTGTGTACTGCCATCTTCCCTGGCAACGTTCAGTGATTGTTTAACTTGTTGGTCTCTCCGTTCCATGGAAAACAGGGTCAGGGCGCTTTGCAACGTTCCTTCGGTGTTCTGCCATCGCCACCCCAGCTCCGTATTAATTAGAAACTCCTCATCAAACCGCGCAAAGTTTTCGGGGAGCCCGTTCTCGCCGCTGTCAAGCGTAGGCAGGCTGGATAGCAAGGTGCTGTTAGGACCGCCAGCACGGACACCACGACTGACACTTAAGTAAAAACTTTGCTGGCTAGATGGAGCCCAGTCAATTCCAAGGCGCCCGCTCCAGAGGTGGTCTGTCATAGTACTTTTGACCTCGAGGCTATCGGCATAATCCCCTTTACGCTGCTCTAATCGTCCTCCCAAATAGCCCGTCACTGTGTCTGTAAGATTAAAATCAAGTTGCCCAAACACGGCACCAGTATCAACGGTTAGTAAACTGTTAAAGTCATTTTCGAGGTATGTGTATTGACGCGTGAGCGTTTCGCGTTCACGTTTAATGTAGGCACCTGCAGTCCAGCGCCACCCTTGATGATCTCTGTCTGCACGAACTTCCAGACTGTGCATATCGCGATCGCGTAAGTAAGTATCGAAGGAGCTGTATTCAAGGGCGGGCGCAATCCCGATATAGGCCCAATCCTCATCGTAGGCGTACTCGGTGTCGGTGTCGGCAGCGCTAATTTGTGCAGAGAGATTCACGACCCCCTGAGAGCTCCACTTTAATCGGCCAGCATGGGTTTGCAAGGTGTCGCGCCCTGGCTCGTCCGACAGCGTGTTGCGGTTGTTATCTAGGGAAAATGCGTCGTAGCCATTATCTATATCGAAAAAATGCCAGTTGGCTTCAATTCTCTGTCCATCGCCTTGCCAGAGAAGGCCTCCTCGCACAGTGAGTTCATCTTTTTTCTGAGTGTCGGTTCGATTCAGATAGGTGTTATTAATAGCACCATCACTACGGTATTGCTCTATGGCTAGTCGCCCAGAAATGGTGTCGCTTAGCTTGACTCCACCAGCAGCCGCCAACCGACTGCCACCGTTATTTTCAGCCCCTATCGCCAGCTTATATCCGCTATTGTCGGCGGCGGTTGAGCTAAGATTGATCAGCCCAGCGAGCGCATTGGCCCCCAGTAAAGTGCCCTGAGGCCCGCGCAAAATCTCTATCTGCTGGATGTCCCATGTGGTCGCTGCGGCCCCCAAGCCGGTCAGGTCAATGCCGTCAAGCAGCATCGCGACAGAGGCATTGACCGGTTCAACGAATTGACTGCGCTCGCCAACCCCTCGGATTTGGATAAAGCGCCCTCGGGATGCACCGCTGGCACTGTTTACGTTGGGGGCAGCAGATAAAAGCTCCTCGAGGTGTTGAGCTGATCGTGCATTAATTGCAGTCTGATCAAAAACGGTGATCGAGCGCTGTTCTCCGTGAGCTGGTCTGAGAGTTGCCGAAACAACAATCTCTTCGAGAGCTGTGGAGGAGGCTAGGCCAGAAAAAATCGTGAGTAGCGTGACGGTGAAGGTCGCGAAACATGGTCCTCGGGCGGGTTTGGTTGAGCGTGTTGGCATCCCATTTTCTCACTTATCCGGGATAGAACAGGCCCACAGCGTCACTGTTGACAACAAAGCCTGTCCCTACGCCGGCGTTATCCGGTTCAGGTTCAACGGGTTTACCGACTAATTTTCGGTATCTCAGGCGCTAGCCACCCCGCAGGTACAGTGGCAGTATAGGGGATCTAGGGGTTATCCACAAAAACGAAGGAGATTTGAGGCAGCCTATGAGCGAGCGGGAAGACGGAAACATCGGTGAACGCGGTAGCTCGGGGTATTCGGTGGAGGAAATTACGCCAGGTCTTCCTGTACAGACCCCAAGCCCCGTAGCGCTGGAGGAGCATGTTGAAGTGAGTCGTTATCTCGCACGTGCGCTCACTTCGCTTTATAGCGATATGCTTGAATCAAACAGACCCTCGGTCCTGCTTGAGACTTTTTTCTCGGGGATCAGTCGGGTATTGGGCTGTGAGCAGGTTGAATTTTGGTTGCATGATCCAGTGGGTATGCTTGGGAGTAGTCTTGGCGATGCGCCGGATTTGAGCGGCCTGCTAATGCTGACACCTGATTCGACGAAAATCACGTCTATATACAAGGAGCAAGTCTCTCCACGAAGTATTGCCGATGCTGAAATTGTTGATCTTGGTATTTTTGCCCACAGCACGGCTCGTAAAGACGTGTTCGTTGTCCCCGCGGTTGAGCGCGGTCACATTGTTGGAAGCTTTCACTTTAAATCGCCCCGGCTTGACTTGACCAGTCATGTCGGTGATCTCGAGCTGATCTTTGATTTTATGAGCTTGGTTCCTGTCGCTCTGCGCTTGTCAACGGGGGCTCAGCTGACTTCTGAACTAATGCTTGTTGATCCTTTGACCCGGGTGGCTAATAGAGAAGGTTTTACCCGGGACCTGGATCGCGAGATTGGTCGTGCTCGCAGAGCTGGACGACATGTCGCGTTGGTCTCTATTCGACTGTGTGGTTTGGAAGGAATGGCCAATCTATCGCAACAGCACATTCAGGGTCGGCTTTTGAGTGAGGTGGCACATAAGATTGCAGGAGGATTGCGTGCCACTGATGCCGTGGGTCGTGTCGACGCTATGTGTTTTGGTGTTGTAGTCACTGAAGCCCACCCCGATTCTATAGAGGCTATTGGTGAGCGTTATCAAGAGGAGCTCAGTCGAGATTTACTGGACGACGGAACGGGCGGATCTATTGAAATCAGACCCAATGTGAGCTGGGCGTCAGTCAACCCTAGGGAGTACCCCGGTCGCGCGATTTCTGAGTTATCGGGAATGATGCTGGAATCTGTCTTACAAGCGAGTACTTGCAATATTGCTGGTGAGGTAAAAATCACTAAGGCTGCACAACTTCAATAAGATGTCACATAGATGAGTTAGAATGCGTTCCCCGGCCCCTTGTATTCGACGAAAATGAAACATGGGGCGCGACTGTACTGCACTGATGTTGTGGCAGTGATTGCCGAAATCCTCAGTGTTTCTAAACTAATGAATAACCCCACAGGGTAAAAACCCTAGATGGAGCTATGTTGGGCACTGTGAGTAAATCTGACGAAAAGGTCAGTGAGCTGAGAACGCAGTTTATGGCGGCAGCCCTGCGCATGGGTTCACTGAGTTTGCCAGTGCGGCTTCAGTCGTCGGCGGTTGTTTTACTTTTGATTTGGGCGGCTTTTAGTGCTTCTGCAATAGTCTGGGCTTTTTTGCCCTCTTCAAACGTAGCGCCCATGCCGGCCTTTGTGGTTAATCCAGCGATTCCTGTTGCAAAACGGTCTGCAGACAAGCAGGTGGTGCTTGAAGGGATGCTTGGCCTTGGATTGTTTGGTACGGCGACTGATATCACTGACCTCAATGAGGTTGAGTTGATGCCTGAGGCCGCGCCTGATGGTATTGAAGAAGGCGCGCGGGACACGCAGCTTGATCTTAAGTTGGTTGGCACCCTTGCAGGAACTGAGCCTGATATGGGTACAGCCGTTATTGAAGTCAAAGGTCGACAGATTACTTTTGCTGTAGGAGATGAACTTCCTATTGCTGCTCGGGTGCGGCTCGCAAAGGTGTTACCAACGCGGGTAGTTTTGGATAACAGCGGCACTTACGAATTGCTGCAATTGTTTGATGAGACTTCAACATCCTTTGGTATAACCGCTAAATCTGCGTCCGTAAAAGTCCCCCAGCCAGCTGAGACTAGCCCTCGACCATTCTCTGCCACAACGTTGTCGGTCTCCAAGCAAGGCGCCAAAGTGGCCGCGGGCTACCTTGAGAAGTTTTATGAAAAACCCGAATCGGTCTCTGATTTGCTAAAGATTCAACCGGTGCAAGGCTCTAGTGGATTGTTGGGTTATCGAATAACGCCTGCAAAAAATGTTGAGGATTTTCAATCGATGGGGTTTAAGCCAAACGACCTTATAATAGGCGTTAATGGGTTGTCGTTGCTTGATGCCTCAAATGGCGCCCGACTTTACGGAATGCTGCGTGATGCGCAGGAAATAACTTTTGATATAGAGCGGGACGGTGTTCCACTATCGCTCGCTGTGAGTTTACGGGCGGGGACCGCAGAGTGATGAACAACTGCAGAGAGTTATTGATGACGACGTGCAGACGTATAGGCAATGAATTAACACGCCAGGGTTCTAAGATCAGGCGTTTTTTCGTGTCACTGATTGCTGTGCTCGTGACGTTTACTGTGTTGGGCGTCCAACCTGTTTCCGCTCAAGAATATACGGTCAACCTGCAAGATACTGATATACAAGAGCTGATTAAATTTGTTGCCGACGTCACTGGCGCAACAATAGTGGTCGACCCTAGCGTCAAGGGCAAAATAAAGGTTGTGTCCTCAAGGCCTGTCAACAAGAGCGAGTTGTATGACTTGTTTCTTTCCATTTTAGATGTGCATGGCTATACGGCAGTACGAACAGGCAATGTCATTCGTGTTATACCCAATAAAGATGCGCGCTCATCGCCAGTAGCGGTTCCCTCTGGTGAACTGGAGAGCATAAACGACGAGTATGTCACCCAAGTCATTCGTCTCGAAAACATATCTGCAGCTAAGCTCATCCCGGTTTTGCGACCGCTGGTACCGCAACAGGCCCACATGGCGGCCTATGCGCCGAGCAATGCCATCATTATTTCGGATATAGCCTCTAATATTCAGCGCATAGTCGAAATTATTAGCCGTATAGACAGCTCTGCTGTTCAGAATACACAGGTGATAAAGCTGCGCTATGCCGTTGCTGAAAACGTTGTGCAAATGCTGCAAACCCTTGAAAAACAGTCTCGTGGGGACGGTGCCGAGAGCAGCGACGAAGTGATTTTAGTCGCAGATAAGCGGACCAATAGCGTTGTTGTCACTGCAGATGAACTCAACGCCCAGCGTATTCAAAAGCTCATTACTTACCTCGACACGCCCTTGGTACAAAGTGGTAACGTCAAGGTGGTCTACCTTGAATATGCTGATGCTTTGGAGGTTGCAGAGGTTCTTACTCGAGTCATGCAGAACATGAGCCGACTCGACGGTGGGGGAGAACGCAAACAAAATACCAATTCCACAATTGAGGCCGATGAGGGCACTAATGCGCTCATTATTACCGCCGATGCAGATGAAATGGCTTCCCTAGAATCCGTCATAGCCCGGCTCGATATTCGTCGTGCGCAAGTGCTGGTTGAAGCCATTATTGTTGAAATGGAAGTCACTGAAGGCCAAGAGTTTGGGTTGCAATGGATTTTTGCTGATGACAGTGGCGCATTTGGCAGCAACGTCAGCACCAGCACTGCACAGCAGCAACGCAATGCGGCGATTGGTAATGCCCTTTTAGGTGAAGACGGTAGCAACGCAGACATTGGTGTCAGAGATTTGGCGGGCGCGTTATCGCAGGTTCCGGGTACGACCTTGGGGTGGGGTGTGGTTGGTGACGATCTGTCAATGTCAGTCATTTTGAATGCCTTAGAGACCCAGGGTAATGCAAACATCCTTTCAACCCCCAGCCTGCTAACTCTTGATAATCAAGAGGCCTACATCACAGTGGGTCAAAATGTTCCCTTCGTAACGGGCTCCTATAGCAACACGGGGGGCGCTAATAATGTGCAGAACCCTTTCCAGACAATCGAGCGGGAGAATGTGGGCATCACGCTCAAGGTAACGCCGCAGGTAAATGAAGGCGATTCAGTGGTTCTTGATATTGTTCAGGAAGTCTCAAGTATCAGTCAGCAACTCCTTGCAGCGGCCGATGTGATTACTAATGAGCGTAAAATTGAAACCAAGGTGATGGCACAGGATGGAGATATCGTCGTTTTGGGCGGATTGGTCAAAGATGATGTTCAGGATAGCCAGCAAGGTGTGCCTTTTCTTCAAGATATCCCTCTGCTAGGTCGCCTGTTTAGAAACGATGTGGTCTCCGTCACTAAGTCTAATTTATTAGTTTTCATTCGACCTACGATTGTTCGTGATGATGAAGCCTTACGAGGTGCCACAGCCGAGAAATACCGGTATATCCGTGATCAACAGGCGGAAAGGCGGGCGCGGGGTGTGATGTTCTTAGACGATGGTAATCTTCCACTGTTACCTGAATGGGAGACACAAATACAACAGTTGCCTGAGGTGCCTGTCACTGACGATAGCTCCATGCCCGACGAGGTAGATGGACAGTGATGGACGAACAGTCACTCCCGCTGAGTGATTTGGGTGTTGAGGCATTGTCCGCAGATCTGCCGCTAGATGCCCCGGGGGTTTCAACGGCTTTACCCTTTAGTTTCGCCAAGACCCATGAAGTGCTCATAGAACGTGACGGGAACGAATATTCACTGTTACACACAGGACCACTGAAGCTTGACGTGCTGCTGGAAGTGCGTCGATTTTTAGGTGTCGGGTTTAGGCCGCAGGTCATCGATGTTGAATCCTTCCAGCGAAAGCTCACGCTGGCCTATCAACGGACTCAAAATGAAGCTGCGCAAATGGCAGAGGATATTGGCGCCGATATTGATTTAGCCCGTCTCATAGATGAGATTCCCGATCTCGGGGATCTAATGGATGCTGAAGATGACGCCCCAATTATCCGTTTGATTAATGCGGTGTTATCTCAGGCGGTGAAGGATCAGGCCTCAGACATTCATATTGAGACCTTTGAAGACAGACTGAGTGTCAGGTATCGCATTGATGGTGTCTTAAAAGAAATCTTATCTCCGAAGCGTATGTTGGCGCCTTTGCTTGTTTCTCGTCTCAAGGTTATGGCCAAGCTGGATATCGCAGAGAAACGTATCCCACAGGACGGTAGGATTTCTATTCGCATTGCCGGCCATGCGGTTGATGTTCGCATGTCTACGATGCCATCCGCCCATGGAGAGCGGGTGGTGCTGCGATTACTTGATAAGCAGGCTGGGCAGCTGGAGCTGACTCAGTTAAATATGAACGAACAGGTCGATAAGGCTTACCGTCAAAGTTTGGCACGACCCCATGGCATTATTTTAGTGACCGGTCCAACCGGCTCGGGCAAAACGACAACACTCTATGCAGGTCTCTCTTCAATAAACCAAAGCTCAAGAAATATACTGACTATTGAAGACCCCATTGAGTATATGTTGCCAGGGGTGGGACAGACTCAGGTGAATACCAAGGTGGATATGACCTTTGCCAGAGGCCTGAGAGCCATTTTGCGCCAAGATCCGGATGTTGTGATGGTGGGTGAAATTCGCGATATCGAGACGGCGGAAATAGCCGTGCAGGCCTCATTGACTGGGCACCTTGTGCTGTCAACACTTCATACTAATACGGCTATCGGGGCCGTAACACGCCTTCAGGATATGGGCGTAGAGCCTTTTTTGTTGTCTTCTTCCCTGTTGGGTGTCATGGCTCAGCGACTGGTTCGCTTGCTGTGTTTGGAATGTCGAGAAGCCTATCGACCGAACTCTCTCGAATGTGAGCTCTTGCAGCTTACGGACGTTGTCGATCCCGTGCTTTATCGAGCAACTGGCTGCTCGAGTTGTAATGAAACGGGGTATCGTGGTCGTACTGGGATCTATGAGTTGATCGAAATTGACACAACGTTGCGAGAGATGATCCACGATGGCGCTAGCGAGCAAGCAATGCTGGCGCAGGCGCGAAAGAATTATCAAGGTATTGATGCCGATGGTCGTCGTCGAATTATTGCCGGTGAGACCTGCCTTGAGGAAGTACTTCGAGTCACCACGGTCCAGTGAAGTCATACCCTTAATATGAGTGCCTTTCGTTATAAAGCCTTAAATACTGAGGGCCGGCTGGTTAAAGGAGTCCTAGAGGCTGACTCAGAGAGGCATTTGAGGGCCCAGCTGCGGGCGCAGAAATTGCGACCCGTTGAAGTTCGAGGTGTCGAGGCGAAGATGACGAAGGAGTCACGCCCACGCTTCACTTTTTTTAGGACCGGCTTGTCCGCAGGTGAGCTGGCCCTCATTACCCGCCAACTTGCCACATTGGTCGCATCCGCTTTGCCCTTAGACGAATGCTTGCAGGCCGCAGCAGAGCAAACACGTAAGTCAAGTATCAAATCGATGCTTTTGGAGGTTCGGTCTCGTGTTTCTGAGGGTTATACCTTGGCGAACGGTATGGCCCAGTACCCCCAGGCCTTTGGCGAAATGTACCGAGCTATGGTGCACGCCGGTGAGCAGGCGGGACAGTTGGCACCCGTTTTGGAGCAGCTCGCAGAGTATACAGAAAACAGACAACTCACAGCACAGAAACTCAAGTTGGCTTTGATATATCCATTTGTATTAATGGGTGTTGCGGTGAGCGTCGTTGCTGCACTGATGGTGTTTGTGGTGCCCGAATTAGTCGGAATTTTTACGCATACTAAGAAAGCCCTGCCACCACTGACAGTTGGGCTCATTGCTGTGAGTGATTTCCTGCGGAACTCTGGGGTTTACTTGCTCGTGGGACTGTTGCTGAGTGTCGTCGGCCTTCGACGCTTATTACAGGAGCCGCAGCGACAGCTGAAGTGGCATCAGTTTTTGCTGCGAATACCCGGCATCGGTACGGTACTGATTGGTATTGATACAGCTCGATTCTCGTCCACACTCAGTATTTTAATGGCAAGTGGCGTACCGCTGCTAGATGCCCTTCATATTGCCGGCTCTGTTATGAGCAACCGCGAGCTGCGAAAAGCCGCGGTCAGGGTGGCGAACAATGTTCAAGAAGGCTCAAGTTTAAATAAGGCGTTATCTCAAGGGGCTTTTTTTCCCCCGATGATGGTTCATATGGTGGCTTCTGGAGAGGTCTCTGGGGAGCTAGAAATTATGTTGGAGCGCTCGGCAGTTAATCAGGAGCGTGAGCTGGAGATGACCTTAGGTACGGTCATGGGTTTGTTTGAGCCCCTTATGGTGATATTGATGGGGGGGGTAGTGCTGCTTATTGTTCTGGCCATATTACTGCCCATATTCGATCTGAACACAATGGTGAGGTAATTTAATGAAGCATCAGGATGGATTTTCTCTGATAGAAATTTTGGTCGTGTTGGTGATTATGGGTTTGCTTATTAGTGTCGTGGCACCGACCGTTCTCAATAGTGCAGACGATGCCCGTATTCAAAAGGTCCAGGCCGACTTTAAAGCCATAGAGACAGCGCTAAAAATATATCGGTTAGACAACTATGTGTATCCATCCACCGAGCAGGGTCTCATGGCGTTAGTGGAACCCTCTACGCTGGTTCCCGAGCCGCGCAATTTTAAGGCTGGGGGCTATCTGCAGGAAGTTCCCATGGATCCCTGGGGCCGTAACTACCTCTATCTTTATCCCGGAGAGAATGGCGAGGTCGATATTTTTAGCTATGGGGCCGACGGCCTACCTGGCGGGGAGGGGCAGAGTGCCGATTTGGGCAACTGGAGCTCTGAGCAGCGCTAGTGTGAAGGTGCTCCAGTTGGTCAGGTATACCCGCAGTCGGCGATCGGCAACGGGTTTCAGCTTAATTGAGCTCCTGATTGCCGTATTCGTGATCGTTTTGTTGACCTCAGTAGTCAGTCTCAATGTCGGTCGCGGTGGTAGTTCAATAGCGCTCAAGGAAGATGCTAAGCATTTATTAGCGCTGATGAATTACATGCAATCAGAGGCTGAGATGGCAGGGGTGGACCACGGACTGTATTTGGAGCAAAAGCTTGGCGATGGAATTCTGAAAACTACTGGGTACTGGCTCCGTCGTTACGATCAAGGTTGGGCCGAGCCCAGAGGCAGCAGTGAGCTCTTAGCACCATTTGTTTTTCATGATAATACGGTGCTTTGGTTGACCTTGGAGGATAATCCAAATATTGAAATTGGTGAGCGTGATCCTGAATTACGGCCGTCGCCACAGGTGGTTTTTTTTGCCAGTGGAGAGGTTACCGAAGGGCATCTTGATTGGATGACACAGGATACTAGGGAATTATTATTTAGTATTCACTGGGGTTTTTTTGGTGATTTCACGTTGTTGCCAGCAGGGCAAAAACTTGATGACTACCAGCCTTAAAGTATCCGGGTCTCGCGGATTTACTCTGGTCGAAGTTATGGTGGCCCTAGCCATCGTCGCTGTTGCAGTGCCGGCATTGCTATTTGCTTTATTTCAGCAGCTTGATGGCACGGAGTATCTTCGTGATAGAAGTGTGGCGAGCTGGGTTGCCGCAGATCGAATGAATGAGCTGCGATTGGTCGTTGCAAAACGAGGGTCGCTCCCAGAGGGGGAATTGTTGGGTGAGACGCGCTTGGCAGAGCGTGACTGGTATTGGTGGATCGAGCAGCAGACCACGGAAATCCCCGGTTTCATCCGCGTGGACGTTAAGATTTCTGCTGAAGAAGATAGAACCCAAGCGCTTCATACATTGACCGCCTTTATCACGCCGGCTGGTCGGCCATGAGAGGGTTGCATCGCGGCTTTACGCTGATTGAAGTACTGATTGCAATGGCCATTACCGCTGTTATTGCTGTTTTAGCCTACGTGAGTTTGTCCACAGTCATTGTGGGTGTTGATTCGGTGCGTGAGGAGGCCCAGAGAATTAACACCATGAATCGGGCTTTTCAGGTCCTAGCACGGGATATCAGACAAGTTGTCGATCGCCCCATTTTTGACGAATTTGGTACTAGGGAAGCCGGCTTAGAGGGTGGCCCTTTGGCGAGACAAATGTTGGCGCTGACCCGGGCGGGTTGGCATAACACCGTTGGCTTGCCGCGTTCGACCCTACAACGTGTTGCGTATTATCTTGAAGAGGATCGGTTGGTTAGGGCCAGCTGGTCGGTACTTGATCGTTCGGGGTCTTCTGAACCCAGAGAAATAACCTTGTTAGAAGGTGTGGAGAGTTTTGATCTACAGTTTCTTGATGACATTAGTGCCTTAAGAATAAATCGGGATATAGATATAGATCGCCGACTCTGGCGGGAAAATTGGCTTGCCGATACTTCCCAGCCAGAAGCCGTGATGACACTGCCAGCTGCGCTAATTCTTCGATTAGACATTGAAGGATGGGGTCAAATTGAGCGTCTTTATGTACTGCCCCCCCTCTAAACAACAGCAAGCAGGTGCAGCGCTCATTGTAGCGCTATTGGTATTTGCACTTGCTTCAGCTTTGATTGTGGGTCTGCAGCGAGAGTTTTCGCTGCAGCTACAACGTGGCACTAATGGTTTTATTGCAGAGCAAGGCTGGGCTTATCTTCGCGGCGCCGAAGCGCTAGGGGTTGTGGCGCTGCGCTTAGATGCTACCGCAGATGCGGCTCGAGACAATCCTGTGGACGATCTCACCGAGCTCTGGGCGAATGAGGCACAACCCTATCCATTAGCCGAGGGTGGTTGGTTGCTGGGTGGGTTGGAAGACCTTCAGGGGCGATTCAATATTAACAGTTTGGTCAGCACTGAGGTGCGTGACAGTGACCAAGGTGATGCTCCATTCCCAGATACTGGGGTCAGTGAGGAAGCTAGCGCCAACGGCAACTCAGATACAGCGCAATACACCGTCGCTCAGCGACAGTTTATCCGTCTCTTGGGCGCAATAGAGGGGGAGCAGATTGATAGGCAACAAGCCATTAAAATTATGCAGTCGGTCGTCGACTTCATCGATAAAGACACTCAGCGTCTGGCAAACGGCGCCGAAGATGATGTTTATCAGCGACTTGTGCCGGCTTATCGAACCTCAGGGCAAGCTTTAGCGAGTGTGAGTGAACTGCGAAGCGTTGTTGGCATCACTCCCGATATCTACAGAGCGCTAGCGCCCTTTGTTACCGTGTGGCCAAAAGATGGTGGGCCCCTGAATGTTTTAACAGCCTCTGCAACCGTTTTGCGCAGTTTGCCCGTCAATGATCTGCTTGAGCCTATGTCTGAAGAGGAGGGCCTGCGGCTTGTTGAGGCTCGTACAGAAGGCCTCATTTTTTCAGTAGAGACCTTGCTCGAAGATGCAGTGTTTGCTGGGGCAGAAAGCAATGAGCTTTCGACATTGTTAGCTGAGCGCAGCGATTGGTTTTTGCTTTCGGCGACAGTAGAGATTGCCGAGAGAGAGTTACACTTGTACAGTGTTTTACAACGGGATCGCGGGTCTGTTTTTGCGCGCTACCGGAGTCAGGGTGAGCTTTGAGAAACACCTTTCTCAAACGATTAATGTTCCTAAGGCTGAGACAAATCCACGTCGATTGTGAAAAGGCTCGACCAAAATGACGGCGTCTGAAAATTTAGGGGTTCTAAGGCTCGGTGCAAACGGCGTGCAGCTCTGGCATGCCGGTCAAGAGCCGATTAGTCTCACTGACCTGCCAGTTGAGCAAAGTAGCCACTACGCTTTTGCCGTTCCCGCAGATCGGGCTCGATTGACGCAAATCACTGTTCGCTCGGATGAACATCGCCATCTTAAACAGTCGCTTCCTTTTATGCTTGAAGATGCGGTGATTGATCCGGTCGAGGCCATGCATTTTGCCTGTAAGCCCATTGATGGCGATTGTTATCTGGTGGCGTTGGCGTCCCATGTGGACATGCGCTCTTGGTTAACGTTGCTAGGCGATGCCTTTGAGGGGCCGTTTTACCATGAGGCGCTGTTGTTGCCATGGCAGCCGGGTGAAGTCTGTTTGGTGGTGGAGCATGATTCTGTTCTTGTGCGTTGGAGTCAGCACGAGGGTACACGGATAGAGCACACTCTGCTCGCGCCCATCGTGGAATCAATGTCTGAGTTACCTGATACCGTAGTGATGTATGGCCGGGATCAGACATCTGATTTAGGGATATTGCCTGAGGCTTGGCGTGGGAAAACGCAATGGCGTCAGGGCGATTTTGGTGCAGCCTTAATGCTGGCTGATCGTACACAAGACTCTATCGATCTGCGTCAAGGTGAATTTGCGCCCAGTTTACCCTTGAGGCGCTGGTGGCAGAGCTGGAAGCCATTGGCGATAGCCCTGCTTATCGCAGTTTTTTTGCAAGTCTCGAGCGACTGGGTTCAATACTCACAGTTGAAAGAGAACAATATCGCCCTACGTAACGCGATAGAAGACAGCTATCGTCAGGCAAACCCTAAAGGATCGTTGGTCGATGCTGAAAAGCAACTCGATCGTCAGATTGCTGAGTACACCGTGGGGTCTAGAGGACTGATGTTTACTGGAGTTCTCGATAACGTTTCTCGGGCTATATCGGCAGACAGTAAGCTGACTTTAAGCAGCATTAACTACAGCGGCAGCGCGGGTGAGATTCGCCTGGATTTACTTGCGCCTAGTTACGATGACATTGAGGCGCTTCGAGGGCGCTTTAATACCATGGGTTTGGACGCAACATTAGAAACATCATCGCAGCGGGATGCGCAAGTTAGAGCGCGCCTTAGGTTGGCTTTATGATGCTTCGTGATTGGTTTAATGGGCGCTCTAGACGTGAGCAAATCTACCTGCTTGCGATGCTTTTCTTCGTTGGCGCTTGGGTTGTTGTGCAGTTGATAATGGTGCCGGCGTCTGCTGCAAAGCAACAGATGGCACTCAATAATGAAGCCGCTTCCGAGGTATTGACTCGGGTTGACGCGAAGGCGACCCGTCTCATTGCGCTGCGTTCAGCGACAAAATCTTCTGACCGAAGCAGTCTTACAGCTGCAATTAATCGGATTAGCAAGCTTGAAGGGCTGGTGGTTAGGCGACTTCAACCGAACAGCCGTGGCGAAGTGCAGGTGCGTTTCGAGGCGGTCAATTACGATGAACTGGTTAAATGGTTGTACCGCGTAGAGGTCACCGAGGGCTTGTTAGTAATTGATGCAGCAATCGTACGTAGCAACAGTATGGGTGGTGTGAATGCAACAATCCGTGTCGCTGATTCAGGGTGAAGATGTCGGGGCGTAGCGCTTTGCTGTTGGCATGTTTGTTGGCTGGCTTTTTAGTATGGCAGGCTCCGGCCCGGCTGCTGGGTGTGCTGTTGCCCGATAGGCTCATGCTCAGCGCGGTCTCGGGCTCAGTCTGGACGGGTACAGCAGCACGCAGTGTTTGGCAACTAGATAACGGGGCACTCATCCTTGGTAGGGTCAATTGGCGCTTGTCGCCCCTGTCGCTGGTGCTGTTGCAGCCCACAGTGACGATCAACATGGAGTGGGGTGGGCAGCGACTAGTCGGTGCTTTTACCCAAAACCTGTCGGGTGCTGCTGAGATAAAAGATTTTCAAGCCGAGTTTGACACGGGTCTTATCCGGCAATTTTTACCCCTCTATATTGGCGGACGCATAATCGCTGATTTTCCTAAGATCTCCCTAGCTTCAAATCAGCTTCAATCCCTCGACGGTACCTTGACTTGGCAAAGTGCTGTCTGGACCGCAGCGGCTGGTGATGTGTCTCTGGGTGATTACCTGCTCAAGCTATCCGGTAAGAACAGTCAGGTGCAGGGGCGCGTCACGACCCTGTCGGGTGGGCTTATGGTGGCGGGCACCGCTGCAGTCGCGGAAAATAATTATGAAATTGACCTTGATTTGTCAGGGCCCGTAACAGCGAACCCTGATTTAGCGGATGCCCTACAACTACTGGCGACCCCTTCCGCCACTGGATTTGATATGGTTATGAAGGGTCGGTTGTAAGCCATAAGGCGTTGAGTTTGGTGGTAGGGTGGTTTATTCAGTGAGTTTTCGGTGAACGCACGGAGTAACACTAAAGGTGCGCCAGTCGCGTTTCGGGATAAAATAGCTTGAGGGTCAGCGCTGCCAGTACCGGGGTGGTTTGGCCGCCAGGACACAATAGATCGCGACGGAAGATCCGCCTGCCACTTTAAAAAAGGGAATGCCCCAACTATGACAGCTGCTAGCACGAGTGCCCATTGGTCCAGTCGTTTCGCCTTTATTATGGCGTCAGTAGGTTTTGCAGTGGGACTGGGAAATATTTGGAGATTTCCCTATGTCACCGGCGAGAATGGTGGCTCTGCCTTCGTTTTGATTTACTTATTTTGTGCCTTTTGCATTGGTGTTCCCTGCCTCATTGCTGAACTTGTCATCGGCAGGCGAGGGCAAGGTAGTCCGCCGGAGTCAATGGCTCGTGTCGCGGAGGAATCGGGCCGTTCGAGGCACTGGGGCCTGGTGGGGGGGATGGGTGTGCTCACGGCATTTGCCATTGCGATCACCTATGCGGTAGTCGTGGGCTGGGTGCTGTCCTACCTATCTAGGGCCGCTATGACCGGTTTTGTGGGTGTCGATGCTGAAAGTTCCTCTCAGGCTTTCGATGCCTTGCTCGCCAATAGCGGTGGTATGTTGTTTTGGACCTTATTGGGCAACCTTATTGTAGGTGCGATCATTTTCTCTGGGGTGAAAGGCGGCATTGAGCGCGCAGTAACAGTCATGATGCCACTGATGTTTGCCCTGCTTATAGGTTTGAGTATTTACAACGTCTTTGCGGGTGGTTTTGTGCAGACCTTGGAATGGCTGTTTACTCCCGACTTCAGCAAGGTTGGCCCCGATACCTTATTGGCAGCGGTAGGGCAGGCGTTCTTTTCCCTTGGCGTCGCTATGGGGGGAATGATGACCTACGGCGCATACCTGCCTAAAGACTTTTCAATCACCCGCGCCGCAATTATTGTGGTTCTTGCAGATACCCTCGTGGCGCTTCTTGCGGGATTTGTGGTGTTTCCGGCGGTGTTTCACTACGGTTTGGACATGGCGAGTGGCGCTGGTCTTATTTTCCAAACCTTGCCTGTCGCTTTCGCGCAAATGCCGGGTGGGCACATTTTTGCGACCTTGTTTTTCATTATGCTCGCAGTCGCTGGAATTACCAGCATGGTGGGATTACTGGAATCGGTGACGGCTTGGGTTGGCGAGCGTTTTGCGTTACATCGCCACGTGGGGTCTGCCCTGGTTGTCGCCGCGGTTACCCTGTGCAGTGTCGCGAGTGTACTGTCCTACGGCGTTTGGTCAGGCTACACCGTGGCTGGCTTCAACTTTAATGACGTGGCTTTTGCCATCCCTGATAAAGTGCTGCTACCCGCCGGGGGATTACTCATTGCCACCTTTGCGGGATGGTTCATGCTTAAAGTTCACAGCACGAATGAGCTTAATACCACGCCTGCGATTTACGGGTTGTGGCGCCAGCTGGTGCGATATGTGGCGGTTCCGGCCATCGCTTTTATTCTAATTTCCGGCTTGATCTGAGGTAGCGCAATGTTAGCCACGTTAACCGACTGGTTGTGGACCTATGTCCTCATTGCGGCTCTGTTGTTGGTGGGTTTGCGATTTACCTTGGCCTCCAGGTTTGTACAGATACGCTTGTTTACGGCGATGTTTGCCCAGCTTCGTTTGAGTCGATTGACTGACAGTAAGCGCGGAATTTCCGGCTTTCAGGCGCTGTTGGTTAGCGTTGCCGGTAGAGTGGGTGGCGGCAATATTGCGGGTGTTGCGGTTGCTATTAGCTTGGGCGGTCCGGGGGCTTTGTTCTGGATGTGGCTCATCGCGCTCTTGGGTATGGCGACAAGCGTGTTTGAGTGTTCTTTGGCACAACTGTTCAAACGCCCTCATGGTGATAATGACTTCCGCGGTGGGCCCGCTTTTTATATGCATTACGGTCTCGGATGGCGCGTGATGCCGGTGGTGTATTCGCTATTACTGCTACTGACTCTGGGTTTGGGTTTTAATGCGGTGCAAGCCTATGCGATTACGCAGTCGGTAGAGTCAGCCTTCGGTATTCCCACTTGGCAGACGGGCATTGCACTTACCGCGCTCATGAGCCTCGTCATTTTTGGCGGTATCCGCCGAATAGCCGTGTTTTCACAGTTCGTTGTTCCTATGATGGTTCTTGGTTATTTCGGTCTGGCGATGGTGGTTCTCGTCATGAATCTTAATCAGGTGCCCGCGGCGTTTACCCTTATCATTACCTCTGCTTTCGGTTTTAACGAAATGATCGGCGGTGGCATTGCGGCGGCGGTCATGCAGGGAGCTCGTCGCGGACTGTTCTCTAACGAGGCCGGTCTAGGTACTGCGCCCAATGTGGCGGCTGTCGCGGATGTCGCCCATCCTATGTCTCAGGGGCTCATTCAAGGTTTGAGTGTCTTTATTGATACTATTGTTTTATGTACTTGCACGGCCATGATCATCTTACTGTCGCCGCTTTATCAGCCCGGAGCTGAGGGTATTGAGGGAATCGCGCTAACACAGCGGGCCCTCGCTACCCATATTGGTCCGATTGGCGAGCCTTTGATCAGTGTTGCGCTGGTGCTGTTTGCGACCAGCAGTATTGCTTACAACTGCTATCTCGGTGAGAACAGTATTGCTTACTTCAATATATCGCCCAAAATCACGATTAACATTTTTCGAGTAGCGGTATTGGTATTGATTGCGTGGGCCTCTTTGCAAGATATGGCCACGATCTTTAGTTTTTCTGATCTCACAATGGGATTACTAGCGGTCGTGAATCTCGCGGCCTTGTGGGCTTTATTTCCCGTAGGGATGGCGTTGCTGGCAGACTTTGAGAAGCGCTATGGTGCGACTACCCCGGTTTTTGATCGTTCTGTAATGCCTGAACAGGACCTGGCTCCCGAGAGCTGGCCTGGGGCACAGACGCCGGCCAAAACTGAATAAAGGCCACAGTGGCCATAGCCGTTGCCAGAAGGAACCATTTTGTGGGCGTCATCAGCGTGTTTCTGAGAGTGTGACGTCGAAGCGCTTCGTCACATCACCGCGCTTGGCGGTGAGGGAAATGGTATCTCCAACCTTGTACTTCTCCAAGGCCGATAAGTAGTCGTCTTGGCTACGAATGGGTTGCTCTTCAATGTGGGTGATAATGTCACCGAGAATAATTTCGCCGCGTCTATTTCGGGTTGCGCCCTGTATACCTGCCTTAGCTGCTGGAAGCCCGCGTAGGACTCTTATGACGGCAACACCACCCACGCCATAACGTTGGGTCCAGCGATCATTGGCCAGTTCTACGCCGAGTACTGGACGTAAGATTTTGCCGTAGGCAATGAGCTGCGGGACAACTTCTCGAACTAAATTCACAGGAATAGCAAAGCCAATACCGGCGCTGCCCCCGCTAGGAGAATAAATAGCAGTATTAACGCCCACTAGTTGTCCTAAAGAATTCAAGAGCGGTCCGCCTGAATTCCCGGGATTTATGGCAGCATCGGTCTGGATAACACCACTAATAGTACGATTACTAGGAGAGCGGATTTCTCGATCTAGCGCGCTGACAATACCGACAGTCAGGCTGGTATCTAGGCCAAAGGGGTTTCCGATCGCAAGTACCTTGCGACCCACGGATAATTCCGCTGAATCACCTAGAGGCAACACGGTGAGGTCCTCGGGTTTTTCTGAAAGTCGCAGTACCGCAAGGTCTCTCTCGGGAGCAACGCCCACAACCTCAGCAGGAAAGTCTTCCTCGGCAATGGTAACGGTGAGTTTATCGGCCCCGGAAATCACATGAAAATTTGTCACCACTAAACCGTCATCGCTCCAGATAAACCCTGAACCTGCGCCCTGTGGAACCTCAAAAATATTGGGTGAAAACATGGTTCGCCGTAGAGCGCTGCTAGTGACCGATACCACTGCAGGGCTGGCCTGGCTGAAAATATCAGTCGTATTTTTTTCGTCGTCAGTAGCGAAAGTCAAATAATCGATAGCGGTGCTTGCTTGAAGCACAGCGCTGCCTAAAACACAGCAGCAAGCCAGTATATTTAGAGGCCAGCGTCGCAGCGTATCCAGAAGGTCTTTCATGGGTTTTGTAACGCTACAATACGATCCTCGAGGGACGGATGTGAGCGAAATAAATCTGCGATGCGCGCCTTGCCAGGGCGAATACCGAAGGCAGTGAGCTCACCGGGGAGCTCACTGGGTTGCCCTTGATCCGTGCGTAGACGTTGCAGTGCCGCAATCATGTCTTGTCGCGTTGTCAGTCCCGCGCCCGCTGCATCGGCACGATATTCTCGCCATCGAGAGAATTTCATAACCACCATGCTGGCTAAAAAGCCGAGGGCAATTTCAGCCACGATAGTGACCAAAAAATAGCTAATACCGTAGCCACGATCGTTCTTAAACACGACCCGGTCTATGGTGTGCCCAATGATTCGCGCTGCAAACATCACAAACGTGTTGACCACCCCTTGAATGAGCGTAAGCGTGACCATATCGCCGTTGGCTACATGCCCGAGTTCGTGGGCCAGCACAGCGCGAACTTCATTGGGGGCAAAACGTTGGAGCAGCCCGCTACTCACGGCGACTAGAGCATCATTTCTGTTCCATCCAGTGGCGAAAGCGTTTGCGGAATTGGACGGAAAGACACCAACTTGCGGCATTTTTATACCCGCTTCTGAAGCCAAGCTACTCACCGTCTCTAGCAACCATTGCTCGTCTTTATTGCGTGGATTCTCAATAATGACAGTGCCAGTGCTTCTTTTCGCCAGCCACTTAGACAGCAGTAGAGAAATAATGGCCCCGCCAAAGCCAAAGAGCGCACAGAACACGAGTAATGCTGAGAGGTTAAGATCCACGCCGTTCGCGTCGAGAATTCCGCTAAAGCCCAGTAGATTGAAGACGAGCCCTACTAAGACCAATACGGCCAAATTAGTCCCTAAAAATAAAAGAATGCGCAATGTCAGAGCTCTCCAGTGTGATTCTCATTAGTGTTAGAAATAGGGGCAGACGGTTCTTTTTCAAGGGGCGCTATCTCTAAGCTCTCCTGACTATTAAGTTTGGCCTCCTCCTCCGTTTCCGGTAATGGAATACTCGAAACCTGCAGTTTGGGCAGCTTCCCGTCTATAAGGTTCAATGTGAGAATGTCACAGCGTAAAAGTACGTCTTTAGAGCTCAACTCGAAAACGCTATTAACGGCCTCATCTCGATGCGTTAGGGTGAGTACACGACTGCTGTCCTGGCCATCAACCCATCGTTTGCCCCGGCCCCAGTAGTGGCCATCGTGGTTGCTAACAATAAAAACGGTGCTCATGAGATACCTTGATATTTATGGGGGAGTCGTAGCTTTACTAACTTGCCATGTCTTTGATCAGAAAGTCTTTTGCTTCGTTGATTTTAGCGGCTAGGTAGTCGTTGCCGCCACGGTCGGGGTGTATTTTTTGAATCAGGCTACGATGCGCTGTGACCACATCATCTCGTGTAGCATCTTCAGCCAAGCCTAAAACTGCTAGCGCTTCGCTTCGGGTTATCGAGCCTGAAGGGGCTTGCTCGTTTGACTGATTGGTTTCATCGTGTTCCCAACCATTAGGAAAACGCTGTTCAAGGTAGCTGATTAAAAGCTGCTCCGAGTCGGCGTCTTGCTCCTGACAATAACTGTATAGGGCCTGCAACTGTTCTCGACTCATTTCGGCCAGCGTCCAGTCAGCGAAGGGGCCTGCCAGAACTTCGCCTTGCAACTCACCACTGCTGTGATCGAGTGTCATGCGCAGCAATGCGGTTTTCACCTCCGAGTGTTGACCATCGGGGGAGGGTTTCTGGCGAGACCATTGTTGCAATAACGGAAAGGCGCGTATTAGAAGCGGTAACATTTGACGTGCTGCTACGAGTAATCCGGTAACAGCGGCGCCCACCCAATGCATTTTCCCCATTGCGGTGAGAACAATCGCAGCGAGAGCTGCAACGCCCAGTATGAGCTGAATATAGCCACTTCGGCGCTTGTGCGGCGGCATGGCCTGTATTCGACGCACGAGGAGGACCAGGGCGATAGCGATGGCTATTAAAAGGATAATCCTTGGCACGTTTAAGAGGTTTCCTTATTGGTGGAGCTGCTTTGAGATTACTTTGGCAGCTGGGCAAGCAAGAGTTTATCACTCTCAGTACCCGATTGAGTAAGTGCATGCCGTCCTCCGGCGGCGTAACGCGCTACAGCGCCCAGTAGCTGTCGAAGGTGATCTGCGCTTTGTTCTCCAAGCGCAGCAAAAGCCCCACCGCTGATTCGCGCAATTTCAGAAAAAACATGTGCCGTTGTTGGGTCTGAACCCTCCTGAAATGTAAAGATGGGCTGACCTTTCAGCCGGCACTGTCCCGCCAGCTTTAATAAAGTGGCCGGTGGCTCCTCCACAGCATCTCCAATAAAGATCAAGGCGCGGACGGGTGTTGCGGGAGTCCCAACCTCGAGATAATGACGGAGTACACGGGCTATTTGTGTCGGGCCGCCTTCACAGGTGACGCCATCCATGCGCGCGCGCAATTCTGGCCCAGAAGTTAACCAATGACTGGTGTTAAATTCATTGAAGCCTCGGTAGTAGCAAAGTTGAATAGCGAGGCTAGAGGTATCAGCCGTGGCATCATATAGCTCACGGTGATGGCGCCTTGCTGTTTGCCAGGTTGCCTCTCTACTGGCGGTGGCGTCCAGCGCAAACAGTAACCGTGACTGCCGAGTGCTAATGGTTTTAATGGCTTTGGCCTTGCCAATAAAGGCGGCAACATCGGACTGACGGGCTTTTGGAGTGAGATCTTTGCTAATGAGCGTATTTCTCTGCATGGAACTGAAGTAGCGATGAGACCTTGATCAGCGCTGTTGGTCAAGTCACTCAAAGTTCAGCTACCCATTACTGATTGAGACCGCACCCATGGATGGGTTGAATTTGTCGTTAAAACTCAGAGTCTTTGCGACTACGCTCAAGATTTGCGCCAAAGACAAACAGCAAAATGGGATGCCAGGCGCAAATTATGCGTGCATTTGTCGACGAAGGGTGAGGTTGGCTACACTCTAGGCCTTATTAGACGCAGTCAGAGATCACATGAGCCTTTTTGATATTCGCCGTAAGCGGGCACTGCCCAGCGAAGAAACGGCCTTGCCCGGCCGGTCTACGCCTCTGCCAGTCACCAATCACCATGCCGTATTGGGGCATCCTATTTGTCCGCCGTACCCGGAGCATCTTGCAAGTGCAATGTTTGGTATGGGCTGTTTTTGGGGCGTTGAGAAAAAGTTTTGGCAAGCTGAGGGTGTTTATACTACGGCTGTTGGCTACGCCGCCGGTATTACCCCGAATCCCAGTTATCAAGAGGTCTGTTCGGGACAGACGGGCCATAATGAGGTGGTTTTGGTGGTTTTTGATCCAGAGCAGATACCCTATCAGTCGCTATTGACGCTGTTTTGGGAGGGCCATAATCCAACCCAAGGCATGCGACAGGGTAACGATATGGGCACCCAGTATCGAAGTGGTATTTACTGCTTTGATCAAGGCCAGCGTAAGGCGGCCAATGATTCTCGAGATCTATATCAAAGGGAATTAAGTGCCTCCGGGTTTGGAGAAATCACGACGGAAATTTGTGATGCCCCGGTCTTTTATTATGCCGAAGACTACCATCAGCAGTATCTACACAAAAATCCTGCGGGTTATTGTGGTTTGGGCGGTACCGGCGTCACTTGCCCCGTAGGTACAGGTGTTGCAGAGGCTCTGCCCCAGTCGGGCTAGGCCCAAAAAATATTGCAGGCCTCACGGACAGAATTAACTACTGAGCCACTTTATGGCCTAAGTTAATGCTCTACCCAGTACTGCCGGGACTGCTGTATCAACGCTGAGAATGCGCGTTCCTAAGGTTCTGGGTTGCGCACCTGCCTGACAGGCTAGGTCCACTTCATAGGGTATGAAGCCCCCTTCAGGGCCAATCATGATCAACCGCGGTTCGGTAAACGAGGTCTCCATAGGGGAAAAATCCCCCGGATGCGCCAGCAATATCGGTGTTCCCTCGGCAATTTCCTTCAATTGGTCTTCGATAAAAGGTTTAAATCGTCGATGCAATGTGATTTTAGGCAATCGAGTGTCACCACTTCGTTCAAGTCCTGCCAGTAAAGCCTGTCGCACTTTTTGTGGTTGTAGCAGGGGACTTTGCCAATAACTCTTCTCGACTCGGTAGCTCTGGATGATGTGAATATTTTGAACCCCAAATTCCGCGCAGCTGCGCAGAATCCGGCGCAACATTTTTGGGCGGGGTAATGCCAAAATTAGCGTGGCCGGATGGTAGGGGAGCGGCGGTTCCTTCAGTTCGACCTGCAGCTCTAGTGTCTCAGTATTTATTGCCAATACTTGTCCAGTTCCCTTGGCCCCATCAACGATGCCCACACGCACTTGGTCACCCACGGCGCACTTGAGAACGTTACGTATATGCTCGTAACGTCGACCAGACAGCCTAATCATATGATCCGATGACAACTCACTTGCTTCACATAAAATAATATTCACCGGATGAGTCCTAGGTCATCCAGAGGTCGTAGTCGTCTGCGGCAGAAACTTCACCCTCTACGAGGTCACCGGGTTTAAGTCCGGGAGGCGCCGTAAGATGCACCACGCCATCGATTTCTGGAGCATCAGCCATGCTTCGACCAACGGCGTGATCACCCTCAACTTCATCGATAAGCACGGCTTGGGTGGTGCCAACTTTGTGGGCTAGTTTGTTTGCACTAATGGTTTGCTGTCTTGCCATGAAGGCATCCCAACGCTCCTGTTTTACCGCTTCGGAAATGGGGTTGGGCAGGTCATTGGCGGTGGCCCCTTTCACTGGCGAATATTGAAAGCAACCCGCGCGGTCAATCTGGGCCTCGTCAATAAAGTCGAGTAGTTCTTGGAATTCAGCTTCAGTTTCACCCGGATAGCCGACAATAAAAGTAGAGCGCAAGGTGATATCAGGGCAAATTTCTCGCCAGCGCTTAATGCGCTCTAGGGTCTTTTCTGCGGCGGCGGGTCGTTTCATACGCTGTAGCACCGATGGACTGCCGTGCTGGAGGGGTATGTCTAGGTAGGGCAGGATTTTTTTCTCCGCCATCAGCGGAATGAGGGCATCCACGTTGGGATAGGGGTACACGTAGTGGAGGCGGACCCAAATGCCAAACTCTCCCAAGGTTTTAGCCAGTGTCAGTAGGTCAGATTTAAGGGGTCTGCCGTTCCAAAAGTCGGTTCGATATTTCAGATCTACACCATAGGCGCTGGTATCTTGAGAGATGACCAATAATTCTCGGACCCCAGCTCTCACTAGCGCCTCGGCTTCTCGCATGATATCGCCAATGGGTCGACTCACAAGATCCCCTCGCATGCTGGGAATGATGCAAAATTTACAGCGGTGATTGCAGCCCTCTGAAATTTTCAAATACGCATAGTGCCTTGGGGTGAGCTTGATTCCCTGGGCGGGAATCAAATCCTGCAAAGGATCAGGTTTTCGGGTCATGGGAATGACCTCATGCACGGCACCAACCACTTCTTCGTAGGCTGCCGGTCCTGAAATGCCTAAGATATTCGGATGGAGATCTTGGATCCGCCGGGCATCATCGCCTTTGCCCATACAGCCAGTGACCAAAACTCGGCCGTTTTCCTGTATGGCTTCACTAATGGCTTCGAGTGATTCTGCTTTTGCACTATCGATAAATCCGCAGGTGTTCACGATCACAACCCCTGCATCTTCGTAGCTGGGTGTGACCTCGTAACCATCAGAGCGGAGCTGGGTGAGTATTCGCTCGGAGTCCACCAGAGCTTTTGGGCAGCCAAGTGAGATAAAGCCAACTTTTTCAGAATTCGTGGTCATAACGTTCAAGGCCGTTTGGGGCGATGTGAAATAAGGCAAGAGGAGCGCAGTGTACCTGTGAACTCCTCAGGACCTCAAAGTTGTCTGGCTCCGGGTGCGCTATGCGTGCCAACTTTTAATTCCTTGCGGACTAGCGACAGTAAAAGTAAGCGGTCGTCGCGGTTCAGAAAATTGCCGATTTCAACGGTTTGCTCTCGGTTATGTATCGCAAGCTTAGGACCTTCCCAGGGATGTTTCTCCGGGGTTACGGCCAATGATGACTCTTGGCGATCGAAGTGCCAGCTTTTTCGCGGGGCGTAATGACCAATGTCAATTTGTACGCTGTTTTGATCCAGTGAAATAACATGCCTGTACTGCAACTTCCAATTCACATAATACAGGGCCCCACTCAAGCAAATCAGCTCCGCCCCCGCGAAGGGCAGGATGGGCCAAGCACCGAGAAAGGCAAAGCCGATGGCCGCGCCCAGAGACGGAACTGCGATCGCCGCCAGGAACCAAAGATTATTTCTCCACGTGGAAGAATGATCAGGCTTAGCGATGATGGTATGCACATCGTTCTTATGGGAGCTACTCACCACGGTAGTGTTCCTTTGGGGGCTGCGGTAGTACTACGCACAGACCCCGTTAAGTGGACTAGCCCGGTCTCAAGGGCAGCAGTCCGTTTACATCAAAGGGTGCTGGAGAATAGGCGCTTAAAAGCCCGTGGGTTATTGGATGCCTGAAAGTTAAATGACAAGCGTGGAGCAGTAGGCGGGGTGCTGCCAGCAATGCTTCCTGATGGGCATAAAGATCGCATCCCATTATTGGATGACCCAGTGCCATAAGATGAATGCGCAGTTGATGGGAGCGCCCGGTGATAGGCTTTAATTCTAATAGAGAGCCGTTGGACCGCCGGTCAAGCACTCTGTAGTGGGTCAGAGACGGCTTGCCGGTATCGTTGCAAATCTTCTGCTTGGGGCGATTGTGCCAGTCTCTTATGAGGGGCAGGTCTATCTGACCAGCATCATCTTTCACCGAACCATAAACTAGGGCGCGATAGGTTTTAAGAACGGCGCGATCTTGAAATTGCTTATTGAGTGCTATGAGCGCTGTTTTATTTCTCGGAACAACGAGGATGCCACTGGTATCAAGGTCTAGGCGATGGGCAGCGGCAACACCTGGGTAACGGCGTTCTAGCCGACTGATCAGACAGTCGCGGTTGAGTGGATGACGCCCTGGAACACTGAGCAGCAGGTGTGGTTTGTCGATAATGAGTAAAGAATCATCGGCGTAGAGGATACGGATGTTTTCTTGACTGTGGGGTACAAGATAGGGCGGAAGATCAGGATTAATGTCATGGCTCGATGTCATGACCGGTTAGACAGTTTTGCCAAGGGCCTGTTGATAGCGCGTTACAGTTTCATTGATACCCCAGCGAAGGGCATCTACGGTAAAGGCGTGGCCAATGGAAACCTCGTCAAGGTGTGGCACTTTGAAGTCAGGCAAGTTGGTCAGATTAAGGTCATGCCCTGCGTTTACTCCCAATCGAGCCGCGACAGCGGCTTCTGCCGTTTCTGTAAAAGCATCAAGGATTTTATTGTAGTTGCCAAGCTCATGGGCTCGGGCATAACTTTCTGTATAGAGCTCGACGCGGTCAGCACCCAAAGCTGCGACCATGGCCATGGCTTTGGGATCTGGATCCATAAACAGGCTGACACGAAAGCCCTGGTCTTTAAAAATCTTGATGAGTGGTTCGAGTCGCTTTCCATCCTTGGCAATATCAAACCCATGATCAGAGGTAAGTTGCTGGTCGTTGTCAGGAACCAAAGTCACCTGTGCGGGACGCACCTCTTGCACGAGTGCTACAAAACCGGGGTAGTCCCCCACATGTGGTTGATCGCTTGAGCGGGGCTCGGTAAACGGATTGCCCTCTATGTTTAGCTCAACAGGCAAATTCGATTGGAGATCAAAACAATCTTGTGCACGGATGTGTCGTTGGTCTGGGCGAGGGTGAACGGTTATTCCATCTGCACCCGCAGCAATACACATTTGCGCATGAGTGACGACATTGGGAATCTTCGTGACCCTAGAATTGCGGATCAGGGCAATTTTATTCAGGTTGATACTGAGTGCTGTCATTTACCCGGTACGCGCACTATGTTCTTGATAACGATGGCTTCTACTGGCACATCTTGGAAGGGACGTTGCCCCGAACTGGTAGTCATTAGGCTCGTGTCGGTTTCCGCCGTGGCTATGAAGTCGACAACGCCCATTCCCTTCACAACTTCGCCAAACACGGTATAACCCTCTTTCCCCGGTGCCCAGTCGAGTTGCAGGTTGCTGCGTTGGTTTATGAAAAACTGGGCCGTCGCTGAATCGGGTTCGCTGGTCCTGGCCATCGCAATCGTGCCGCGAATGTTGTGTAGCTTGTTGCGGCTCTCGTTAACTATGGGCTCACCCGATTCTTTCTCAGTCATCGCAGTGGTGAAACCCCCGCCTTGCACCATAAAGTTACTGATCACCCGATGAAAAATTGTCTCGTTGTAGAAACCGCTATCAACGTAGGCAAGAAAATTAGCCACCGTAACAGGCGATTTTTCCGGATACAGCCTGATAGTAATATCCCCGGCCGATGTGACGAGCTTGACCCGGAGTGTTGTTGCATTGTCTTGTGCCAACAGCATGCCTGAGCTGCTTAGCAGCCCAAGTATCAGCAAAATTCTGCAGAGGTATTTCATTTTAGGGACTCCAGTTAGTGGGAAAGAGTTGCTTAAGACCAACCATCATTGCGGCGTCGTTTGGGTATAAGTTTTGGCGCGATGGCCATAATAATAACGCCTAGTAGTACGGCGAGCGCCCCGTCGATCATTTGATTGCTTTTAATGCGCTCTTGCAAACGTATGTTTTCCAGTTTCAACAGTTCCGCCTCAGAGCGTTTTGTTTCGAGGCTCTCAGCTAAAGTTTGGTTTCGTGCATCTAACTCAATGGCCGCCCCAGAAATCTGCTTTATTTGACTGAGTTCAGCCTCAGTGGCGGCGAGCTTTTCCTTGAGTTCGGCGAGCTCTCCATCGGCTTCATAAGCAACCGATTGCGAATTATCCAGCAGGCTGCGAAGTTTGTTTCTATCGATTTCTAGTTTGGCGTACCGCTGTTCAGCATCCTTTAGCATCAGCGTAGTGGGCCTTTCGACTTGAGTATACTGCGCCCGCAACCAGCCTCGGGTACCGCCGCGTGTTTCGACTTCGGCCCAAACACCGTCCTCGGAAAGCCCAAATTGGGTAATCGCCGTGCCCGATGATAAGCCTTTATTTACGATGCGGTACTCGCCGCCCGCACCACTGCGCAGAGGGACTAGAATTTCATCAGTTATGTAACGCTGTTCTTCGCCAAAGCACAGGGCAGGGAAGATCGTGCCGTTTAGGAAAAGCAGCGCAACGACTGCCATAGGTGCTCCAATGGGCCTTTTATGTGGGGTCATTAGTGGCTCTCCTTGTCTTTAACGTCCCAAATACAGGTGTGGTATCGATTATGTACATTGTTTTACAGCTCACTGTTGTCTTTGCTGACACCGTCAGATTTTATCCAGGGGCCAATGATGATCATTGTTATCACCATAATAAAAAAGGTGAAACCTATACCCGACCACAGCTTGTAGGATACCCAAGTCGCCTCTGAAAATTGATAGGCTACATATAGGTTGAGGGTGCCGACCATGGAAAAATGCGCGACCCATACCCAGCAAGTTCGCCGCCAAATTGCCCGAGGAATTTGAATTTGTGCGCCCATCAGTCGCTCGATGAGATTTTTTTTGCCCCAAAATTGTGACACGGCGAAGGCGGCCGCCATGCCCCAATTGAAGACGGTGGGTTTCCATTGAATAAATAGTTCATTTCTAAAAAATAGTGTGGCACCTCCAAAGACGAATACGGCGGCACTCGTCCAAAGCAGGCGTTTCTCAATATAGCCTGTTAGCCACCATTGAAGTGGCAGGATAAACAGTGTTGCCACTATTAAGGCCTTAGTGGCGCTGTAAATTCCATCAACCGTATGTGACCAAGTGAAAAGGTTGATCGTGCTGCCATCCATTTGGTAGATCACAAAAAAGATAATAATGGGCAGGAATTCGGCCAACTGTTTCATGAGCTACTCTCAATTCCGGGTAGGCCTAACTGCGGGTGCGTCGTCTCGATCATGATCTCTGTTAACCTTATGGATTACTTTAGAGAGTTTAGAGCCCTTGTTGATTGACTTCCACACGCATACAACCGCATCCGATGGCGCGCTAACTCCGGCTCAGTTGCTTTCGAGAGCCGCTGATCGGGGTGTAGAGGTGCTTGCACTGACTGATCACGATACGTTGTCTGGCTGGCAAGTTGCTCAATCCCTGCAGCGTGACGGTATCACCATTGTCTGTGGCGTGGAGTTGTCCTGCCAGTGGGGCGGCGCCACGATTCATGTTGTGGGCCTGAATGTCAACGCAAATTCTAAGGCGCTGGTCGATATGCTCGATCATCTTCAGCGCATACGGCGTGATCGCGCGGTGAAAATTGCGGCAAAACTTGAGCAACTCGGTGCGCAAGGTGCGCTGGATGGCGCCCAGGCATTGGCCGGGGAGGCCGCTATTTGCCGGCCACACTTTGCACACTGGTTAGTGTCTGAGGGATATATGCCCACCGTCAGTCGCGCCTTTGATAAATGGTTGGGTAATGGCAAGCCCGGAGATATTAAAACACCGTGGCCGAGCCTCGCTGATTCGGTTGCGGTTATTGTGGCTGCAGGTGGTGTGCCCGTTCTGGCACATCCTTTGAAATATCGTTTTTCTCGAACCAAATTGCGCGCTTTGTGTGACGCATTCTCTATCGCTGGTGGCGCAGCTATTGAGATTGTTAACGGCCGGCAGTCGGATTCGGAGATTGTCGAGCTCAGGCGTCTGGCAAAGGAGAAAAAACTGTCGGTATCATTGGGTAGTGACTTTCATCGCGAGTGGGCCCACGGCGCCGATCTTGGTGTTGACGTCTCCGTTGCGGGCGACGTTTCGGGTGTTTGGGAGACGATTCTTTGAGCCAATTTTTTGCCATCCACCCAGAGACACCTCAACTTCGCCTAGTCCGCCAAGCGGTGGAGATCTTGCGGACTGGCGGGGTCATCGCCTATCCCACAGATTCTGCCTATGCGCTGGGTTGCCGGTTGGGGGATAAACGCGCCCTGGAGTGTATCCGGCGCATACGAAAACTCGATGACAACCACAACTTCACCTTGGTATGCCCAGATCTCTCGGTTTTGGGCACCTATGCCAAGGTCGACAATAGTGCTTATCGACTGATCAAGAGTGCCACCCCGGGACCCTACACGTTTATTCTTGAGGCGACGGGTGAGGTGCCTCGACGTCTACTCCATCCCCGGAGAAAAACCGTGGGGGTTCGTGTACCCGATAATGCGATTACTCAGGCGCTATTGGCCGAGTTTTCGGAACCCATCATGAGTGTGACCTTGCAATTACCTGGGGACGACTACCCGCTGACCGACCCTTACGATATACGATCTACGCTAGAGCATGAGGTTGAGTTAGTGATAGATGGCGGCTTTTGTGGTCTTGAGCCTACCACGGTCATAGATTTATCGGGTGAGGGTTACCAAGTGCTACGGGAGGGTTTGGGTGATATTGCTTCACTCGCACTAAGCTGAATCTCTCACTCTTTGGCAGACGCCGCGAGGGGACTGCGGTATGATTGACGCGTGAACACAACAATACCTCCCGATGCGCCAGAACCTGTGGATGAGTCTCCAACACTCCGTCCTGCAGATCGTGTAGAGCGCCGCTTAAATAGCCCCCAGCAAGGTGAAATGCCTTTTGCGATCGTTATGGGGCACGAGATGACAGAGCTCCCTAAAGATCTCTACATACCGCCTCAGGCTCTTGAAGTCTTTCTCGAGGCCTTTGAAGGCCCACTTGACCTCCTGCTCTACCTCATACGTCGACAAAATCTCGATATTTTAGACATTGGTGTATCGCAGATCACGACTCAATACATGGAATATGTCGAACTCATGGATGCCATGCAGTTCGAATTGGCCGCTGAGTACTTATTAATGGCGGCCATGTTGGCAGAAATTAAATCCCGCATGTTGCTGCCGCGATCTACAGATATTGAAGAAGACGAGGAAGACCCCCGAGCGAATTTGATTCGCAGGCTCCAGGAATATGAGCGATTCAAACAGGCCGCAGAGGAAATAGACGGGCTGCCCCGAATGGAGCGGGACACTTGGGTCGCTAAGATTGAGCCGCCTGATCTCAACCGCGATCGGCCACTGCCGGACCTCGATATGCGTGAGCTTTTGATTGCTTTGGGTGAGGTGCTTAAACGCGCCGATATGTATGAAAGCCATCAGATACAGCGGGAGTCTCTATCAACCCGAGAGCGTATGTCGGATGTGCTCGAGGTCCTTCGATCGAGCAATTTTGTACCTTTTGTTTCTCTCTTCAAGGCCGAGGAGGGGCGGTTGGGCGTGGTTGTTACTTTTCTCGCGATTATGGAGTTGATTAAGGAGTCTCTGGTGGAAATCGTACAAACAGAGGGTTTTGGACCCATCCATGTCAAGGCGAGGATCGACTGATGGCGGAGATAGGACTGGTTCAAATTTTGGAGGGCGCACTGATGGCCGCGGGAGAAGCGCTGTCTATCCAGCGTCTCAGCCAACTTTTTGATGAGTTTGATCGTCCGGCTAATTCCGATTTGCGGGAAGCGCTTGACGAGGTTGAACGTCGCTGTGAGGGCCGTGGCTATGAGTTGGTACAGGTGGCGACGGGCTATCGCTTTCAAGTGCGTCAAAATTTATCCACATGGGTGGGACGGCTTTGGCAGGAACGCCCACCGCGCTATTCCCGGGCGCTGTTGGAAACCCTATCTTTAATTGCCTATCGGCAACCCATTACTCGAGGCGAAATTGAAGAGATTAGAGGTGTTGCGGTCAGTACAAACATTATAAAAACGCTGCAGGAGCGCGACTGGGTTCGTATCGTTGGACATCGTGATGTGCCGGGTCGACCGGCTATGTATGCCACTACGCGACAATTTCTTGATTATTTTAATCTTAAATCTCTTGAGGAGCTCCCGCCGCTTGCAGAGATAAAAGATTTAGAGAACCTTTCCGGGAACCTGCCGCTCGAGATTTTGGGCGCTGAGGTTGTAGAAACAGAGGAAGAGACGCAAGCGGAGGCGATACCTGCCAATGCTGAGGGTGAAAACCCAGACGAGTCTCCCCTGGAAGAAATTGCCCGGGACGATAAGGTATTGGCAGAGACGGCTTTGGAAGAGCCGGGGCTTGAAGAACAAGCCATGGCTGAGGAAGCTTCAGAAGAAGACGTGTCACTGGGGCGGACATTCGACGATCAACTGGCAGAAGACGCAGCTCTAGAAGAGCCTGCGGCAGGAGAGGGAACGGCCGCAGCGCAAGTTTTTGAGCAAGCAGCTTCAGACGACCACTCACCCGTAAACCCCGCCTCCGATGAGCAAAATTCAGATGGAGAGCGGCGACATGAGCAAAGCCCAACGCCCTCGAAGTAAAAGGCCCGTAGAGCCGTCAACTGAGCCTTCAAAAGGCGATAAGCTACAAAAGGCCTTGGCAAAAATTGGCTTGGGCTCCCGTAGAGAGGTGGAACGCTGGATTGAGCAAGGGCGCCTGACTATTGGCGGACGCCCGGCGAAAATTGGCGATCGCGTATTGGCGGGAGAGCGTGTAACCCTCGATGGAAAGCCTGTAGAGCTCGATGACTCTGAGCGGGTGCGATGCATTCTCTACCACAAGCCCGTTGGAGAGGTGTGCTCACGCAAAGATCCAGAAGGTAGACGCACCGTTTTTGACTCGCTGCCAGAATTGCAAGGTGGGCGCTGGATTGTCGTGGGTCGTCTGGATTTCAATACCTCAGGGCTACTGTTATTTACCACCGATGGTGAGCTAGCCCATAAGATGATGCACCCTAGCAGTACGATAGAGCGCGAGTATTTGGTGAGGGTGATGGGGACTGTTACCGATGAAATACTTGATACGCTTCGTGCCGGGGTAATTCTCGATGATGGGCCGGCAAGATTTACAGATATTGTCGACGGTGGTGGAGAAGGCATTAATCGCTGGTTTTATGTGGTGCTGATGGAAGGCCGCAATCGAGAGGTTCGGCGTCTTTGGGAGTCTCAGGGGCTTACCGTGTCGCGTTTGAAACGTGTGCGTTATGGCGAGGTTTTCATTCCCTCAAAGTTGAAAAAAGGGGAGTGGACTGAGCTGCCCGAACGCGATGTTGAAGTGCTTTATAGCATGGCGAAGCTGCCGGCTAAGCCGGTTATGCCGCTGGATGACAAGTCTCGAGCCAAACTCGAGCGCCTTGCCAAGAAGTCGGGTAAAGAAACCGTTCGACGTTTAGCGAGTGGCAAGGGTGGTTTCCAGCGACGTCGCAAGTGAGGCTCAGCTTTGTGCGCTTAATGCCTCGCCATTGATATTCCTACTGTCGTCACTCATCAGAAATAGCCAGTGTTGCATCAGAGCTTCGGGGCTTGGGTTAGTTTGTGGCGGTTCAGCCGGATAAGCCGTGCGGCGCATAGCGGTATTGACGGCGCCAGGATTAAGACTGTTCACTCGAATATTGCTGGTCTCGCCTAATTCGTCTGCAAGGACCTGCATCAGGCCTTCGGTGGCAAACTTTGATACTGCGTAACCTCCCCAAAAGGCGCGTCCTTGACGGCCAACCCCCGAACTGGTGAACACGACTGACGCTAAAGGCGCCTGCTCAAGCATGGGCAGCAGGGCTTGGGTTAGCATAAAGGCCGCGTTGACATTGACCTGCATAATCTGGTGCCAAAGTGCTGCACTGGTTTGGGCGAGGGGCTTACGATCTCCGAGTATGCTGGCATTGTGCAGTAATCCATCGAGCTTGGGGATTGAGTTTGCCAACTCACCAGCTAAAGCAATCAAGTCGTCGTGGCTAACTTTAGCTAGGTCTGTCGGTATAATTCCTGGCACGGCACCGCCTTCGGCAATAATGGTGTCATAGACGGCCTCCAGCTTGGCTTCGGTCCTACCCAGTAACAGAACTTCCGCGCCATGTCGGGCAAATGAAAGTGCAGCGGCTTTGCCAATACCATCGCCAGCCCCAGTGATTAATAAGGTTTTTTCAGCCAGCATATTGGGTTGAGGACGCCACTGATCGGGTAAAAATGTCATTGGATTAGCTGCCTAATAACTGTATTGAGTTCAATGCTCGACGACACGACTTTGTCTGCTCCCCACAAAGCGGGGTCCTCTTCAGGGGATAAATAGCCATAGGCCGCCGCGATGGTGTAGCAGCCTGCGCGTTTTCCCGCTTCAATATCGCGCACGTGATCCCCCACGTAAATAGCTTGAGCAGATTGACATTGAAGCAGGGAGCAGCCAGCTAAAATCGCTTCAGGATGAGGTTTGGGTTCGTTGACGTCACAAGGCGTTATTAGAGCTGCAGCTGGGGGATCAAATGCCATGGCTTGCATGAGGGGTTCCGCAAAACGACGCATTTTATTAGTAACCACACCCCATGGGATATGTTGAATGCTGAGATCTTGTAGTAACAGTCTCACGCCTTCATAGGGTCGGGCTGAGCTACCCAACTGATGCTCATAGGCGTCCAAGAATTCGTCTCGCAGCGCTTCAAACTGGGGCATGTCCGGCGTGCAATTAAACGCCAATGCAATCATGCCGGCGGCACCGTTAGAGATCACAGCTCGTATGCTCTCGTCCGGGATGTCCTTAAGGTGGCGAGCGCGCCGCATTTGCTGCAAGACGGTGACAAATTCGCTGGCAGTGTCGACAAGCGTGCCATCAAGATCAAAAAGTATTGCCTGGGGTCTGCTGGCCGTTAGCATTGACTCAGGATGCCTGTGGCTTTGTTGCTCTAACCATGTAGTTCACAGATACATCTCGTGGGTGCAGCCGATAATGCTGGGTGATGGGATTGTAGGTAAGACCAGACATTTGTGTCAGCGTCAGTCCAGCTTGACGTATCCAGTTTGCCAACTCTGAGGGTTTAATAAATTTACTGTAATCATGAGTCCCCTTGGGAAGTAGATTCAGCACGTACTCTGCCCCCACGATGGCAAAGACAAAGGCTTTGGGGTTTCTATTGATGGTTGAGAAGTACAGATCAGCACCCGGTTTTGCCAAATCGGCACAGGCCTGAATGACGGCTCCGGGATCGGGAACGTGCTCTAGCATTTCGAGACATGTGACAACGTCATAATGGCCTTTATCACGCTCAGCCAATGCTTCAGCGGTAATCTTTTCATATTCGATATCGAGGCCACTCTCGAGTTGATGAAGGCGGGCTACGCTCAGGGGGGCTTCCCCCATGTCGATGCCTTTAACTGTCTTAGCGCCGCGCCAGGCCATGGCTTCTGTTAACAGGCCTCCCCCACAGCCGACATCGAGCAGATTTTTTCCTGCGACACCCGAATACTCGTCGATCCAGCCGGCCCTAAGAGGGTTAATCTCATGTAGGGGTTTGAACTCACTGTTGGGATCCCACCAGCGTGCCGCTAGTGCTTCAAATTTTGCGATTTCTGCCGGATCAACATTAGGTGTTGTGCTCATGAAAGGTGATTTCCAGTTAGATCAATGGAGGCTTGATAGGCCTTGAATTTTTCCGGCCAACGGGCGGCCCGCTCGACGATATCATCTGGCGCCAGTGTCAGTGGCTGACCATCTCGGACCAATGCTTGTCCCGCTACCCAGCTGTGCGTTAATTCCGTACCGTTAGTGGCATATACAATATGTGAAATAACATTGTTCAGTGGTTGAGTGTGGGATTGGCTTAAATCGAGTGCGATTAAGTCAGCGGCTTTGCCGGGCTCTATTGAGCCTATAGTGCCCTCTAGTCCCAGTGCTCGCGCGCCCCCTAGTGTGGCGGCTTCAAGCGCTGCAGTCGCCGGGAGCGCTGTGGCCTCCATAGACTCAAGTTTGGCTAATAGCGCGGCCATTTGCATTTCTGCCAGCATATTCAATCGGTTGTTGCTGGCGGCACCGTCGGTGCCCAGAGCCACGTTCACCCCCGCTTTGATAAGCCGATCTACTGGGCTTATGCCCGAGGCTAGTTTCATATTCGATCGCGGGCAGTGGATGACATGACTGTTGCTGTTGGTTAACAGTTCGATGTCGTCATCAGATAGCGCCGTCATGTGTACGCATTGCGTTCGGGGTCCGAGTAAGCCAAGGCGATTCAATAGGCTGATTGGACGCTCCCCGTGGGTCTCGAGTGCTGTCGCAACCTCTGATTGGGTTTCGTGTAAGTGGATTTGCAGCGGTGCATCGAGTTCGTTAATCAAAGTGGCAATTTTCTGGAGTGTGGTTGCTGTCACACTGTAGGTGGAATGAGCACCGATACCTACTTGAATTAAAGCATGGTCCCGATATTCATCACGCAGGGCGAGACCTTTTTCCAAGCAAGTTTCGCTATTACTTGCCCACGCAGTAGCGACATCGATAACAGGGAACACCAATTGCGCTCGCAGTCCCGCGATGTCAGTCCGCTGGGCAGTCACGTCTGGGAAAAAATACATATCACTGAAAGTTGTGGTCCCACCCATCATCAAATCGAGAAGTGCTAAATCGGTGCCATCGCGAACAAATGCCTCGGATACAAACTCCGCTTCTAAAGGCCAAATGTGATCTTGTAACCAAGTCATTAAGGGGGCGTCGTCGGCGACACCGCGTAACAGCGTCATCGGGCTATGGCCATGGGCGTTGATAAGCCCCGGAAGAAGCACTTGCGACGGTAAGCTCAAGTGCTCTGTCGCCTGAATGTCTTGCGCTTCATCGGTGGGCACGATGCCAGCAATACGGCCGTCGGTGACGATGACGCTGTGGTGAGTCAGTACTTGGCCTGAAGGTGATACGGGTACGACCCATCGAGGATGGATAATGAGATCAGCAGCGGACGAAGGGTTAAGTGAGTTCATGGAGGGAGTATAACCGGTGCCCCGTCCCCTTGCCCGCCATGGACAGTGAAGATGGCCCCGCAGAGCTGAATTTGATATGATCTGAGCTCGAAAAACTCCCCCACCAGACAAAGCAGTTCTAATGGCAGAGACACCCAAGGAAATCGCACGGGAAGTGCTTCCCGTCAATATCGAAGACGAGCTCAAGCAGTCTTACATGGACTACGCCATGAGCGTGATCGTCGGGCGAGCCTTGCCGGACGTGCGCGATGGCTTGAAACCTGTGCACAGACGCGTGCTTTTCGCGATGAACGAACTCAATAACGATTGGAACAAGGCCTATAAGAAGTCCGCCAGAATCGTCGGTGATGTGATAGGTAAGTACCATCCCCATGGCGATTCGGCCGTTTATGACACGATTGTTCGTATGGCTCAGGACTTTTCCTTGCGCTATACCCTGGTGGACGGTCAGGGTAACTTTGGTTCAATAGACGGGGATTCGGCCGCAGCCATGCGTTACACCGAAATCCGTATGAGCAAGCTCGCCCACGCTTTGCTCGCCGACCTAGATAAAGAAACGGTCGATTTTGTCGATAACTACGACGGATCTGAGCAAATTCCGGTGGTGCTACCCACTCGAGCTCCTAATCTCTTGATCAATGGTTCCTCTGGTATTGCCGTGGGAATGGCAACAAATATTCCACCTCATAACCTTAGAGAGGTTGTGGCGGGCTGTCTGGCATTTATTGACAACCCTGAGATAGATGTCGATGGACTCATGGAATACATCCCAGGCCCCGACTTCCCAACCGGCGCTATTATCAATGGCCGTGCTGGCATTGTTCAGGCCTACCGAACGGGGCGTGGTCGTATTTATGTTCGTGCGCGAGCAGAAGTCATTACCGATGAAAGTCGGGGTAAAGACACCATCATCATCCATGAAATTCCCTATCAGCTTAACAAGGCGCGCCTAATCGAACGCATTGCCGAGCTGGTCAAGGAAAAGAAACTGGAAGGCATTACCGAGCTCAGAGATGAGTCGGATAAGGACGGTTTGCGAGTCGTTATTGAATTGCGCCGAGGTGAGATGGGAGATGTCGTCCTCAACAACCTTTACGCTCAAACACAGCTGCAATCGGTCGTCGGTATCAATATGGTGGCTTTGGTTGATGGCCAGCCACGCACCTTAAACCTGCTGGAAATGATCGAGGCGTTTGTTCGCCATCGGCGTGAAGTGGTAACCCGAAGAACGGTTTACTTATTGCGCAAGGCTCGCGAGCGCGGCCATGTGCTTGAAGGGCTTGCGATAGCGCTGGTTAATATTGATGAAATCATTGAGCTGATTAAAACCTCACCTACACCGGCCGACGCGAAGGCGGGCCTGGTGGCTAAATCCTGGCAGTCTGGTGAGGTTACGGGAATGTTGGAGCGTGCGGGAGAGGATGCCTGTCGCCCCGACGATCTCGCCAAAGAGTTTGGTCTTCATGGTGATCAGTACTTTTTGTCTCCTGCTCAAGCCCAAGCGATTCTTGAGCTGCGACTCCATCGACTAACCGGACTGGAACATGAAAAATTGTTGCAGGAATATTCAGATAAGTTGGTCGAGATCGCGGGTTATCTTGAAATTCTTGAGGATCCAGATCGACTGCGCCAGGTCATTCGCGATGAGCTCAAGGAATTGGTAGAGGAGTTTGGTGATGATCGACTGACAGAGATCACTGATTCCACCCATGACCTGAGCGTTGAGGACCTGATCACAGAAGAAGATCGCGTGGTGACCATTTCTCACGGCGGCTATGCCAAAACCCAGTCGCTGTCAGATTACCAAGCACAGCGACGAGGAGGGACGGGGCGATCTGCTACTTCGGTTAAGGATGAAGATTTCGTAGAACACCTACTCATTGCAAGCACCCATGCCACTATTCTGTGCTTTTCAGACTTGGGCAAGGTTTACTGGCTTAAGGTCTTTCATATTCCCCTGGCGAGCCGCAATGCCAGGGGTCGCCCCATGGTCAATTTATTACCTCTCGATGAAGGCGAGCGTATTACCTCCATCTTGCCCGTAGAGGGCTATGAAGAAGGGCATTTCATTTTTATGGCGACAGCGCGTGGCATTGTAAAGAAAACCGATATGCAACAGTTTGCACGGCAGCGCAGTGTTGGTTTGCGGGCTTTGGAGCTAGAGGCTGATGATTGGCTGGTGGGCACTGCAGTCACCGACGGTAGCTGTGATGTCATGCTGCTTTCCAGCGAGGGCAAAGCGGTTAGATTTCAAGAGCAGGCCGTTCGCGCGATGGGTAGAACAGCCCGTGGTGTTAGGGGCATTAAACTGCCCGATGAGCACCATCTGATATCGCTTATTGTTCCCCAAGCCGATAGCACCATTTTGACGGTGAGCGAGAAAGGGTATGGTAAGCGCACTGACACAGCCGAGTTCCCTTGCAAGGGTCGGGGAACCAAGGGCGTAATCGCCATGGCAACTACCGCTAAAAATGGCTCGCTTGTGGGTGCCGTTCAAGTTTCGGCGGGAGATGAAATCATGTTGATCTCCGATCAGGGTACGGCTGTCAGGACTCGAGTTGAAGAGATCTCGACCCTCGGCCGCAATACTCAGGGTGTTCGCGTTATAAAAACACGTGATGATGAAAAGTTGGTGCGCTTGAGTCGAATTGTTGAAGATGACCACGCTGTACCAGACGCGGAGTCCGCTGAGTCTGTAACCGCTCTGGAATCCGAGGTTCCGGCGGACAGCGGAGATAGCGGAGAGTCTTGAATCGTGTCTCGAGTTCATAATTTTTGCGCCGGTCCCGCCGCCTTACCTGAAGCTGTGCTGAAGCGAGCCCAAGAGGAAATGCTTGATTGGCAGGGGCAGGGCGCCTCAGTCATGGAGCTTAGTCATCGCAGCAAAGCTTTTGTTGACGTCATGGAGCAGGCAGAGAACCGCTTAAGACGACTGCTAAGTGTGCCTGATGACTATGCGGTATTGTTTCAGCAGGGTGGCGCGAGTCAGCAATTTGCTGCGGTACCACTGAATTTGAGTTCAGAAGCGGACCGTGCAGACTATTTGGTAACGGGACAGTGGTCGAAGAAAGCGTTCGCCGAAGGCAAGCGCTTTGTCAATGCTCACTGTGTTGCGGATGGGAGCGCAGACAACTTCATGTCAATACCCCCTCGCGCTGAATGGTCTGAAACTGGGGGGCGTTATTTTCATTATTGCCCCAACGAAACCATTGGCGGACTGGAGTTTTTGACTATCCCCAAGGTTGATGCACCCCTTGTTGCCGATATGTCCTCGACATTATTGTCGCGCCCTATAGATGTCAGTCAATTTGGTGTCATTTATGCGGGAGCACAAAAAAATATTGGTCCTGCGGGATTGGTTTTAGTACTGGTTCGAAAGGAGCTTCTTGGCCACGCCAGGTCTAGTTGCCCCGCGATGCTGAATTGGGAGACGGCGGCTGCAAACGGGTCAATGTACAACACCCCTCCTACTTTTGCCGTTTACTTGACGGGACTGGTTTTTGAATGGCTCGAGTCTTTGGGTGGGCTTGAGGCTATGGCGGCTATTAATGGGCGCAAAGCGGCGCGGCTCTATAGCCAGATTGATGCTTCAGAGTTTTACAGCAACCCGGTCAACGAATCGGCCAGATCTTGGATGAACGTACCGTTCACCCTTGCGGATTCTGCACTTGATAAACTATTTCTAGAGGAAGCAGAGAAAGTGGGATTGATGAATCTGAAGGGTCATCGGTCTGTGGGAGGCATGCGAGCAAGTATCTACAACGCGGTGCCAGAGGCCGCAGTGGAGGCGCTGTGTGGGTTTATGTCTGAGTTTGAACAGCGTTACGGTTGAATTATGGCGACTGATGAGCAACTTGAGACGATCCGAGCACGCATCGATAATATCGACGGACAGTTACTGTCTCTAATTAGTGATCGTGCCCGTTGCGCTCAGGAAGTCGCGGAAATCAAACTCGCAGCGGTCCAGTCAGATTCTCAAGCGGCACCGCTATTTTATCGCCCTGAACGCGAGGCGCAGGTACTTCGGGCTATTCAGGAGAGAAACCCGGGCCCCCTACCTGGGGACTACATGGCCAGAATTTTTCGCGAAATTATGTCCAGCTGTTTGGCCCTCGAGAACCCTCTGACAGTAGCTTTTTTGGGCCCAGTAGGAACCTATACCCAAGCTGCGGCGCGTAAACATTTTGGTCAGTCGGCGTTACCCCACGCTCAATCTTCAATTCAAGGTGTGTTTAGAGAGGTTGAAGAGCGTCGATGTGATTTCGGAGTGGTACCGGTAGAAAATTCAACCGAGGGTATGATCGGTCAAACACTAGACTGTTTTCTTGAGTCACCTTTACATATTGTGGGTGAAGTTGAGCTACCCGTTGTTCACCATTTATTTATAGGGGAGGCCACGGGTGACGGTGAGATTACCAAAATCTGTGGTCATCCACAGGCATTAGCGCAATGCCGAACGTGGTTGGAAACTCATTTGCCGCAAGTGCCACTTGAGCAGGTCGCCAGCAATGGTGAAGCGGCTCGGCGTGCGCAGTTTGAGGTCGGAGTGGCGGCCATTGCAGGGGATATTGCCGCTGAAATGTATGCTTTGGAAAAGCGCGAAGTATCGATTCAGGATTACGCGAGTAATACGACGCGTTTTTTGGTTTTGGGGCGAGATTTTGTGCCTGCGAGCGGTCAGGATAAGACCTCAGTAATTATTGCGAGTCGTAATCGGCCTGGCGCTTTACTCAACTTGCTCAGACCTTTTGAAGATGCGGGCATCAGTTTGACGCGTATTGATTCGCGACCTTCAAAAACAGAAAAGTGGACGTATGTTTTTTATATTGAATTTGAAGGGCATCTTGAAGATAAAGTTGTTGATCAGATCATGAATGAACTCGAAGAGCAGTCGATTATGTTAAAGCGTCTCGGCTCTTATCCTTGTGCTCCCTTCTAGCGCCCCTGAGTCTGTGGCGTCCATAAATTCCGCAAATGTTGTCTTTTTAGGTCTTGGTTTAATATCGGGATCCTTGGCATTAGCGCTTAAGCGCAGTGGCTGGGTGGGCCAGATCACTGCGTGGGGTCCTAGAGCCCCGAGTCTTGAACGCGGCCTGGCACTGGGTGTGATCGATGGTTATGACCTTGACTTGAGTGGCGCAATAGCAGGTGCTGACGTCATTATCATCGGCGCCCCGCCGATTTCTACGGGAGAGTTGTTAGCGACTTTACCGACTCTTTTAAAGACCCTTGACGAGACCCCCATTGTTACAGATCTGGCGAGTATGAAGGGCTGGGTTATTGAGCAACTGGCTGAGAGTTATCCGCGTTTTGTGCCCGGACATCCGATAGCAGGCTCGGAGAACAGTGGCGTGATGGCTGCCAGGGCGGATCTCTTTGACGGCCGTGAGGCCATTTTGACGCCGGATGACACCACAGATCCTGAGGCACTTAAGTGGGTCGCTACGATGTGGGAGCGCGTTGGTTCTCGTGTGACGCTGATGTCCCCCTCAGATCATGATGCGGCTCTTGCTGCTAGCAGTCATTCGCCTCATATGCTTGCTTATGCATTAACAATGGCGCTAGAGGATGACCCGTTAAAACCTATGCGCCATGGTGGCGGTGCACTGCGGGATATGACGCGCATCGCAGCCTCAGATCCAGTGATGTGGCGCGATGTGGCGCTGACGAATAAAGAGTCGCTAATCGATGCGATGACCGCAGTTGAAGCACAGCTGTCGTCACTTAAGGAACTTATTGCAAAGGGTGATGGTGAGGGGCTCGAACATTACTTTTCAGTTTGTCGTTCGGTTCGGCGGGAGCATGATTCAGTTTTGAACCCCCTCGATTCACCTGCGGCGCCGCAATCACCCGAATCCGAAGACGCCGATAAAGGACGAGACGCTCCATGAAATTTGTTGTACAGCCTGGAGGCCAATTAACGGGTGAGCACCGTGTTCCAGGGGATAAATCAATGTCTCACCGAGCGGTCATGCTTGGCTCTCTTGCCGAGGGAGTAACGGAAGTTACGGGCTTCCTTGAAGGCGAGGATGCGTTGAGAACTATTGCTGCTTTTAGACAGATGGGCGTCACAATAGATGGACCTGAAGCGGGGAGCCTGTCCATAAGCGGAGTAGGTCTGAACGGCCTCTCGGCACCACAGCAGCCCTTAGACTTGGGCAATGCTGGTACCGGCATGCGTCTTTTTGCGGGGATACTGGCCGGCCAAGATTTTGACTCTGAGCTAATCGGTGATGCCTCTCTTATGCAAAGGCCCATGGGTCGCGTGATTTACCCATTGTCCAAAATGGGCGCTCGCATTGATTCGCTACCTGAAGGGCGCCCGCCGCTAGTCATTTCGGGCGGACAAACGCTGCAGGGCATTCACTATGATTTGCCAATAGCCAGCGCTCAGGTCAAATCATGCGTTTTACTCGCTGGCTTGTATGCGAAGGGCAGAACTTCAGTGACTGAGCCCGCACCCACGAGGGACCATACTGAGCGAATGTTGAGTGGTTTTGGTTACGATGTTGATACGACCAATGGTGTGATTGGACTCGACGGCGGTGGTCGGTTAGTAGGGACCTCTATCGATATTCCGGCGGATGTCTCTTCTGCGGCTTTTTTGCTTGTTGGGGCCAGTATTGCCCCAGGCTCAGATGTACTGCTGAAGCATGTTGGTATGAATCCAACACGCGTCGGCGTTCTCAATATTTTGACCTTGATGGGCGCTGATATTTCCGTCCTTAACCCCCGGGAGATCGGCGGAGAGCCTGTTGCTGATTTGCACGTTCGCTATGCGCCGCTGCATGGAATTGATATTCCAGAAGATGAAGTTCCACTGGCTATTGACGAGTTTCCCGTTCTTTTTATTGCGGCAGCGTGTGCGACGGGTACGACCATTTTGCGCGGTGCTAGCGAGCTCCGAGTTAAAGAAAGCGATAGGATCGCTGCGATGGCCGAGGGGCTGAGCACCCTTGGTATAAAAAACGAGCCCACTCCCGATGGTATTGTGATTGAGGGCGGTAAGTTAGAGGGTGGTTCGATAAATACCTTCCACGATCACCGAATTGCAATGGCTTTCGCCATTGCGGGATTGCGCGCCTCGGCGGAGATTGAGGTGCTTGACTGTGACCATGTTGCCACCTCATTCCCCGGGTTCGCTGAGCTCATATCGAGTGCTGGTCTAAAGCTTGATGTTCGCCGATGAGTAAAGTCCCGGTTATCTGTGTCGATGGTCCCAGCGGTGCCGGCAAGGGAACGCTGAGCACAAGACTGGCCGAAGCTTTCGGGTGGCACTTGCTCGACAGCGGGGCTCTTTACCGCATAGTGGGTTATGCCTGTGAATTGCGGGATATCAGCTGGCAAGATGAAGCTCAGGTTGTCGAAGTCGCGAAAGCCCTGGATGTACGATTTTTACCGTCGCCCTCGGGTGTCTCGGTCTGGCTTGCAGGTGAAGACGTGACCACACGCATTCGCTCTCAAGAAGGCAGCCGTGGGGCTTCTGCTGTCGCGGTACTGCCGAAGGTGAGGCTCGCATTGCTGGATCGCCAGCGTAAGCTCGCCACATTGCCTGGTCTAGTGGCTGACGGGCGAGATATGGGCACTGTGGTCTTCCCGGAAGCACCCCTTAAAATTTTCCTGACCGCTTCAGCTGAGGCGCGCGCCCATAGGCGTCAGGCACAGTTGCTCGAGAAAGGCGAAAGTGTTAGCCTGCCGCGCCTTTTGGAATCTATCAACGAGCGTGATGAGCGTGATACCAACCGCTCCGCTTCGCCGCTGGTAGCTGCCAACGATGCGATTCTTATAGATAGCTCTACGTTGTCTATAAATGCGGTTTGTAATCGCGTGTTTGAACTTGCAGCAAGCAAAGGGCTAGTAGCGCGGTCGCCGAACTGAAGGCCAGATACCTCGGCGATCGCTAATTTGAGCAGACCCAATCTTATCTGGAGATTGGCTAGGCATTTTGATGCCGCAACAACAGGAACGTCCCATGAGCGAATCGTTCGCAGAATTATTTGAAGAAAGCTTAAAAACCGTTGATATGGAGCCTGGATCGATTGTCACAGGCGTTGTTATTGATATTGATAACGAGTGGGTGACTGTTCACGCAGGCCTTAAGTCTGAGGGTGTTATTCCCCTCGACCAATTCACCAACGCTAATGGTGAATGCACACTCAATATCGGCGACGAAGTACAGGTAGCCCTCGAAACTGTTGAAGATGGGTTTGGTGAAACTAAGCTTTCTCGTGAAAAGGCCAAGCGTGCCGAGGCGTGGAAACGTCTTGAAGCGGCGCACGTTGCTGATGAAGTCGTCACCGGCATCATAAATGGCAAGGTTAAAGGCGGATTCACGGTTGATATTGAATCCATTAGAGCCTTCCTGCCTGGCTCATTGATTGACGTTCGTCCGGTGCGCGAGACGACGCATCTTGAAGGCAAGGAACTCGAATTTAAGGTCATTAAGCTGGATCAAAAGCGCAACAACGTTGTGGTATCCCGCCGCGCTGTTATGGAAGCGGCTAACAGCCAAGAGCGTGAAGAATTACTCGAGAATCTGCAGGAAGGTATGTCGGTGAAAGGCGTGGTCAAGAACCTCACCGATTATGGTGCCTTCGTTGACCTTGGTGGTGTTGATGGCTTGTTACACATCACGGATATGGCTTGGAAGCGCATTAAGCACCCCAGTGAGATTGTAGAAGTTGGCCAGGAAATGGATGTCAAAATCCTCAAGTTTGACCGTGAACGTAACCGTGTCTCCTTGGGTCTTAAGCAGTTGGGCGAGGATCCATGGGTAGAGATTACTAACCGTTATCCAGAAGGTAGTCGTACGAATGCCCGTGTTACTAACCTCACAGACTACGGTTGCTTCGCTGAAATCGAGGAAGGTGTTGAGGGTCTGGTTCACGTCTCAGAAATGGACTGGACCAATAAGAACGTTCATCCCTCAAAGATCGTGCAGTTGGGTGATGAGGTTGAGGTGATGGTTCTTGATATCGATGAAGAGCGTCGTCGTATTTCTCTCGGCATTAAGCAGTGCACCCAGAACCCTTGGGATGCTTTTGCCTCTGACCATGCGAAGGGCGACCGAATTTCGGGCACTATTAAGTCAATTACAGACTTCGGTATCTTCATTGGCCTCGATGGCGCTATTGATGGCCTAGTACATTTGAGCGATATCAGCTGGAATGAGACGGGCGAAGAGGCTGTTCGTAACTACAAGAAGGGCGACGAGATAGAGACCGTTATTCTGTCTATCGACCCCGAACGTGAGCGGATTTCTCTGGGTGTTAAGCAGATGGAAGAAGACGCTTTTACCCTATACGTGAGCGATAATGACCGGGGCACGATCGTCACCGGCAAGGCACTGGAAGTTGACGCCAAAGGTGTTTTGATTAAGTTGTCAGATGAGGTGTCAGGATATCTGAAGGTTGGAGATATCAGCGTTGAGCGAATTGAAGATGCTCGTTCGGTTATCAATGTGGGTGATGCTGTTGAAGCTAAGATCACCAACGTTGACCGTAAGAACCGCACCTTAGGCCTGTCCATCAAAGCCAAGGACATCGATGATGAGAAAGAAGCCGTTGAGACCCTCAAGCAACAAGACGAGGCAGCCTCGCCCGGTACGATTGGTGACCTGATCAAGGCAAAAATGGATAGTCAGTAGTCGAGCTCGTCGTTAATCGAAGGCCGGCTTTATGCCGGCCTTTTTTACGTCTATGTGTTGATGGGGCGCGTTTTTTTACCCGTGGAAAAATTTTCGCCGTGGTGCCTGTCCTTATTCTGGCTGCCTTTTGTTTGGGCAATGTGAGACTGCCAAAACCCTAAACAAAAATTTGGTCATTAACGATTGCCAGTCATTTATGAGTCGGATTATGTCACCTCGTAATTTCTGCAGGGGGCATTTTTTTTATTCTCATTGTCTTTATCCGTTAAAAAAGTCATGTAAATTAGGAACTTGAAAAGATTTGGCTGACGTATGAAAATGACGGTCCCAAAGTGTTGAATGAAAGCCCATGACCCGTAGTGAGCTCATTGAATTAATAGCGTCTCAACAAACGCAGCTGAGTACTAAAGATGTGGAACTCGCTGTGAAGCTGATGATTGAGCACATGGCAGATACGCTGTCGAGCGGTGAGCGTATCGAGATCCGTGGTTTTGGCAGTTTTTCTTTGCATTACCGGGAGCCGCGTCAGGGGCGTAACCCTAAAACTGGCGATAGCGTTGAGTTGGAAGGAAAGCATGTCCCTCATTTTAAGCCGGGTAAGGAACTGCGCGAACGCGTCAATCGTTCATTAAAAGCTGGCTTCTGATTGTGGCGCTTCTGCGAGTGTTACTGAGTCTCCTTATCGTGGGCACAGCTATTGTGCTGGGTGCGTTGTTTACACTTCAAAATACTGACCCTGTTGCTCTTGATTTATTAGTTGTGCAATTCTCAGAGCGCGCGGTAGCACTTTGGTTGTTGCTGTTTTTCGCGACAGGTTCCATGGTGGGGTTATTAGGTGGGGTGGTGGTGACGCTACGACAGCGAGCGCGTTATGTACGTCTGCGTCGCCAGCACGCCAAGCTCGAGCTCGAGGTAGACCGACTGCGTCGTTTTGGACTCAGCGAGAGTGATTGACCTGCTGCTGTTACTCACCTTGACTGCGGCTATTGCTACCGGCTGGTGGTTAGGGCGACGGGGTAATCGCCCGCTAGTCTGGGGCAGTTCAGCACAACCTCCCTCTGAGTATTACCGCGGTTTGAATTTTCTTCTCGACGGTAGTCAAGACAATGCCATTGACGCTTTTACCCAAGCACTGGAAGTTAATGCGGAAACGTTTGATACCCATATTGCATTGGGCAATGTGTTGCGCCGCCGCGGTGAAGTAGAGCGGGCCATCCGCGTTCATCAGAATTTACTGGCTCGACCCAGCTTACCGCAGACGCAACTCCACTTGTCGCATCTTGAGCTCGCCAGAGACTATATCTCTGCGGGTCTTCTTGATCGGGCTGAAAAACTTTTGATTGATCTTGTGGCGGAGTCGGGTAACCACCGAAGAGTAGCGCGTCGCCATCTGCTGGAAATTTATGAGGCTCAAAGTGATTGGGCAGCCGCTTGTGACGTTGCTGAAGAATTACTGCCAAAACGAAGCTTGATTAAGTCAGCCGATAACTCAGCCCATGAAGTGGGCCAGCCGGTTGGTGTACTTTTGGCGCACTACTGTTGCGAGCAGGCAGAGTTGGCAAGGCGCCGTGGAGACTACGGTGAGGGTCGAGAGTTGTTGGCTAAGGCCCTGCGTTATGACAAAGCCTGTGTTCGTGCCACGCTGTCTCTCGGTGCCTTAGAGTTATCGGCTGGACAGCCAGAACAAAGCATTAAGGCGCTCAAGACGGTATTTGACCAGGGGCCTGAATACTTGGCAGAAATCATACCGCTCATGAGGCAGGCAATGGATTCATTGGGCGTTAGGCATGGTCTACGCTCGTATCTTGAAGGTTGCTTTAAGAAAGCGCCGACAACGCCTCTGGCGCTCGCTATTGTCGATGAGTTACATGAGAGCGTGGGTAAAGATGCGGCAAAAAATTTCCTGCGAATAAGCCTGAAGGATAAACCTTCGCTACGCGGAGTAGCGTTACTGATGAGCCTACACGACTCGGCTGAGGCGGGGAGTGACGAATCTTTAGAGCTGGAAACCATTGAAAAAATTATTGATCAAAGGTTTTCTTATCGCTGCACCCATTGTGGATTCCGCAGTCAGCAGCTGCATTGGTATTGTCCCGGCTGTAAGCACTGGGGCACGGTCAGGGATTTAGGAACTGTAGGAGAGTCGTTAAATGGTTGATCACAAACCTTTAATTGTTGCGTTCGATTTTGACGATATGGGCACCGTCTTGCGGCTTGCCGAGCAGTTAGATCCTTCATTGTGCCGCGTAAAAGTGGGTAAACAATTATTTACACGGGTCGGCCCCGAAGCTGTCCAGCAGCTCGTTAATCGTGGTTTTGATGTGTTTTTAGATCTCAAGTTTCATGACATTCCTAATACCGTGGCCAAAGCTGTTGCCGCTGCTGCTGATCTTGGCGTATGGATGGTCAATGTCCACGCGAGTGGTGGATCGGTTATGATGAAGGCGGCCAGTGACGCACTGATTAATCGCCAAAATAAGCCACTCCTAACGGCTGTGACCGTGCTTACCAGCATGGCTGAGCCAGATCTCAAGGAGGTGGGGATTTCTGGATCTGCTTTGGAACAAGTGGTGGATCTGGCAAAACTGGCGGAGCTTGCTGGACTTGATGGTGTGGTGTGCTCTGCGCAAGAGGCAGCCGAGTTGAGAAAAGTCGTAGCTCCAGCATTTGCACTAGTGACGCCTGGTATCCGTTTGAGAGGAGATGCCGTTGGTGATCAAAAGCGTGTCGTTGAACCCGCTGCGGCCGTTTCTGCTGGCGCTGATTATTTGGTGATGGGTCGGTCGATCACCGGGGCGGCGAATCCCGGCGACGTTATCAAGGGTATCCTGTCATCTCTAGAATCCTTTTGAAGGCGATGGAGAGCACAGATGTCGCCGCTAGTTGCAGCAATTTATAACCTGTTTCTGAGTCACCTTAGACTCTTTAATTTTTCTAACAGGAGTATGTTGCCATGTCTTTCATTACCCGCAGTTTTAGCGGATCAAGTCGTAAAATCTGGAGCAACTTGCATGGGTTGTTTCCGTTACACCAGGTTATGGGCATTGTTGTTCTCTGGTTCGCCCTGGCCGTCGCAAGTACCCCTTCGTTTAGCCAGCCGCAACTGGTTAATATCAATACAGCACCTCCCGAGCTCTTATCGGAAGGCTTGTCGGGGGTTGGTCTTGCAAAGGCGTACCGAATTGTGGAACACCGGGAGTCCTATGGGCCTTTTGAATCCATTGATGAGCTCATTGAGGTCAAGGGTATCGGTGAATCAATCATCACACGCAACCGAGAACGCATCGTACTTGAGTGAGCACTGCCGTCACGCTGGGCCACCAGCGTGATTTTACTCACTGGCGCTTCGGGTTATATCGGCAGTGCAATCTACGCTTCGCTCAAGCAGCAAGGTATTCCCGTTCTCACTGCGGGCAGGCGTTCCTGTGATCGCTTCTTAGATCTGAGCGAATGCCAGTGCTTGTCTGAGGTGTTTTCTGACATTAGTGTTGTGATTCATTGCGCAGGAATTGCCCACAACAAAGGCGATGCTTCCGCGTATCAGGTCGTCAACGTTGAGGCTTGCTGTGCTCTTGCTTCCGCGGCAATAGCCGCTGGTGTGAAGCAGTTTATTTTTCTGAGCACCCTTAATGTTGTGCCTGCGAGTACGCTAGATCCAGGCGTCCGGGCTACTGCACTACCAAAGCCAGTATCACTTTACGCAGCTTCGAAGTGGCAGGCTGAAATTGCCCTCGCAAACTTGATAGGTACCAGCCAAACCGAACTCGTTATACTCAGGCCTGGGCTTGTTTATGATCGAGCTCTCACCGCAAATCTTGCTACATTGAAGAGATGGCAGCGCCTATTGCCGATATCCTTGCCTACGACAGGGCATCGCAGCTTGGTGGCGCGTCCCGATCTCGTCGCGCTTATTGTTTCGTTGCTTTGGCGTTCGGGAGAGAGACGCGAGGTTATAGAGCAGCCATTAGCGGTGACAGATGGTCAATGTTACTCGGCTTTTCGAATTGGAAGGGCTGTTGCTAATAAAACGACTGTGACTTTACCAGCCCCGCTATGGCGCGGACTGTTAATGTGTTTAGCCATTTTGCCATTTCGTCAGGCACAGGCTTTAGCCAGTTCTTTAGGTGGAAGGTATTGGTGTGGCGAAACTGCTCAGCCTTTCAACAGTCCTGTGTGGTCGCTAGAGCGATTGCTGAAGTCTACTGCAGCTGAGAGTGCACATTGATGATTGCTGTCGCTGTAGCTTTTTTTCTGTCGGTGTTGCTTCTGGCGTGTTTTCGCCGATTGGCGCCAGGGTGGGGTTTTGTTGATGTGCCCAATGCCCGCAGCGCCCATCGAGCCCCCATGCCGGTTGGGGCGGGTATTTGCTTTGCTCTGTCAGTGAACCTGGCGCTATTTGTGCCAAGCGCCCTTGGCAGTGGAAAACCGTCATCACTTTTTGTTCTGCAAGGCTGTGGATTACTGATTGCTGCGGTGGGTTTGGTTGACGACCGTTTTACATTACCCCCCTGGGTGCGCTTCTTTGCTTACCTATCTGTCTCGACATTCGCCGTGATATCGCTAATAGGAACGGCTCACTTACTCATTATGGGGTTGGCTGTACTCGCTCTGGGCTGGACCATCAATCTCGTTAATTTTATGGATGGCCTAGACGGCTTCGTCGTTACTCAAGCCCTGTGTGTTTGCCTGAGCCTGGCAGGTATCAGTTTGTTCATACCAGAAGTCTCAGGAATAACACATCTAACGCTTGTGCTTGCAGGGGCCTTACTGCCTTTCCTATGGCGTAATTGGCCACCGGCTAGTATTTTTATGGGCGATAGCGGGGCCGTGTTCCTGGGCTTCTACTTGGGTTGGGTCGGTCTGTATGCCGTGGGTCAAGATAGTCGACTTGGCGCGGTATGGTTGATTATGATGATGCCCTTTGTGGTAGATGCTACCTGCACGCTGCTGATTCGGTTGGTCCAGGGTCAATCGCCAACACAGGCCCATAGGGAACATGGTTATCAACGCTTGATGCAGATTACAGGGTCTCCACTTGCTGTGAACGGGGGACTCTTGATAATTCAGGTTTTATGGCAGGTTCCGATGGCTTTATGGGCAACTTTCGGACCTTATTCCCCGGTTTTTGCGGTAATTTTTTCGGCAATTCCTTCATTGTTATTGGTGGTATACAGCCGCCGCAACTCGTAAACTGCCCAGTCCGCACCGTAGCTGGTTTTGTCTGGGCAAAAGACCAGCGTATTGCATTAAGGATATGTCGGTTCAATGGTAAAGCATTTTACGCAGCGTATAGACCGGTCCCATTCTGAAACGGTTCACGGCAGGGAAGCCCAACCAGCTGTCGTGGGATGGCGTCCATCACGAAATTTAAGGTTCTTGGTGCTGCTGGTCACTGATTTATGTCTGGTTTGCCTGGCCCTTATTGGGGGCACCAGTGTCGGCTACGATCGTCCATTATTTCCTGCCAATGTCCTTGAACTTCTTGTGTTTCTAGGGGTTGTCTGTTTTTCGATAACAGTTTTTGTAGGCCGTGGTCTTTACCGATCCCTTGTCCGGCACATGGGTGCCCACGCCGTATGGGATTTGGTCGGGGCGGTAACGCTTGTGGCCGTGGGTTTTGCTGCAGCGAGCTTCTACTGGGAACTCGATGTTGCACCTTCGGCGCCCGGTATATTTTGGTTGCTTCTGTTTTTCGGGACGGGTGGCGTTCGTTTGGTAACGCGAGCTTTCTATCAAGCGTCTACCGAGCGAGGCTCGAGAAAAGTGCTTATTTACGGTGCCGGTGAATCAGGCCGGCAGTTGTTACATGCCTTGAACCATGGAGCCACCTACGACGTCTACGCATTCGTGGATGATGACGTGGCCTTTCGCAATACGGTGATCAATGGTCGTCCGGTTTATCCCTCTGAGGCGATAGAGTCCATAGTCAAAGATCAAAAAATTGCCCAGGTGTTATTGGCAGTACCTTCTGCTTCCCCAGATCGTCGACGTGAAATCATCAATTCGTTGGTGGGTATTCCCGTACATGTTCGCACTGTGCCAAAGATTTCAGAGCTGGTGGGTGGTAGAGCCAGTGTGAATCAAATTCAAGATGTCGACCTTGATGATTTGTTGGGTCGGGATCCGGTGCCCCCACATCCTGAGCTTATCGATAGTTGTCTTCATGACAAGGTTGTTATGGTGACCGGAGCTGGGGGATCTATTGGCTCTGAGCTATGTCGGCAGATCATGACGTCGGCCCCTCGAGAGCTGATTTTGCTCGATATTTCTGAATTTGCACTTTACAGCATTGAGCAGGAGCTTAAGGCGCTCTGCCAAGAGGCTGACTATCGATTCCCTGTTGTGACCCTACTGGGCTCCGTTCGTGATGAGCGTAAGCTAGAGTCGCTATATAGAACGTTTAAGGTGCAGACGGTTTACCATGCAGCGGCCTACAAGCACGTCCCTTTGGTGGAATATAATGTGGCCGAGGGTGTTGCCAACAACGTTGAGGGGACCTGGTCTGCAGCTCTTGCGGCTGAGCGCGCCGGTGTTGAAACCTTTGTTCTGGTTTCAACCGATAAAGCGGTGCGCCCGGCTAATATCATGGGGGCGTCAAAGCGTTACGCGGAACTGATTGTCCAGGGACTGGCGCAACGGGAGACATCGACACAGTTTTGCATCGTGCGTTTCGGTAACGTGCTGGGTTCGTCAGGTTCTGTGGTGCCTTTATTTAGGGAGCAGATCGAGTCTGGTGGCCCAGTTACGGTGACGCATCCCGATGTGTCGCGATATTTTATGAGTATTACTGAAGCCGCTCAGCTGGTATTACAGACGGGCGCAATGGGCACGGGTGGCGATGTTTTTGTTCTTGATATGGGCGAGCCGGTTCGAATCGTGGATCTCGCGAGGCGAATGATTCGGCTGAGTGGGTATGAACTTGAGAGTGACGTTATGTCCTCAGACCACATAGACATTGAATTTATTGGATTACGCCCGGGTGAGAAACTTCATGAAGAATTGTTGTTGGGTACTTCCGTTGCAGGTACCGGCCACCCCATGATTATGCGAGCCGAGGAGGATAGTTTAGATTTCGAGGTGCTTGAAGTGGCGACTGCTGATTTGATTGAAGCCTGCGCTGAGCTTGATTGCGATGCGATCACCAAAATCTTACGCCATCATGTCAGTGGTTTCGAAGCCCATGAAGTTCGGCATGATTTTGTTTGGTTGAAGCAGGGTCGTGTCGGTAAGCGCACTCGCCAGGCCATCCAAGCGGAAAATGTGACGGTATTCCCTGCTAAAAAGGGTCAATCAGTTCTTAAGAGCTAAGCCCAAGAGTCGACTCATCTATGGCGCATTTCGATGTTTTCAATGGAGATGCAGACGGCATCTGCGCCTTGTTGCAGCTCCGTCAGCATACCCCTCGCGACGCGACTTTGGTAACTGGAGTGAAGCGCGATATAAGCCTTCTGAATCGAGTGTCGGCGTCTTGTGGAGATCTGGTCACTGTGCTCGATGTGGCGGTTGAGAAAAACCAACCGGCTCTTGATCAAGTGCTGCAGTCAGGTGCTGAGGTCTTCTACGTTGACCACCACAACCCAGGAGAGCTGCCAACCGCTTCAGGGCTCCAACTCATCATTAACACGGCGCCAGAAGTCTGCACTTCTGCATTGGTTAACGGTCATTTAGCAGGAGTTGGCGCGAGCTGGGCCGTTGTCGGTTGTTTTGGAGACAATCTTGATAGCACCGCTAAGCGCATCGCAGAAACTCTGCCAGGTTCTCCTGACTTGAAGCTTTGGCGAGAGCTTGGCATCTTGATTAATTACAATGCTTACGGGGCTCACGTCAGTGATCTGCATTTTGATCCTGAAAGTTTGTATCAGCGTTTACTACCTTATGCTAATCCGGATATCTGTTTGGCCGAGGACCCTGATTTAATGAAGGTTCTGCAGGCGGGTTATCGCGAGGACATGAGCTGCGGTGAGTCGGCCGATCGCTTAATCAATGAGGCATCTGTGGCGGTGGTAATGCTTCCTAATGCACCTTGGGCTCGCCGGGTTAGTGGTGTTTTGGGTAATAAACTTGCTGTCGATACGCCACA